>CP146203.1:641734-962602 GCA_039995105.1 Jonesiaceae bacterium BS-20
GCACCAGCACCAGCAATCAATTACTGCAGTCGCGTATGGCTCTGACCATTGCGGGCGCTGCGGTCACCCTGCTTGCGTTCTTACCTGGTATGCCAAAGATTCCGTTCCTGAGTATTGGTATTTTGCTTCTGATTGCGGCGACCCAAATGCGGGCGAAGGCGAAGCGTGAAGAAGCTCAACAGGCCGCTGATGTCCAAAGCACACAGCTCAACCCTGCGGCTCAGGACACCCCCGAGACGCTCATGCAGGACATGCGGGTCTCTGCTTTGGAGATCACCTTGGCTACCGACCTGGTTGATCTGGTGAACTCTTCGAGTGACGATGATTTGCTGGCCCGGATTCGTGGTCTGCGCCGCAAGGTCGTGTTTGACCTCGGTTTCATTTTCCCGCCGGTTCGCACTCGTGACTCGGTCGAGCTGCCACAGGGCACATACTGCCTAAAGATTTCCGGGGTCGAGGTCGCACGCGGCCAGCTGCCCGTGGGCAGGGTCTTGGCGCTCGGTGATGACCTAGATTCCCTGCCGGGCACGGTAACGAGTGAGCCGGTCTTTGGGCTGGGCGGCAAGTGGATCCCGATTGAGATGCGCTTTGCCGCAGAACTCACCGGGGCTACGGTGGTTGACCGGGTTTCGGTCCTGATCACCCACCTTTCCTCCTTGATCACCCAGCATGCGGACAGGCTCCTGACCCGTGAAGACGTGCGAATGTTGACGGAGGGCCTGAAGGAGACCAACCCGGCCGTGGTTGAGGAGTTGGTGCCCAACCAGCTCTCGCTCGGTCAAATCCAACAGGTCCTTGCGGGAATGTTGGTTGAGCAGGTTTCAATCCGTGATTTGTCCAGAATTTATGAGGCACTTTCGCTCAAGGTCAAGGGCACGGTCGAGCCGGAACACCTGATTGAGGCGGCCCGGCTCTCGGTCGCGCCCGCTATCGCCGCCAGGTATGCGCGCGAGGGGGTGCTGCGTGCGATTACCCTTGAACCCGTTCTCGAGCAGGATCTCCTTGAGGGGTTGCGGCCGGGGGAGGATGGATCCCAAATACTGTTTGATCCCGCCCGGTTAGACCGGTTCTTTACCAGTTTTGCTGAGCAGCGCACGGTTGCGGAGAATCTAGGGTTTACGGCCGTTTTGGTGTGTTCTCCGGCGCTGCGTCCGGCGCTTTACAGGTTAGTGACGTTGCAAGTTCCCGATGCCGTAGTCATGTCATACTCCGAGGTCACGGGCTCGGGACTTTCGATAGAAACCGTTGGCGTGGTGCGTCAAGCAAACACGGTCAGCTCGTAGCACCAAACACCGGGTGAAACCTTGTAGTCTTAGCCGGTGCTGGTCCTAAGTAGACGTGTTGGAGAGAAACTATTAATCGGCGATGACATTGAAGTTGTCATCCTCGATTCCCGCGGTGACGGTGTACGCATTGGGATCAACGCCCCGCGTAGCACCAAGATTCACCGGGCCGAGGTAGTCGAGGCGGTCAAGGCGGCCAATGAGTCTGCTGCCTTGTCTGCGGCGACCAAAACCGAAGGGGCCCAAGCGCTCAGCTCAATGCTGGCGGCCAAGCAGGCCGGCGCTGATTCGTCTACCCCAAGTAGCCCAAAAATCCTCTAGGTCCTAGTTCCTCAACTAGTGCGTGATGTGGCCGATCTTGTTGGTGTCAGGTTATTTACCTGATCATCACGAGGAGGATGGCCATTGGACGGCATGGATGAAATTGTCCGGGAATTCTTGATTGAGAGTTATGAAAACCTCGATCAGCTTGACCAGGACCTCGTTGCGCTTGAGAGCAACCCTGGCTCCCGTGATTTGATTAGTAGTATTTTTCGCACCATCCACACCATCAAAGGCACGAGCGGTTTCCTCGCGCTGAGCGGCTTGGAAAAGGTTGCCCACATAGGTGAAAACCTGTTGGTCGACCTGCGTGATGGCAAACGGGTCATGGACCAGCCAACAACAAATGTTCTCCTGATGATGGTCGACACTATTCGGGACTTGCTGGGTCGGCTCGATGAAGTTGGGTCGGAAGAGGGCGTTGATACGGCCCACACCTTGGCTGCCCTGCAAGCGGTATTCGATAACGAGGGTGCGCCAACACCGGTGGCAGCCTCACCGGATGCGCCCTTCCATGCAGCGTCTGAAGTCACCGAGCTTCCAACTGCCATGCCTACCCCTGCCGTGTCAGCACCAGCCCCCGTGGCTCCGGTTGAACCGGTAGTCGCAGCGCGGCAGGTAGCGGAAGGTCAGGTAGCGACTTCGGGGGATACGGGCCGGCATACTTCTGAAACTTCAATTCGCGTAGACGTTGACCTGCTCGATGAGCTCATGCGTCAGGTGGGCGAGCTCGTTTTGGTTCGAAATCAGATTGCGCAACTTGCTGGTTTTGACTCGGGCGACCTGCTGCGTTCTTCACAGCGGTTGTCGTTGATTGCCTCAGAACTGCAGGACGGTGTCATGAAGACCCGCATGCAGCCCATCGAACATATCTGGTCCAAAATGCCACGCGTGGTGCGTGATCTGGCTGCGGCCTGCAACCGTGAGGTGCGCCTAGACCTGGTTGGTGGGGACACCGAACTCGATCGTTCCCTGCTCGAGTCGGTCAAGGACCCGCTTACGCACCTGGTACGTAACGCCGTCGATCACGGGATTGAGTCACCTGCGGACCGGGTGGCCAAGGGCAAACCCGCCGCGGGGACGCTGCGGTTACGCGCCTACCATGCCGGCGGTCAGGTGGTTGTTGAGATCACCGATGACGGCGGGGGCATTGACCCACACAAGATTGGTGCCAAGGCACTTGAGCGGGGTCTCAGGACGGCCGAGCAGTTGGCGTTAATGTCCTCCGTGGAGATTCAGGATCTGGTGTTTACCGCCGGGTTCTCAACGGCTGCCCAAGTAACAAACGTTTCAGGACGCGGCGTTGGTATGGATGTTGTCCGCGCCAATATTGAAGATATCGGTGGCACGGTTGAGGTTGAGTCACAGGTTGATGTTGGCACCACGTGGCGCCTGCGGATTCCGTTGACCCTGGCAATCATGCCCGCACTGACCGTGCAAAGCGGAGCTGAGATCTACGCAATTCCACAGGTCAACCTTCAGGAGCTGGTAGCCCTAGACGCGCTCAAGACGCAAGGCGCAATCGAGTTAATCGGTGACAGCGAGGTGTACCGCTTGCGCGGTGTCCTCTTGCCGCTGATCCGGTTGTCCAAGGTATTACAAAGTCAGGGTGAGCCAGCCCAAACCGCCGTTATTGCGGTTCTCCAGGCGGATAATCAGCGTTTTGGATTGATTGTTGACCGGGTGCTCAACAATGAGGAGATCGTGGTTAAGCCACTTTCTTCAGCGCTTAAGAACATTGGAATCTACGCCGGCGCCACCCTCATGGGGGACGGACAGGTTGCTCTGATCCTAGATACGCAGGCTATTGCGCGCAGAGAGTTACGCTCCGAGATTACGGAGAAGATGGCCGGTATGACGGGCCAAAGTGACACGGCCGTCCGCGGAAGCGTCACCGAGCACCTGGTTGTTGGTGTTGGTCAGTCTCCACGCCGCCGGGTGGCCATTGCACTATCCGACATCACCCGCCTGGAGATCCTAGATATGGACCGCATTGAGGTGGTGGGCGGACGCGAAGTGGTGCAATACCGCGAAGCGATCGTGCCAATCATTCGCTTGGGGTCGGTATTGGGTTCCTTTGGTACTGCAGAACTTAGCGAGCCCGGTCAGAAGATTCAAAAACCAACCGTGGTCTTTACCCGTGGGGCAAAGTCGATTGCCATGGTCGTTGATGAGATCCTCGAGATCCTCAACGATGACGGCGCACTGCGTTCGGAACTTCGCGATCAGGGCCTGCTGGGCTCGATTGTCTTGTCCGGTGCCGTCACGGAAATACTCGATGTGCAGCAGGTCTTGTTGGCCGCGGATCCAGGATTCTTTGATCAAGCCCTCAACGACCATGACCTAGTCGCAGATAACTTCGACGCTTCCTTGGTGGGTGTGTAATGACACGTCAGTATGTAACTTTTACCATTGCCGGTGCACTGTATGGTCTCGAAGTCTTGCGAGTCGAGGAGACCCTGGGCCACCTTAACCGCACGCCGGTTCCACTTGCGCCTAAGGGAATAGCCGGACTGGTAAACCTGCGCGGCCAGGTAGTGACCACGATTGACCTGCGGCCCAAGTTGGGCTTGGAAGCATTGGGTCCCCAGGACGAGTCGATGATGATTGTCATTGACGTTGAGGGGGAGTCCATCAGCCTCCTGGTCGATCAGGTGGGTGAGGTGTTGAGCCTGCGGCAGGACAACTTTGAACAGGCCCCTTCAACCCTCACGGATGAGATGCGTGCCTTGGTCACCGGCGCATTCAAGCTGGCAGACTCACTGCTTCTCACCTTGGATGTTTCTGCGGTTCTAGCAGCCTGATCAGCTAGGAAGTGAGGTGTGCTGTGAGTATCCGCGTTGTAGTTGTTGATGATTCGGTGGTTATCCGGCGCCTAGTTGTTCAGGTGCTCGAGTCGGACCCCAACTTTGAGGTTGTTGGAACGGCAGCCAATGGCCGCTTGGCACTGACCAAGGTGGAGCAGTTAGCCCCAGACGTGGTCACCATGGATATTGAGATGCCGCAGATGAATGGCGTTGAGGCGGTGCGTGAGCTGCGTACGCGCGGCTTCAAGATGCCAATCATCATGTTTTCTACGCTTACTGAGCGTGGTGCCACCGCAACCCTTGATGCTTTGACCGCTGGGGCATCGGACTATGTAGCAAAACCGGCGAATATGGGGTCCGTTACCGAGTCGCTGCAAGCTGTTGCGGAGCAACTGATCCCCAAGATCAAGTCCTTGGTAGCGGGTAAAGTTACCCGCACCAAGATTGGTGTTAGCGCGCCGCGCGGGACCGCCGCAACTACGCTGCTGCCCGGCCTTTCAGCCATGCACAGCCAAGCGCGCGCGGTGATCCGCACCGACCAAAAGAGTCACCCTGTTCACGCGGTCGTTGTGGGTAGCTCAACCGGCGGGCCCGAGGCGCTGTCCAAACTTATCGAGGCAATGCCCAATGCGTTGCCGGTGCCTATGCTGATCACCCAGCACATGCCGCCGCTGTTTACTAAGCAGTTGGCCGCCCGGCTGGACCGGATTGGCCCGCATAGGGTGTTTGAAGTTGCAGACGGTCAGGTAATTAGCCCGGGCGGCATTTACATTGCCCCCGGTGACTTTCACTTCACGCTCACCAACGTGACGGGGATTGTGCGGGCCCGGCTCAATCAGGACCCACCCGTGAACTTTTGCAGGCCGTCAGTTGACGTCATGTTCCGTTCCGCGCTTGAAGTGTACGGCGCCAAGTTGTTGTCGGTCATGCTCACGGGCATGGGGTCAGACGGCAAGGCCGGGGCCGGGGCCATCGTTGAGCACGGTGGAACGGTCATTGTGCAAGATGAACAAACCTCGGTGGTGTGGGGGATGCCCGGTGCGGTAGCCACGGCCGGGTATGCGCACCGAATATTGCCGCTTTCGGAACTTGGTTCCACGATTACGGGCCTTACCCGTGAGCAACGTGTACAGAGGGGAGACTAATATGGCGATCACTCAAGAGACTTTTCAATTTGTTGCAAATTTGGTGCATCAACGCAGTGCGATCGCGCTTACTCCCGGCAAGGAATACCTGGTTGAGTCGCGCCTGGCCGGATTTGCGCGGGAGCTGGACTTAAGTGTTGATGAGTACGTTAGTCAAAAGCGCAAGCATCTGACGTTCACCGATTCGGAACTGATCGTGGAGGCCCTGACAACTAACGAGACGTCTTGGTTTCGAGATTCTCAGCCATTTATGGCCCTGAACCAGCACATCTTGCCTGCCACCCGCGCTGCCCGTGACCCGTTGGGAACGTTCAAGGTGTGGTCCGCTGCCTGTTCCACGGGGCAAGAGCCGTACTCGATCGCAATGAATTTGATTGATTACTTTGATTCGCCTGCGTTCACAAGCCCCAAACCCATTATTGAGATCCTGGCAACGGACCTGTCCCGTCAGGTGTTGGAACGCAGCATCAAGGGGCGTTATACCCAGCTTGAGGTGAACCGTGGTTTGCCGGCCATGAACCTGGTGCGCCATTTCCAGCGCGCCGGCACGGAGTGGGAGATTAGTCCGCAAATCCGTTCCATGGTCAAGTTCCAGCGGCATAACCTATTGGACCTTCCCCCGGCGGGCAATGGCCCATTTGATGTGGTGTTCTTGCGTAACGTTTTGATCTATTTTGATGTGCCCACCAAACTTTCCGTGCTGAACCGCATCCGGGGTGCCATGCGCCCCGGTGGGTACCTGATCCTTGGGGCCGCGGAGACAACGGTTGGCCTTGATGATTCTTGGAAGCGGGTCCAGGTGGGCCGGAGTTCCATTTACCAGAAAGCGTGGAATTGATGCTGAAGGCCCTTGTTATTGATGATTCCCGCACCATGCGCCGGATCATTTCCAAGATCTTGACCGGGCTTGGGTTCACAGTTTTTGAAGCTGGAGATGGCCAGGAAGCGCTTTCCGTGATGGAAAACGAGCCGGACATTGCCCTCTGCTGCGTTGACTGGAACATGCCTGTCATGGATGGGCTCACGTTTGTTAAGCATGTGCGGGCCGTGGACCAGTGGCGCTCGGTCACGTTGATGATGATCACCACGGAGTCCGAGCACGGCCAGATTGTGCGGGCCCTTGCCGCAGGTGCACACGAGTATGTCATCAAACCGTTTACACCCGAGGCCATCGCACAAAAGCTTGAGTTCTTAGGGTTGCTTCCTCTTGCGGAAGCCGAAATGTCGGAGGAAGTCTAGTGACGGTTATGTCTGTTGCAGTTGAGCGAGAGCAGATTCTGCAGATTGTCCAAGAGGTGTTCTCGGCAATGCTGGATCAAGGTGAGGAGCGAGTGCGTGAGCTCGTTGGTGATGCGCCGACCTTGTTATCACCGGTGAGCGCCTACGTTGACATGTTTGCTCAGACCGACCTGGGTGACCTCAATGCCCGTGCGCTTCTGCGTACCGAGTCTGCTACCGCGCATGAGATTGCGCGTGATTTGTTGATGCTCACCGCGGATGAGGAAGTCACCCCCGAGGATCTGGTGGATGCATTTGGGGAGATCGCCAACGTAGTGGGCGGCAACGTTAAGGCACTCATTGATGCCCCGGCAAGCCTGAGCCTCCCGCACGTTTCGACACCCGAGGTGGATATGACGGGGTCGGTATTTGTTCAGGATCTAGATTTACTGTGGCGCGGGCAGTCCTTGTCCGTCTCACTGTGGTTGCTTAACTGACGAGAAGTAGGAGTAAATACATGTTTGTACTTGTTGCTGATGATTCCCGCGTCATGCGCCAGATTGTTATTAGGACACTTCGTCAGGCCGGGTATGACTGGGAGATCATTGAGGCCAGCGATGGCCAAGAGGTTTACGACATGACCCTTGATCACAACCCGGACTTGGTGTTGTCGGACTGGAATATGCCAAATGCCACGGGCATTGACGCACTGAACGCGTTGCGTCAGGCCGGTAGCCAGGTGCCTTTTGGGTTCATTACCTCGGAGGGCTCGGAGCAAATGCGTAAAATCGCTGCCGATGCCGGAGCCCTGTTCCTCATTACCAAACCGTTTTCTGCAGAGAGCTTTAAGGCAGCACTGGATCCGGTGCTGGGATGAGTACTAACCCGTTTGCCAGTAGCCAGCCAGCTATAACCCCGCTACCTAAGGCCCAAGAGGTCCGTGAGCTGTTGGAGAACTTGGTGGGCAGGAACATTGAGCTGCTCACGGGCGGTCCCATGGTTGACCCGGCGGGTCCCGGGGGAGCGGTCGTTGCCGAGTTTGTGTCCGACAGTTTTGCGCTCAACGCACTTGTTGTGATGGACGTTCCCGCTGCCGCTCATATCAGTGCGGCCCTTGCCCTGATACCTGCCGCGGTCTCCGCAGAGGCTGCCCAGCAGGGCGAACTGACGGACCTGTTCCTTGAGGCCACCCATGAGGTCTGCAACGTCATCTCTGCACTGTTTAACAAGGAGGGCGCACCGCACCTGCGCCTCGGAACCGTGCACCCACCTCAGACCGAGCTACCAAATGATATTTCCAGCTGGGTCATGGCCTATGTAGCCCGCCTGGACCTCGAACTCGAGGTCACCGGTTACGGCCAGGGAAACCTGTCTATTTTGGTGCTTTAAACCGAGCAACAAGCCAACGCCGGTGCCAACCGAGTTAGCAGCGAGGTGCAAGAACCCCAGACCTTAGCGCTTCGTTGCTAACTGCGTGGTGGATCCGAGATCGTTAGTGTGAGGGCCCCAGAAACAACCATTTTCAATGAGACTGTGGAATTGGTCGATTGAAATGATTCCCGTGAGCACTGGCACTGGCACTGATCTTGAGCTCCAGCAGGGCAACTGGGACGTCACCACTGAGAATCTGTAGGTCAATTCTGCTGCCATCAGCCAACACAACTTCGCGTTTGACCCTCATAGTTCCAGAATCTATACCTAGCCATTGAGCAAGTGGTTTCGGTGCTGTAGTAATGAGCGCCGCTAGCAAGTCTGATGTCGAATTCTCCTTGCGCAGAAGCCTGAGAAGAAAGTTCTTGGCGAGTTTGTGGTCTAACTGATGCAAGAAGCTACTCTTTCTATTCGGGATTGGCGGGGTGAAAGATTTCACCCCGCCGACCTAGCTCCATCTTCTTGCAGCACTCACAGAGTGAATCTCCATCGATCCTTGGTGGCAGCTTCAGGCCTGCCCCCAAAGGTTGCGCCCTGTCAGATGCCTAGGATCCGTGCTTTGGCGGCGATGAATTCATAGTCCCCGATGAGTCCAGCCGAGTAGAGATCAGCAAGCTTTTGGATTTCTACCTGAGTATCACTGGTATTTGAGGCGAATAGTTTGTTCTTTGCCGCCTGAAATTCTTCTTCGGTGATGGTGCGAGTAAAGAGCAGGGCCTGGAGATTTTGGAGGGCTTTGGCCGTCTCTAGGCTTGCTATCGCGTTGACCTGGGCACTATGGGCCGAGTCTGAGCCCTGTTGAGCAGGGGCCGTGAACTGTTGGTTAACCTGGGATTGAGCTGCGGAGTTCTGCAACGCTTGCTGCATGGCTTGCTGGCGCTCTTGTTCCTGCAGGTTTTCAAAATGAACCCGTTGTTGCACCGCTTTTGTAGTGGGGCCCTGTCCCCGGAACATGTAGATTCCAATTGCAACTAGCACGATTCCGGCAGCAAAAAAGAACACCTTGCCGCCAAGCTCAAGCTCTGCATCTGTGAACGGGCCGATCAAAAAAATCGCACCGATAGCGAGGAACCAGGTACCTTTGGTTTGCTCCTTTGCTGGGGCCGCAAACTGCCTCCGGGCTGGACGTGTGTCTCCGGTCCAACGGGAACCGTCCCAGTAGTGATTACTCTTGGTTTCGGGGTCTTCGTACCAACCCGCAAAGGTGGGGTTCGCCGTGTTCATTCTTTTCTCAATTCTACGAATTCGCGCAAGTTAAGCGCGGTGCTGCAGTTAAGAATAGTGCCCTGAACGTGTGGACCTCGAGCACGAATCGCAGGGAGCTATGAAACAAAGCCTATTATTGTCGTGCCTGTCAGTAGCTGAGCGGTATTGGTGAATTATTCAGGTCGCAACCCAGATGGGAAGCGGTAAGGGTATGGTCAAGTGGGCTCACGCTAGTGATCAGAGTTGCTCTGCGGTCAACGAGTGGCCTGCAATAGTTTCAAACATATGTTAAGCAAAGGTGGCAGCAGTTCAATGCAAAATGCAGTAGTTACGTGGTTCGATGACAACCGTGGATTTGGCCGGGTCACACTAGAGGACGGAACTACTGCGCATGTGCACCGCTCCAACATCCCTGGGGTGGGCTACCGCTACTTGGTTCCGGGGGAACGGGTCATGGTCGAAGTCCAAACCGATGGTCAAAACAGGGTGTCAGTCCACACCTTAGAGATTGATACCAGCGGCCGGGTGGCGGGTGTGATCAAGGAGTATGAGAGCCAACGTGGGTACGGTCTGATTACCTGCGACGCAGACGGGCAAGACTACTTTGTGCACTATTCCAATGTCATGCAGGGCTCCGGCAGGGTGAACTTGAACGCGGGGGATAAGGTCGCGTTTGCGGTTGCAGACTACGAGGGTAGAACTCAAGCTATCGAGGTCAAACTTATTGACCCCCGCTCACCGTTTGAGCAATTCACAAACCTGCGTGAAGAAGACTTCAAGGTGCTTGCGGCGCTAGCCGAGCCTGAGGACTGGTCCGCCAGCACCAATAATGAAGATCTTGAAGGGTACAGTCCTGACCACAAGCTGTTGCAGAACTACATCAAGTACACGTTCTTAAGGCTCAACGATCAAGCTAAGATTGCCAAGGGGATCAGTGCTGATGGTGAGCAGGTTGCCGCGATCAACACGGGGTTGGTGACGCCAAACCAGCAGGAGATTTACGGGTATTTTCGGCGCCAACATCCAGAGTCATTATATGAGTACGCGTTGATTGACTGGACCCGAGACTCGGACAACCGCCTTGCAGGTGTATTTGAACCGCGCCCACAACTGGCAAGTTACTGGACGAGCTCCAAGGAACTATATTTTGACCCGGCGCTGCCTATTTATCTGGATACCGAGCACTTTGTTGAGGACAACCTAGACCGGTACCCCGAGCTATTCCGGCAGCAAAAGCCGTTGGCAATCATTGCCACTAACGCTGCCAAAGAGCAGGCAATCCTGCGGGCCAGGCGTAACTATAAGACCGCTATTCCAATGTTCCACCGCGGGAGCACGCAGTTGCTCCTCCCGTTGAGCCTTGACGGTAGCGGTCAGGCGCAGTTGGCCTTGGTTATCAAGCGGGTCAACAACGAGTACATCGGTGAGACTGTCCTGACGCTCCCGCAGGCCTTGGGCAATGCGCGGCTCCTAGCTCGCCCCGACCGAGATTGGCTCATGGGGTAGTTAACAAGACCGGTACAGGCTTGGATTGTCACATGGGGAATCAGCAAGCCACGTACCGTCCGTGATTAGCTCACGGGGAATCAGCAAGGCCTGTACTGACCGTGATTCGCCCATGGGATAGTCGGCAAATCCCCGTGGTTGGAAGCCGCAAGGTGTTCCAACCACGGAAATCCGTCAATTCGCATTGCCGCGGTGTAATTGCGCCGTTGTCCTTCAGAAATCGAGGTGTTCCGGTGGTTGTGCAGGTTAGCGCGTGTATTTGAATAGATGAGCCCAAGGGCTCCAGATCCTTTCGAGCGCCCACTATTTCTGGGTCTTGTCAATCTGTTGCAATGACGGGTTCCTTCTGAGAAGATCAAATAAGTGTAGATGGAAGGTTTTAGTGAACCTTTGTGGCTACCTTGAGAATATCCAGTAAATTATTTACCGGCTAAAAGACTCAAGAGCATGAAATTAGAGCTTAGAGGGACTAGGTATAGTTACCCCAGTTGTCGGTGCGAGATGTTCTCCCAGTAGCCATTTGACGATTGTGCAGTTACTCCCACATACCGGGCACAACAATCTACATAGATTTGCTTGTGGGCTCCGCGTGCTCAATGAGCCGCCACAACTAGATAACAGCAGCGGCAGCAAAGGCCAAATACAATTGGCACCCAATTTGTTGATTCCGCGCCCGCATCGGTTTTTACAGAAGCTGGTCCGCGCGGTTCATTCAGCGTCGTTGCAAATGCAGTTACGTTTGAGAACCGAGGCATATATGGATCGCTGTAGCTCTTCCTCTCCCTTTTGAGTCTCCACTTCGCTATTAGTTTGAGACACCCCGCTTAAAATCTCCCGTTGCCCCTTGACCCAAGTGGTTTGAGGGTGCCTTCGGTGACCCAATAATTCTGGGCCTCGCAACATCACCGCGCATTGCAAGGCTCCTCATCAGAAAACGAAAGCCTCCATTCCTATTGGGATTACTAGTCCTATGGGAGTTCTTGGTTTTTGTCAGGGTGGGACAAACAGCCATTGGTGTTAGGCAACCAATGGTGAATTTCCGACCCTGCATTTAATGTCTAGTAGTTCCATGGAAGGTCGACGATGATCCCCGAGGATGAGAAAGACACATTTCTTAGACAGGGTATTTCGAGCCCGTATTTTCTGGATGCTCTGGCTTGGGTTGTAGCAATTCCCCTGGCAGAGGTAATCCGCTTCGAATTTGTTTTTGCAAGTATGAATTTTCTAATAACCCTAATTTTGGTGCCGGCCGCGGTGGTCCTGCAATGGGTACTAGGAGCCGTTACTCACCTGTATAGGGCGGGTAACATTCGTGGTTCGTTTGAGGAACTGCGGACCCTAACAGTCACCGTCATGCTGGTTGGCAGCGCTGTTTTGATTCCAATCCTGGTGGTTGGGCCGCGCATGGGAGTTTCACGCGGTGCCGTCATGATTTCGGTTCCGTTAGCGCTGATTGCTATGGCCGGCGTACGGTACGTTACCCGCGCCGGTATGGAAAAGAAGATCCTCAAGATGCAGGTGGCAGAGCCCGTGATTATTTTTGGGGCTGGCCCAATGGCGGTCCACCTGGTTGATCAACTCTTGACGGACCCCGAGTCACCCTTGCACCCGGTAGCAATCTTGGATGAAACAGAATTCAATCATTACCGGTACATTCGCACGGTTCCCGTGCTAGGCACCCTGCAGGACCTTGACCAGGTTGCTAGGGAACATGAGGCCAAGGTTCTGCTTATTGCAATCCCACACATTGACCGTGAACTGCATTGTCAGATCCTCAAAACGGCCAGCGCTCTTGGGATTGAGGTGCGAGTTTTCCCAACCCTGCAGCGCGCCCTCATTCACACGCGCACCGCGGCAACGAGCACCCTGCGAGGTGTTCCGATTGAGGACTTGATTCAACGCAGGCAGGTGGAGACTCAAGTTGCCAACATTGCCGGTTACGTCAGGGGACAGCGCGTCCTTGTCACCGGTGCCGGTGGCTCAATCGGGTCAGAGCTGAGTTTGCAGCTCAGCAAGTTTAATCCGTCCGAGCTCATCATGCTGGACCGTGATGAGACCGGACTGCAACATACTCAGCTCAAGGTCCGGGGCAACGGCCTGTTGGACACCGACGAGGTTGTGCTTGCGGATATTCGCGATGAAAACGCGATGATGGAACTGTTGGCCCGGCGCCAACCAGACGTGGTGTTTCACACCGCCGCGTTGAAGCATCTGCCAATGCTTGAGCAGTACCCGCAAGAGGCCTGGAAGACCAACGTCTTGGGCACAAGGAACGTTCTTGAGGCCGCCAGGAATGCCGGTGTGGGCACCTTTATCAACATTTCAACGGACAAGGCCGCCAACCCTACGAGCGTGCTGGGACTGTCCAAAAAGTACGCGGAGATGCTGACAGCGTGGTACGCCAACGAATTTCAGGGTTCCTATCTATCGGTGCGCTTTGGCAACGTGATAGGTAGCCGGGGATCCATGCTCCCCACGTTCATCTCACTGATTGAGGAGCGGCGCCCCCTAACGGTTACGCACCCGGATGTCACCCGCTACTTCATGACCATTCCGGAGGCCTGCCAACTGGTAATCCAGGCCGGTGGCATTGGGCGCAAGGCAGAGGTGCTGATCTTAGATATGGGCGACCCCATCAAGATCATGGACATTGTTGACAAGATGATTGATTTATCCGGCCAACCCGTTGAAATCATCTTTACGGGACTGCGTAGCGGGGAGAAGATGCATGAGGACCTGGTGAGTTTCACGGAAGAACTCGCGCGTCCGTTCCACCCCAAGATCATGCACACCCGTGCGCTCCCGCTTGCCCCTGCGGACCTTGACCTTGGGGCGTGGAAATCGTTGGTCCTGGGCCGCGCGCTCGCAGTGGATAGCGAGTTGGAGGCCACGGGATGAAATACGAGATCTTGTTGTCCTCACCCGATGTTGGCGCCCTTGAAGAACAGGCAGTTGTTGCGGCGTTCCGGTCGGGCTGGATTGCCCCGCTGGGTCCGGAGGTCGATCAGTTTGAGGCAGACGTTAGTGCCTACATCGGGGTGGAACACGGCATAGCCTTGGCATCCGGAACCGCCGCTTTGCACCTGGGGTTGCTGGCGTTGAACGTTGGGCGCGGTGACATTGTCCTGACCTCGACAATGACGTTTGCGGCCACGGCGTTCGCAATTACGTATACGGGGGCCACCCCGTACTTCATTGATTGCTTGCCGGGCACCGGCAATATGGATCCGCAGCTACTTCACGATGCCTTAGCTGGGTTGGCCCAACAAGGCCTGCGAGCGGCCGCAATAGTTCCGGTTGACCTGCTGGGCCGGGTTGCGGATTACACCAGCATTTTGGCGGTGGCTCAAGAGTTTGGGGTTCCGGTATTTGCTGATGCTGCGGAATCAATGGGAGCGAGGGGACAGGGCCGTGCCGCCGGGAGCTTTGGGGACGCGGCCGTTCTCTCGTTCAACGGGAACAAGGTCATGACCACTTCCGGTGGTGGCATGCTCGTGACAAACTCCGCGGAGATTGCCAGCTACGTTCGCTACCTGAGCACGCAAGCACGTGAGCCGGTCATGCACTACGAGCACACGCACATTGGGTACAACTACCGGTTGAGCAACTTGCTTGCGGCACTGGGGCGGGCACAGTTGCAACGGCTGGATGAGATGGTTGCCAAACGCAGTGCGGTTCGCAAGTTCTACGGTGAACTCCTCTGCGAGGTTGAGGGGGTCAAAATCCTTGGCGAGTCCCAGGTCAATGACGCAGGCGCGGGGGCATCAGGCCTGGATAACTCCTGGCTGACTGCGATCACCGTGGATGCAAGTAAGTCGCACTTCAAACCCGCGGAACTGAGCGGGTACCTAGCCAAGCACGGCATAGAGAGCCGGCCGTTGTGGAAGCCCATGCACCTGCAACCAATCTTTGCGGGAGTAAACGGGTCCATTAACGGCTCCGCCGAGCGTCTCTATGACCAGGGCGTGGTGTTGCCCAGCGGATCGAACCTCACCAACGATCAACTGGACCGGATAGGCACCACAATTACCAACTTTGTTGCAGGTGACTGGCCATGAGCCAAGACCTCATGCAAGCAAACGGCTACCTGGTAACCAAACGAGCCATTGATTCGGTAGGAGCGGGACTGCTTCTCTTGCTGCTCCTGCCCGTTCTCGGTGTTGTCGCTCTGCTTGTGCGGGTACGCCTGGGCGGTCCGGTGCTGTTCTCCCAGCGGCGGCCCGGCAAAGACGAGAAAGAATTCACCCTCTACAAGTTCCGTTCCATGGTGCAGCCAGACCCCACCAACGGTCTGATCAGCGACCAAGACCGAATAACGCCCTTTGGCCAAATGTTGCGGTCAACCAGCCTTGATGAGTTGCCATCGCTGTGGAACATCCTCAAGGGGGAGATGAGCTTTGTGGGCCCGCGCCCACTGCTCGTCAGCCACCTACCTAGGTATTCGCCCGAGCAGGGCAAACGCCACCTCATCCGGCCCGGTTTGACCGGCCTGGCTCAGGTGAGTGGACGTAACCTCCTGCCCTGGGATGAACGTTTGGGGCTCGACGTCGAATATGTGGAACGCGTGAGTTGGAAACTCGACCTGTGGATCCTTGTGCAGACCTTCGCTGTTGTCCTGAACCGAACGGGAATTTCGCAGAGCAAGGAGGAGATCACCATGGAGGAATTCTTTGGGCCACTGTCATTTTCCACGCTTGCCCTCAGGCCCACGGAAGGGCTGCGGGTCCCTCGGGGTATTGAGATGATGCCCGGCTGTTCCTGCGGACATGAATTTCATGACCGGGGAGGGTCGGCAACCGTGGAGTACCAAAACTGGGTAACACTGCGAGACCACACCCCGCTGCTTTATGACTGGGTGGCCGTGGACCCGGCAAACTCAACGGCCAAGGCGGTGTGTGGATTGACTTTGGTCAACGCCCACAACTTTCACCGTGGCGTTGCCCAAGGAACGGACCTAGTCGCCGAGCTGTACGTTGCGGTGCTGCGGCCCGAACATGCCATCACTGAGACCGATGCCGCGCAGGAAGTCACAACAATCGGATTCCAAGCGATCTCCCTTGTCACCACGCGGGCGCTCGCATTGGGCGTCAAAGAGCTGCGAGTGACGTGTGCCAAGACCAATGATCTGATGCTAACTCCGCTCCTGCAATTTGGCTTCGAGATCATCCGATCCGTCCTGCAATCCAACAACTATCTACTCAGCTTTGAAACGAACCTGGGGCAAAGTGACTAGGCCGGCAAAGTGACTGGGCCGGGAACAGGCATCGAAAATCTTGATTGGGTCCGCACAGCGGCGGACGTAGCCGGGGCACAGGTTCGTATAAGCGTTGGTTGACCGCGGATGGTCCAGCAGTTTACCGGGGCACACAACCGGTCTGGCTCTGACGTAAGGAGTGAAAGTTTACATGAAGAGTGTATTGAGGATTCTTGATAGTTCGGTTCCAGGAGATCGCACCGAGTGGACCAACCTTTGGCTCAGTTGGCCAAACCGGGAGATACAGTCCCACCCCGGTTATGGTGAACTGTTTGCCAAACCGGGTGAACGAGTGTTGGCCGCGGCCTATTCGACCACCGCTGGGCACAACATTTTGTATCCCTTCATTTTGCGCACCATCGAAGATGATCGCGGCCCCCTGCCTTTGCGGGATATCTCCACCCCTTATGGGTATGGCGGACCGGTCGCGTGGGGCACAGATTTAGCCCCAAATGACGCGGTGAGTTACTGGTCGCAGTTTGATGCTTGGGCAGCTTCTGAACATGTGGTCTCTGAGTTCATCCGGTACGGACTGTTTCATACGGATGACGTCCCCTATCCAGGGGAGAAGGTGACCCGCCAAGAAAATATTGTGGTGGACCTGCAACGCCCTGAAGAAGCGCTGTGGAGCAGTTTTGAGTCCAAAGTACGTAGGAACGTCAACAGGGCCAGACGCGAGGAAGTTCAGATCACGGTAGACACCACCCCACAGGGCTTTGAAAAGTTCCATCCAATCTATATCGCAACGATGGACAGGTTAGGGGCGAGTGCTGATTACTACTTCTCAGTAGACTTCTTTGGCAATATTCACCGAGATTTTCCCGGCCAGTTTGCCTACTTCTATGCCCAGATAGATGGGCGGCCGGTGTCTGCGGAACTGGTACTGGTATCCACGGATTCTGTGTACTTTTTCCTAGGTGGGACGTTGCCCGAGGGCTTCCCAAAGCGGGCAAATGAGCTGCTCAAATTTGAGGTCATCAGGTGGGCCAAGGACATTGGAAAACAATACTTTGTCCTCGGCGGAGGGTTCGTTCCCCATGACGGGCTCGAACGGTACAAACGCTCTTTTGCGCCCCACGGAGTCCGGCAGTTTGTCACGGGCCAGCGAATCATTGATGCGCCTGCTTATGCGTCCTTGGTTACGGCAAAGCATGGCACGAGCAATCCCAGCACTTCCTTCTTTCCAAAGTATCGGGCAGGGGCCGCCAACCTGGCCGATCATGAGCCAAAGGCCCAGGTTCCAGATCATGGCTGACCGAACCGTAGAACGGAAACGTTCCAGACCACGTTGCGCACCTTCAATAAGGTATCACATGACACTTATGGCTTTTGAGCATGATAATTAAGATGTCGGTCAAGGGTGTGCGACGGTATCCCCAAGGAAGGGGGCTGAGCCATGGAATTCGGTGAGTATCTGCGGATCCTTCGTAGCAGCTGGCGCTTTGTGCTGATTGCCGGTGCCGCGGGGCTTGTCTTGGCTCTTGTCGCCTCACTCGTAGCGACCCCTCAATACCGGTCCACCGCGCAACTGTACGTCTCTGCGCGGTCTTCCTCCTCGGGCATTGATGATCTGGTCCAAGGGGCCGATTATTCCCGCCAAATTGTGGTTTCCTACGTCGACGTTGCAAAGACCTCGCTGGTGTTGAAACCGGTGATCGAGGCCCTTGAATTGGACCTCACCTCCGCGGAACTGTCCAGACTGGTCTCGGTGGAATCCCCAAAAGACACCGTTCTGGTGAACATCTCTGCAACGAGCACCGATCCTCAGCTGGCGGCCGACATAGCCAATACAACGGGTGAGAGTTTTTCACACGTGGTCCAGACGCAACTGGAGGGTGATTTGAGCTCCCAACGAAGTGGTGTGCAATTGACCTTGGTTGAGCCGGCAATTCCAGCGGATGCACCGGACAGCCCAAATACCGTGTTCAACTTGGCCGTGGGATTGCTGCTCGGGCTTGCGTTGGGTGCGGGGCTAGCGCTCGTACGGAGCATCACTGATACCCGGATTCGCTCTATGCGCAATATCGATGAATTTAGTGACAAGCCGATTCTGGGTGGGATTCACTTTGACCCGGAAGCCAAGGAACGCCCCCTCGTCTGTACGGAACTTGGTAACCCACGGGTTGAGGCCTTTCGTAGCTTGCGCACGAATATTCAGAGCTTGGATTTGGGTGAGGGCGGACGGAGCATTGTTGTTACGAGCGCTGGCCCCGCAGAGGGCAAATCTGTTACTACGGTCAACCTTGCAATTTCGCTTGCGGAGGCCGGCTCACGCGTGGTGCTTGTTGAGGGAAACCTGCGCCGTCCTAAGGTGGCTGAGTATATGGGGGTTGAGTCGCGGGTTGGTTTGACCGATGTCCTCAGTGGCAAGGCAAAAATTGATGACGTCATGCACCAGTGGGGCAAGGGCCATTTGGGGGTCATTCCAGCGGGAAAGACCATCGCCAACGCGAGGGAACTGCTCGGTTCGGTTGCCATGGACAACCTCATTCAGGAGCTGGCGGACTCCTACGATTACGTGCTCATTGATTGCCCACCGGTGTTGCTGGTTACGGATGCTGCCGTTGTGGGCCAGAAGGCCTCCGGCGTTGTTGTTGTGGTTGCCTCCGGGGCCACCAAGAAGCACGCTTTTGATACGGCGCAGCGCACCCTTGAGTCTGCGGGGGCAAAAATTCTGGGCCTCATAGTCACCAAACTCCCAACAAAGGGCCCGGATAGTTACGGCTATGACGCTGGTGGCTATGGGTACGGCGTTGAAGAGTCTCAACTGCACAATTAATGAAAGGCCAAGGCGGTGACTGACAACGACATTTTTGCACTTGATCCTCAGGACCCTGAAGATCCGGTCCCTTCTAGTGCTCCCCGGAAGCAGCGGTTGTGGTTGCGCATTGTTGTTGGCACCTTTGTGGCCCTGTTTGTGGCCGGCGGGGCCGCCGCCGGGATCTTTATCTACAACCTCAACTCCAGTTTTGATCAGGCGGTAAAGCTAGCTCCAGCGGAGGTTTTCCCGGAGGAAACCCACCGTCCGGAACCGGTCAAGCGCCCGGAAACCGCCAAGCACGACGCCCAAAATATACTACTACTTGGCTCCGACAGCCGTGGTGGGATCGAGGATAACCTCGACGATATTAAGGGCACACGCTCGGACGTCATCATGGTTGCGCATATCCCCGCAAACCGTGAGTCTGTTCAGGTGATCTCATTCATGCGTGACAACTGGGTGGACATCCCCGGGTACGGCAAGAACAAGATCAATGCCGCGTTGGCATACGGGGGAGTGCCGCTGATCGTGCAAACGATTGAGGGGATTATCGACGCCCGCATCGATCACGTTGCGGTGATCGACTTTGAGGGCTTTCAAGGACTCACCGATGCCCTTGGTGGCGTCACGCTGCATAACCCGTTCTCTTTTCATAGCTCGAGCGGACCGAGTTTTGCGGAAGGGGACATTACGCTCAACGGGGAGGATGCGCTCGCATACGTGCGCGAGCGGTATTCGTTTGCTGACGGCGATTACTCGCGGGCAGCGAACCAGCAGCGGTACCTCAAGGCGGTTATTTCTAGTTTTCTGTCAAAGGACACTTTGCTGAACCCGGCTAAACTTGCCGGGGCGGTAGATGCCATTGCCCCTTACCTGACGGTGGATGAGGGCCTGTCCCCAACGTATCTTGCGTCGCTGGGTGCATCGATGCCCCAAATACGTGCTGAGGATATTACCTTCTTCACCTCGCCCACCCTTGGTACGGGCATGGTGGGGGAGGCATCGGTTGTGCACCCGGATTGGGACCAGCTGGCGGTCATTGCGGAACACTTCCGCAATGACACGCTCAGTGAGTACGCTGCCAACAACTAGCGGAGCCAACTAGATGAACCAAGCAGTGGAGCTAAGTAAAGAAGCTAAGTAAAGAAGCTAAGCAAAGAAGCACAGCGACTTGGCTTACTTTGAAGAGCCGCGTCTCAGAAGGAACACCTGCGCAAGAAGCCGGGGGATGGTCCCCAAGGTAAAGGCAAGGAGCGCACCGGGGATTCCAAACGGCGGCACTAGGACAATGCTCAAGAGGAATAACCCAACGACCGTAAAGATGCTGACTGCAACGGTGTGGCCGTAAAAGTTGCGCTGCAGTAACTGCGCGTTCTTCAAGAACACGATTGGCAGGGTGAATGAGGCCAAGATGATGGCCGCCCATGACAGCGGATGGTGAAACGTTGATTCAAAGTCTAGGATCTGCGCCAACACCCCAACGCCGATAATTCCGGCAACGCCCAATGGGACCACCAGGACCACTGAGCGGAGGTATTCCGTTCTGACCGAGCCTTCGTGATTTTGGGTGAGTTTGAGCCACGCTAAGACTCGCGCGTTGAGCACCAGTTCCAAGGCGGTCAGGATGTACAGGGCATAGATGTAGGGGACTAATGAATCTGAGCCAAATTGGTAAGCCAGTACGTACTGCGGAATTGAGATCCCCAGCGAGATGACGGCATCGCTTACCCCTACGGTCAGCCCCGCCTTCAAAATAGACTTGTGCCCGCCTTGTACTGCCACGGTAGGTCCCCCAAGCGCGGTTGCCGCGCTGCGGTGGGCGAGTACTCGGTGCACAAAGATGGTGAATAACCCGGACACAACCAGACTGAGCAGCATTGCCATGGTGATGTCTTTGATCAGCGCCATCGCAATCCCGGCGGCAACCACGGTGATCAGTGCCTTGAGCGCCGCCAGTGACAAGATCCTGCTGTGCTGGTTGTTCTTTTGAAAGACCAAAGCGTACAGATCCGAGAATCCGTCTGAAACTTTGGTCAGCGCGACAACCAAGATAAGTAACGCGGATTGGGGCATTGTGAAAGCTAAGGCAAGGACCGTCAGCCCAATGGCTAAACCGTAGGACCGCAAGAGGGCAGACTCATAGTCGCCAATCTCGGCGCGGTACTTGAGGGTGAAGAAAATCGAATTGAGGCTCAGGCCCGCGCACACAAAGATGGGGGCGGTCAATGCCAGCGCAAGTGCGTACTGTCCTGTCTGGTCGTTCCCAAGGATCACCGTTGCAAGGGACACCAAAATGAACTGTGACAGGGTTCTAACCAGTGCGGACCCAAGCAGGTATGAAGACGGTGAAAGTTTCACTTGACCCTAACCACTTTCGATTGGTTACTACCTAGCACAGAAGTCACACGCACTAACAACACCAAGTTACCACTCCACTTTGGGGCAATTGGAAGTACTCTGGAATGGTGTTAGTTATCTACTCTTATCAGCACAATGGCGGCGGAACGGAGGGGAAGAACTACTGGACTGTTTGTGCGGACCAAATCACACAAGGGAGTGCGTGAGTGCAAGTTTCTAAGTCAGCTGCGGCACCAAGTTTCCCCGCCTCCATGTTGTTTATGTTTGGTGCGTTACTGAACCAAACCAGTGTCATATTCGGAGTCAATCTCTCGCTGGCTGATCTGCTAGCCGTACTCCTGCTATTTTTTGCGGCACTACACGGGTTCCTCTATGTTCCCAAGTACGTGACCTTGTTCTTCCTTATCATCACGTTGGTCACGGTCACTGTAGGGGTGTTTATTACCCCAATGAAACTGTCATTTCCCGTGGATCCCATGAGCGTAACCGTCGATTACATCAAACTGTTGACGTCATTCGCATATGTTGTTTTGGGAGCCACCCTTGTGCGCTACCAACGGTTCGCATTGATCCTGCGCGGGTTTGCAATCGTTGCGGTGGCAATCGGGTTTGTCGCCGTCGTTGACATGGCGGTACCGGGCATACTGCCAATTGAGCCCATGTACTATGCGGGCGTTCGGTTCCGCGGACTCTTGAATGATCCAAACTATTTTGCCGTGTTGCAGATTGCCGCCATAGCAATCATCTGGCGGGACAAGCAGCTGCGCCCCATGGTCAGGTTTGCCAGTTTTGGGATCATCGCAGTATCAGTCTTGGCCAGCGGGTCAAAGACCGGGCTGATCGTCATGTTGGCGCTCATAGCGTGGCACCTCTTTTTGTTCATTTTTGGGGGCCAAAACTCCACACGGTCAGTTGCCAGGGTCATGATCTTTGGATTCCTGCTTGCGGTCCTGGCCACCCTGATTGCCTTTGTTGGGAGCAAGACCCTGATGCTGGGCTTAGTTGCCCGCATGGAAACCAATCCTGCATTGGCACGGTTAGCACCGCTCTTGACGGACTTTGCCACCGGGATTGATGCCAACGGGTCCGGGCGCGGTGGCGCCTGGGAGGGCGCCCTGGCCCTTATCAATAACTCACCGTTCTTTGGGGTAGGGGTTGGTACCTATCTCGATGCCGGGGAGATCCTCACCGGTGAGCAGGTCCTTGCTCACAATACGTTTCTACAACTGGCGGCGGAGTGGGGCCTACCACTGGCGGCATTCTTCTTCTTTTTGGTGCTCATTGTCCTCATCAAGCGCCCCGCCCAAGATGCAAGTAGACTTTGGGAAACTAACAGGGATGTCCTGTTAGTGCTGCTTGTTGGATCAGTCGGAATTTCGTTGAATAATGCGCGGCTATTTTGGCTCGTACTGGGCGCAGTGGTCGCAGCCTATTTTTACCAGGAAGACACTGCAGAATTACGGGTAGACAGCGCGTAAACCCCTGGTCCAGCATGATCGGAATTGGCCTTCGCCGGTGAACGCCATTCCACGCGTAACCAAGAGTTCCATAACTGGGTATGGAAGACGTGATGAATTTGAATCCAAGCATTGATGAACCAAAACCCAAAATTTCCGTGGTCATTCCACACTTCAACTCTTCTGCAACCTTGGCCCGGGCCCTAGCATCGGTTGAGCGGCAGACGTACCAGGCCAGTGAAATTCTGGTGGTTGATGACCGGTCAACGCCCCAAGAAGTTGCCGCGGCGCTAGAGATTATCGCGCGGATCCCGCATGCCCGGCTCATACGCCAACCGGTAAACGCAGGGCCAGCCAGTGCGCGCAACGCCGGTTGGAATGAGGCGGCAGGAGACTGGGTTGCTTTTCTAGACAGTGACGATGCCTGGCATCCGCAAAAGCTTGAGCTGCAGATTCCGGTGCTTGCTGACCGTCGGCAGCCCAGCATGGTTGGCTCCCAAATAGTGGCCCTGGGACCATCGCAGGACTTTCCGGTCCTGCCCGTAAGCACGTTGACTCCCATCATGCCGCTGACCAGACGGCGGCTCTTGCGAACCAACCCAATACCAACATCATCGGTACTACTGCGGGCATCACCGGAACTACGTTTCACCGACGGCCGCAGATACACCGAGGACTACGAGGTCTGGTTGAAGGCAGCAAGCATCAACGGCGGCATCTTGCTTGTGGACTTACCGCTCGTAGCGCGCTTCAAGTCCAGCTACGGTGCCTCCGGGCTCTCAGCAAACATGCTGAAGATGGCCCGTGGAGAGCTAGAAACCTTTGTGCGGGTTTACAACGCCGGGACCATCTCAGCAGTTGAGTTAGCGCTTTGCCTTGGCTGGTCCGCCGCCAAAAGCGTGCGCCGCCTAGCAATCACCGGAGCAAAAAGGCTACTCAAAAAGGTCCGCAGCACCAGCAATACAACATCTAGCTAACAACAAGACATCAAGCGAGCAGTAGAAAACAAGCATTGTTAGTGAACGGAGAATCCGATGAGGATCGGTTTGGTAGCAAGTGTTGGGGAGATGATTGACAGCTTCTTTGTTGAGATCATCGAAGAATGGCGCAACGCCGGCAACACCGTACTCACTGCCACGGGACCAGACCTACCGGTCAAAGTACAAGACGGCGTCACGCTCATCCCGGGAATCACCCGCCGGCCGTCAACCAAGAACTTCCAAGCCAAGAGCCAACTGCGCGGTTGGGTCGCCCAAAACAACATTGACATTGTCGTCACTAATGCCGCAACCGGGTCGCTGCTTGTGCGGGCTGCCGGCCTGACGGTTCCGGTGGTCTATTTCTGCCACGGCCTGCACTGGCAGTCCCATACCAAGTTGTCCGCAATACCTTGGGTGACCGCCGAGCGTTGGGCACTGCGCAGAACCGCAGGTATTTTGACCCTGAATAGCGATGATGACCAATGGTTTAGAACGCACACCACCAAACCCGTTCACCGGCTGCGCCAAGGCATTGGCTTGGACCTTACTAACTATGAGCAAACCCCAATGCCCGCCCATGACAACGGCATACTGAAACTGGTTTGGATAGGGGAACTGACTCCCCGCAAGCGTCCGGTAGATGCGGTACGCACCATTGCCAACCTGCACACCATGGGCATTGATGCAGAACTCGACCTGCTTGGCGCGGGAGACCTGTCACCCAAGGTCGCAGCGGTCATTGACCAACTTGGGCTCAATGACAAAGTTAGACTCCAAGGCCTGCAGCCGGTGACCGAGTACTTTGCTAAGTCACACGCACTCATACACACGGCAACCTGGGAGGGCCTACCCCGAGTCGGCCTTGAAAGCGTTGCCATTGGAAGAGCCATGCTTGCCTATGACACCAAAGGAACCAGAGACATACCCGGCGTCATCCTGTCACCCCAAGAATCCCCTGACTCCCTCGCCGGCACCATTGCCACCTGGGTCAACAACGGCCTGCAACCACCAGCAGTCCCCAGAGAACACCTGTCCTACCAAAGTGCAGCAAAACAAATCCTAGAATTCTTGGACCACACCGAGAGCGCCTAGACGTTGGACTTGAGGTGCCCAAGTTGGTAGTCAAGCGGCATGAAATCTTGTTTGCCTTGTATTTTTGGATCAGGTTCTTTCAGGACTCCAACGAGAGGGCTCTGTGCAAGATACTTACGGTTGAGTTAACTGCTGGTATCAACTCATTTGCGGAACGCTCGTAAACGCCTTGGCCATGACCGTAAGGGTCCACAACGTCATCAAGAGCGGGATCTGCCGGGCTTTGAGTAGTTCCCCGGCCTAGACCAACGCAGGTGACACCGGTGCGGAGTTTGGTGACCGCAGAATCCGGTCTAACTGCTTTGAACTCCATCATGAGGTCGGTGTCTGTGGTCGCGTCAGCCAAGCGTGCGAACTCGCGTACGGTGAAGATTTTGGTGGAGATTCGGGGGTTCATCTCGGCAACCAATCTGGCGTGCTCCCGGCTCATTGCCAATATGAGGTCACCAGTTTGGAGCTCGCCCGCAGTCATTTGCGTGCTGACATGATCCTCCGGGGATTGCACACCGTACCGGTGGGCAATCGCCAGTGAATGCGGGGGCATTCCTGCGCCAACGATGGCTCGAGTGCCCATACTGGCAACCCTGACCACGGGGAAGCCTGCAAAGGCTTGTGCCAGTAGTAGCTGAGCCAACGGCGAGCGGCAAATATTTCCCGTACACACGGTCAAAATGGTGAATTGATCAGGCATGCTATGCCTAGGCCTTTCTTCGGCGGGCTTTAATAGGGGCACGTTTGGGCTTGGAACCTGCTGGTTTTATGGGGTTTGTGACCTCGGATAGTTCGGTAGGACCGTAGCTGTACTGGCCGTAACCGTAGCTATCTGGCCCCTTAGTGGGCAGCATCGTAACGACCAGCCCCAAGACCTTTGCTCCCGCGGTCTCAAGTGCGTGTACAGCGGCGTTAAAGGCCTGCTTCTTAGTCGAACCGGATGCGACAATCACAATGACGCCGGAGGCTTTCTTACCAACTACTGCGGCATCTGTAACCATCAGAACCGGCGGAGCATCAATCAAGATGTATTCGAAGCGTTCTGCAAGTAACTCAAGGGTGCTATCCATGGCGCGCGATCCCAAAAGTTCACTTGGGTTGGGAGGAATGCGCCCGGCTGGCAGCACAAAGAGTTGGCCACGGCCCCAACGGTGCATCACGTCATTGATCCGTGCCTTGCCAATGAGAACATCGGTTAGACCTGCCCCTGAGTGGATACCCATGTACGTTGCGACCTTGGGCAGACGCAGATCGCCTTCAACGAGCACCACGCGTGCGCCGGTCTCCGCAAGAGAGATAGCAAGATTAGCAGCGGTGGTGGACTTACCCTCGGAAGGACCAGCACTAGTGAGGACAAAGCTGTGGCCCCCTTCACCAAAGTTCAGGAACTGGAGGTTGGTGCGCAGACTACGGAAGGATTCTGCCCGGGGGTTACGTGGATCCGTGTGGACAATGAGCGGACGTTCTGCAGTGTCGGGGTCGAATGCAATACCTCCCAACAGCGGCTGGTCGGTGATCTCTTCGATGTCCTGGAGCGAGTGGATACGAGTGTCAAGTACAGAACGCACAACCGCAGAGCCAACGCCGAGTGCCATACCCAGTAAGAAACCGAAAGCAAAGTTCACCTTAGTGTTGGGGCTGGTAGGGGCGATAGGCTCAGTAGCAGGTTGGGTAGTGGTCAGGCGTACGATGCTGCTCTGGGCATCCTTTCCGTCGCCTTCAAGTGTGGTTTGGACCACGTTCGCAAAACTGTCGCCGGTAGCATTAGCAATATCCGCGGCCTGCTTTGGATCAGTACTCGTTGCAGTGATATTGATCAAGACAGTGTTGAGCGGGGAATCAGCAGAGATCGACTTACTTAGCTCTCCGGAAGTAATGTCGAGCCCGAGCTCTTCAATTACGGGATCTAGGACGACCGAGGTGTTAACAATGTCAACGTAGGAGGCCACAATTTGGCGGGCAAAGTTAGAACCCTGAACTAGGTCACCCGTTGCTGAGGACTCAGGGCGCACGGATACGTATAACTGCGTTTTACCCTGATACTGGGGAGCCATCAAAAGGGAGACAACACCAGCCAAACCAACGCCTACTAGGGTTGTGGCGATGATCAGTGCCCAGCTCTTGTGCAAGATCCGTAAGTAAACGCGTAATTCCACGAGGTGCGCCCCTCTCATTGCGTTGTTCGTTCCATCTACATGGTTCCACAAACGGAGGGAAAACGTGAGGAGTGCGAAGCAAACCACTGCTTCCCATCATTTGGCGAGGACACGCTAATTTGGGAAAATTCAAAAAAATAGAGCAGTGGGATGCAGAGCACACAGTTGTGTTGGTCTTATCGGGGGTATCCGCCTAAAGGCTGACATTGGTGGACCCGGGCTGAACTGTCCTAGGACCTAAGTCTGATTTCTGGGAAATTGCTTTATTTGGCCATGGGTTGGCGGCTAGGTTGGTTGAGTGAAGAGAAGCTGGAAGTTCCTAAAAGACGCCAAAGCGACGGAACTGCTTGCCAGTGCCGTGCTGGCGTTTGAGGCCCTCTACTTCATCATTGCGACCTTGGTTGTCACAGGCTTTGGTGTTGTCTACGCAAAGGGAAGCGCCGACGCCCACGGTCTTTTGGGAATGGTTAGCCTGCCGCTCATCGCGGTAGGAGCCTTTGCCATCTGGTCCCTAGCCCTGCTGCACGTGCTTCCTCCTGTTGCGGAAAGTAGTTCGGCTCGATCGGATAGGTCGCCAACGAGTGCGAGTTGCCAGAGCACGCGCAGAGTTTCCATGACCGGGTTCTACCTCGTTGTTGCGGCCCACCTGGTCTACGCGTTGTTGCTGATAGGCCAGGAGCGGCTACTGCTGGCAAGCGCCATCATGGTCTTAACCGGGCTCTTGCTAGTGTGCTCGGTGACCCAGGTGCACCTGCCAAACAAACGGCGCAAAGCAATCTTGGCAAACCAAGCCACCGGCTAACAGCGGTGCTGCATTGGCAGTCCAAAGATGTGCGTAAGGTGAAAACCTTAGGGCACGCCGCCCGCAAAGTCGCGTTGATGGGGTAGAAGCAGACAAGATGAACACATGAGTCTGTCAGGTGGTTACCGTCCTCCAAACGCCCAGGGAAAAATCAAGCCCGCGGGGCGTGTCATTGAGGACCGGGAATCTCTGCGAGAGCAGCTCAACGCGCAGCGCTCAAGCATTGATGGAGTGCCGTGGGTCTCCGGACTGGTCGCCGCCGTGCAATCACTCGTCTTTGGCCTGGCCATCATCTTGATCCCAGTGCTGACCACAGCCGCTATCTCAACAACGCTCGTTGACCAAGACTTCGCATTTGGTCCATCCTTCATGGCGGGTCTGCGATTTTGGGCACTGGGCCACGGCGGTCAGGAGATGGTCCAAGGCAGTGCGATCACACTGATCCCGTTGGGCCTGACAATCGTGTTGATCCTGGCCGGCAGTTTGTCGGTGCGCCGCACGGTCAAACCCGGCTACGATGCAGCCGGCTGGTATGCCGGCAGTTACCTATTGATTGTGCTGGCGCTCTCTGCGGCGGTAGGTGCCGTCAGTGGCGGATCATTCCTAAGCATCTTGGTGACCACGTTGATCATCGCCGTAGCTAGCCTGGCGCTCGGGCTGCGCAAGCGACTCGACGCGGCAAAGTTCCGGGAGCAGCTGGGTACCCAACTTGGCCGCCCGCCGGTATGGCTGCGGATCGGTGTGCGCATGGGTTCAGCCGCGCTTGCGTTGGTCTTGCTCATTGCCGGTGTGGTCCTAGCCGGATGGTTCATGTTGGGCATGGACAACATGGCAGAGGTGTTGGGCCAGTGGTCCCTTGATGCCCCAAGCGGTATTGCAATGGGCGCAGCCCAACTAGCTTTGGTTCCAAACCTTTTGTTGTGGGCCGCAGCGTGGAGCAGTGGCACCAACTTTGCGGTGGGCCAAGACACCATGATTTCTCTGACGCAGACTGAACTGGGGCCATTGCCAGCCCTGCCCATGCTCGGCGCGCTGCCCTCTGCGCCCGCCTGGCCCATCCTGCATAACCTCTTGCCGATCCTGCTTGTGCTGGTATGCGCGGCGGCCGGCATGATCTTTGCCCGGCACCGCTACCAGATGGGTGCGTGGCAGATGCTTGGAGTCCTCGTCAGCGGTGTTGGAACAGTATTTGTTGGATTCATGATCCTGTACTGGCTTGGATCCGGGGCCGCGGGCCCACACCGCCTGAGCGAAGTTGGGGTCAACCCGCTGTCCGGAGCCGGCCAGCTAGCCCTGTTGAGCGGCATTGGATTTGTGCTGGTCACGCTCCTGATGCGCCCCGAGGTCCGGCAGTGGACAAAACACTGGTGGGGTAAGGCCATGGAACGGGCAACCCGAGTAGACGATCTTGACTTTGTGCCAGCCCAACCGGACGCCCAAGCTGAATCGGTTATCCGGGTTGGTCGCAACGAACCAGCTGAACTGGGAGAAGTTGAGCCGGGACAAAGTGAGCCGGCTGGGCCATCCGCCCAGGTTCCGCTGCCAGACCGGGATTAGCGGGTCAGGTTCTTTAAGTACTCGGTCATTGCGGATTCGTAATTGGCCGTGCATTCCAGCTGGGCGGTGTGGGTGATTGCCTGGTTGCGGCAAGCTTGCCGGTCCATCTCAATGTCCCAGCGGGCCAACACGGACGCGGTTGACAGACCAAGCACCGCGGTCAGTCCCACCGCAACGATGTTGAACACAATCGCAGCCCCGCGCACCTTGGCGGCCCAACTGGCCCGCAACGCCTGAATCCCAACTATGACCGCCCAAATGGCAACCGGGATGGTGACCAACTGCAACGGCAACGCAAGCATCCCCGTGATGATGGTTGCCAGCATCAGCATTGCAAAGCGTAAGAGCTTCTTATTCGCTGCCACCACTTGCGGCGTGGGTTCAGCGCGTTTGGTGTCCTTGGGTAACGGTTTAGCCATGGCACCATCTTGGCCTATGAACCACCAAAACGGCCGGAACCGGGCGGATAAACGTATGGATATTGTGTGTCTCATTGCGGGTACCCTTAGAGCGTGACAAATCCAAACGAGGCCCAAGGGCAAAAAGAAAATGTTGGTGTGACCGTGAGCCAAGGTTCTGCGGACGGTGCATCCGTGCGTACCCCAAGCGGGCATCGAGTAAATACCGTGGGCCGCGCAGGTGATAGCGGCACCCGAGTTGTGGTTTTGGTGTCCGGTGGGGGCAGCAATCTCCAAGCGCTCCTTGACGCCCAAGCCGCGGGTGACTACGGGGCTCGCATTGTCGGGGTTGTGACCGACAACCCCGAGGCCGGCGCAATCGCCCTGGCTGCCAACGCGAACGTTGCATGCGTGGTAGTGAACCCCAAAGATTTTGACTCCCGCGACCTCTGGAACAAGGGACTTGCAGACGCCGTTGCGGTGTTCTCGCCCCAACTCGTGGTCAGCGCCGGATTCATGCGGATCTTGGGGCCCATCTTCTTGAACCGCTTTGGTGGCAAGACCATCAACACCCACCCGGCACTGCTGCCGTCGTTCCCGGGTGCCCACGGGGTGCGCGACGCCCTGGCGTACGGGGTGCGCGTTACCGGATGCACCCTGCACGTGGTCGACGAGGGAACCGATACCGGGCCCATCATTGCCCAAGCCATTGTTGAGGTGCTCGACGGCGATGACCAAGAAACCTTACACGAACGCATCAAGGTCGTTGAGCGCGCATTGATTGTGCAATGGGTAGATAAACTCTGCCGCCAAGGCTTTACCGTCAACGGGCGAACCGTCACACTGGGGTAATCCTCACACTGCTAGTTGCGGCCAAAGCGGTCAGGTAGACTTGGCTTTGGTCGCAACTGGCGAGGGTGGAGTACCACCGGGGAGCGACCAAGAACCGCACCCCGAAGTAGCGCCGTCCGCCTGGGCGTAGGGATCGAACACCGTCATGCTGACCGCAGCATGACGGGGATAAAATCGAAACGCTACGTCAGGAGAACGTGTGGCACCCGCAACTTCAATTCCAGCCCTTACCAATGACTCGCAGCGCCCAATCAAGCGTGCGCTCATCAGTGTCTACGACAAGACCGGTCTGGTAGAACTAGCAACCGCGCTGGCCGCCGCCGGCGTTGAGATTGTCTCAACCGGCTCAACCGCCAAGACCATTGCAGACGCAGGCATTGCCGTGACCGGCGTTGAGTCAGTGACCGGATTCCCAGAATGCCTTGAAGGCCGGGTCAAGACCCTGCACCCACGCATCCACGCCGGAATCTTGGCTGACACCCGCAAGGAAGACCACCTTGCACAGCTGGTAGAGCTGGATGTGGCTCCGTTTGAGCTCGTTGTGGTAAACCTGTACCCGTTCACCGAGACCGTAGCCTCGGGCGCAACCCCAGACGAGTGCGTTGAGCAGATCGACATTGGCGGACCTTCCATGGTGCGCGCGGCCGCAAAGAACCACCCCTCGGTTGGTGTCGTTGTTGAGCCTGCCGCCTACGGCCAGGTTATTGCTGCACTCGGTGCCGGTGGATTCACCTACGCACAGCGCAAGGCGCTCGCTGCTCAGGCCTTCATTCACACCGCGTCCTACGACGTTGCCGTGGCGTCTTGGATGGGCTCGGTTGTTTCCCCAACCGACCAGATCGAGGTTGACGGCGAATCGGTTTCAACCGGATTCCCAGCCTGGCTTGGTGGCACCTACACCCGCGCCGACGTGCTGCGCTACGGCGAGAACCCGCACCAGCCTGCCGCGATCTACCACAACGGTTTTGGTCCCGCAGGCTTGGCCCAGGCCACCGTGCTCCACGGCAAGGCCATGAGCTACAACAACTACGTGGACGCAGACGCCGCATGGCGCGCAGCCCACGACCACACCGGCCCGGCCGTCGCGATCATCAAGCACGCTAACCCGTGCGGCATTGCCCAGGGCACCGACATTGCCGATGCCCACGCCAAGGCGCACGCCTGCGACCCACTCTCGGCGTTTGGTGGCGTTATCGCAGCCAACGACGTAATCACCGTTGCGGCCGCAAACCAGATCAAGGACATCTTCACCGAGGTCGTTGTGGCGCCGGGCTTTGAGCCAGAGGCCCTTGAGATCCTGTCCCAGAAGAAGAACATTCGTCTGCTGACGGTTCCGGTCAATCAGGGGTCCCCGGTTGAGACCCGCCCAATCTCCGGTGGTCTGCTCATGCAGGCCGTTGACCGCATTGACGCTCCAGGCGACGACGTTGCTAACTGGACGCTCGCAGCCGGTGCGGCCGCAGACGAGGCCACCCTTGCGGACCTGAAGTTCGCATGGAACGCAGTGCGTGCGGTCAAGTCCAACGCAATCCTACTTGCCGCTAACGGCGCCTCCGTGGGCGTTGGTATGGGCCAGGTCAACCGCGTGGACTCATGCAAGCTAGCCGTTGAGCGCGCCAACACCGGTGACGTTGAGCGGGCCAAGGGTGCGGTTGCCGCTTCCGATGCCTTCTTCCCGTTCGCAGATGGCCTGCAGGTTCTTCTCGATGCCGGAGTAAAGGCCGTGGTGCAACCCGGTGGGTCCGTGCGCGACGAGGAAGTTATTGCCGCAGCTAACGCTGCAGGCGTGACCCTGTACTTCACCGGGACGCGGCACTTCGCACACTGATAACCAAGTAACAATGCGGGGCGTCATGGAGTTTCCAAGGCGCCCCGTTTTGTGTCTCAGCGTGGCACCAGAAGCTGGCGGGCGCCCCGGTGCAAACCTCTGCAAAGGCTGCTGGGCGACAAGCGAGTAAGACCGCGCAAACTTTGCAGACGTCTGGACTAGCGCACTTACCGCCCATACATAATACTGAGAATGTACTTGCAGATTTAGCCTTTTCGATCGGGATTCTTAAGCGACGGTGCTTTGAGGCAGCCGCCCATACGTAAGGCGGGAACAATGTCATGAGTGTGGCCATCAAGATTGCTCCAAAACGCGTACTTATGTTCCTTATCGGCGCCATCGTCGTATTGGCGCTACTCGATCTGGTGATGCTGAGTGCCGCCGTTGCAAGCCCAGAATCACACAGCCTGCGGTTTATCGCTCGGATCTTCAACATGGATGAGGAAGCGAGCCTGCCGACTTGGTTCTCCCAAATCGTCTTGCTTGCAGCTGCCATCACCGCGTTTGTTATTGGCCACGTGCGGCGGTCTCAATCGCTTAAAGACGTGGTGCACTGGTATGTCATCAGCGTCCTGTTGCTCTACATGAGCATTGACGAGGGATCCTCCATCCATGAGGGGGCAAGCGGAATCCTAGACGGGTTGTTTGATTTTGAAAGTACCTGGCTGACCTACAGTTGGGTTCTGGCCGGGCTGTTGGCCGCGCTGGTCGTGGTTCTTGCCTTCTTCAAATTCTGGTTGCGCCTTCCCCCAAAAACCCGCTGGTTCCTCTTTGCCGCCGCAGTTATCTTTATGCTTGGAGCCGTTGGGTTCGAAGCGATTGGCAGCTACGTACTGAACAACAGCGCCGAGGGAGCCGAGCTGCGGTTGATAGTGGTGTGCGAAGAAGTACTTGAACTGACCGGAACATCTCTGGTCCTGTATGCCGGCCTAGATTACTTGCATTCCCTGACCGATCTTGTCCAGGTGCAAATAGTGGGGGCGAAGAATAACGGCCCTGCAGTTTAAGCAGCTGCCAAGCGTAGTTGGACGCTTGGATCAAGCGCCTTGGTCATGTCCAAGCGAACCGGTCCGTTACTCATGAGTTTGCGGGCCTGGCTGGAAAACCTGGGCGAGTCCACCGTAAAGATCCCGGTCACCGTCCGGATATCCGGGGCCGGGGAGCCGGAAGATTCCTCGGGGGAGACATACAGTCCCACCCAGTCTTGACCGTCCGCGGTTGCGCTGGGACGGATGAGCACATGGTCGGTTAAGACGTTGGGTAGCCCAAAGAGGTTGACCTCATGGCCCAATTGGGTTGAGAACACCTGGGGCGCATGGGCCCGGGGCAGCTCGTATGTGCCGGTGATCGCAGCGGCCACCCTATCCGGGTCTTGGAGTGCGGTGTTCCAGTGCCCACCAGGAACCGTAGTGAACACACTGTCTTGCCGTTCTGCGCAGTCACCGACCGCGTAAACGTGTGCGTTGGGGAAGTCAGGAACTGCAATTCTGCCCCACTGATCGGTTTGTAAACCGCCAAGCGCCGTACGCGGAAACGAGTCAGGTAGCCATTGCGTTGCGGGCCGGGCACCTACGGCGGTGATGACGATGTCTGCCACGAGCGACCTGCTCCCAGATCGGTCCGCGCCGGTGACGTGGACCTTGCGTTTGGAGTCCGGGTTGACCATGACGCGGTCGACCGAGGTGGCGCTCAAGAGGTTGATGCCGAGTTCTGAATACCAGGACGCGGTGATGGTGCCAATCTCGGTTCCCAGTTGGGCAGCCAGGGGAGTGGCTTGTGCTTCAACCACGGTGACGTTGTGGCCAGCATCCGCGGCAACGGTTGCAAGCTCAGCACCAATCCAACCGGCGCCAATAATGACCACGTCTTGATGCTCGGACTTGGTTAACGCCGAACGCAACTTTTGGGCATCTTCCCACGTATAGAGTTTGTGTGTCCCAGCCCAGCCGGACGGAACAATGGGTGCGGATCCCACGGCGAGTACCACCGCTGTTGCGGTGAACCGCTTGATCACGGAACCTTGGCCGCCGGAATTGCTTCCTGCGGCATCGGAAAATCTTGCTGTTACCGTCACCTGCGGCTGACCGGAGGAATCGAGGCCGAGGTCAAGGTCCGTAACGGTTAACCCGGTGTGCGCGTGAGGGGTGAGCTCATGCAAAATGAGGCCAAGGTCGTCATGCAAGAAGACGGGCTCCGAGTGGGCCAAAAGCTTTTTGGAAAGCGGTGGGCGGTCATAGGGCAGGTGCGGCTCGGTGCCAAGAATCGTGATGTCGCCGGTAAAACCTTGATCGCGCAGCGCACTGGTGGTGCGCAAACCAGCGAGCCCGGTGCCAATGACGATGACGGAATCAATTAGAGACTTATCCCTCACCGGTTGTGTACCGGAGGCTGCTGCATGTTTTTCCATGCCACTAACGGTAATCTCATCCTTAGGCTTTGAGCCAGTCACTCCGGCTAAGAGCGCAAAAATAGAAGAAGCCCTGATGAGACCACTCAGCTGAAACCACTTGGCTGAAACTACTCAGCTGAACCCAAGAAAAGACTTCCCTTGGATAACAACCCAGTAACCTCCCCACCTGACGAACCCTCGCCCGAGGATGATGTAGGCGACGGAAGGAACAGTGCACCCGGCAACGGCGGTGAAACTAGTACGCCGACCGGAGGATCGAGCAGCGCGGTGTTGGCCTCACGGCTTTCGTTGCGCACCACGATCATGTGGTTAGTGAGTGCTTTGCTCGTTGTTGCGGGGGCAACAATGGTTGTGGTGAGCCCAAAAATGGGTGCCTTTGCGATCGCCACGCTGCTTGCACTGGTGGGAACCGCGCGACTAGTTATTCCGGGAACTCCGTTTGGGCTATCCGCTAGAAATAGGTTCTGGGACGTGTCCTTTTGTTACGCGGTGGCCCTGGCGATCGTAATCCTGACAAATAGCGCGCATTCTCTCAAATAGCCAGAGTCTCAATGGCGGAACCCGGTTAGGTTACCGTGGCGCTGCACCCGCACTGACCGAGGGTTTGCGCAGGTGGGGGGAGTCCGGCCCAACCCAGAGATATCTTGACGTCAAGAAATCTAGTAGAGTTACATGTGGTAACAAACGGTATTCGCCCACTTAGGAGTGTTGCTCGCATGGGAAAGTTGAAGGCTCTCACCCCAATCGATGCCCCCGACGATGTTCCGTCATGTAGGCAGACTACCAAGGCAGTACCTGGCGTGCTCAATGAATCACTGAAAACTCGCCTGAGTTAGAAGATGTACCCGGGGTCCGGTACCTACCCGTGTGGGAACCGAAACTCGGACTGCAGTTGGCGCCAAAGTGGACGCCAATGGTGACAGTGAAATTCACCTGCTAGCCGGCTCGACCGCCGCGCGAGGCAGGGAGGGGAATAGATAAACTTGAACCATCTTGAAAATCTTCGCAGCGAATCACCAGCAACCATCGCAGTTTGACCACCGATTCGTCTGATATCCCAAATGTAACTTACAAGGAGCACCCAATGGCTACACCAGTAAACGTGACCGTCACAGGAGCAGCGGGCCAGATCGGCTACGCGTTGCTTTTTCGGCTCGCATCAGGGGCATTATTTGGTCCCGATGTTCCGGTGAATCTACGATTGCTGGAAATCCCGCAAGGCGTCCAAGCGGCTCAGGGAGTTGCAATGGAATTGGATGACTGCGCATTTCCGCTCCTAAACTCAGTAGACATTTTTGATGATGCAACACCTGCCTTTGAAGGCGCCAACTCGGCGTTCCTAGTGGGCGCCCGTCCGCGCACCAAGGGGATGGAGCGCGCGGATCTGCTCGAGGCCAACGCCGGTATTTTTGGTCCGCAAGGAAAAGCCCTAAATGATGGGGCCGCTGATGACGTGCGCGTATTGGTGGTAGGTAACCCGGCCAACACCAACGCCCTCATTGCTGCCGCGCACGCCCCCGATATTCCAGCTGCACGGTTCAATGCCATGACCCGCCTTGACCACAACCGCGGGCTCAGCCAGGCCGCAAAGTTTGCCGGAGTTCCAGTAGCGCAGCTGACCCGCATGACCATTTGGGGAAACCACTCGGCCAAGCAATACCCGGACCTCTTCCACGCCCAGATTAGTGGTCGGGACACGGACGTATTTACCTCCGAGCTGGACTGGGTAGAAAACGAATTTATCCCCGTGGTAGCGACCCGCGGAGCCGCGATTATCGACGCGCGTGGAGCAAGCTCGGCAGCGTCGGCAGCGAATGCGGCCCTTGAGCACATGCGTGACTGGATCCACGGGACCCCTGCCGGTGACTGGACGTCAGTTGCGCTGCCGTCCGACGGCTCCTACGGCGTGCCAGAAGGACTTATCAGCTCGTTCCCCGCAACTAGTAGCAACGGTGCTTGGGAAATTGTCCAGGGCCTGGAAATGTCCGAGCTTTCCCAAACCTTCCTTGACATCTCCGTTGAAGAGCTCGTAGCCGAGCGTGAGGCCGTACGTCAGCTCGGGTTCCTGTAGACCCAGTGGTAATTCATGGCTGCCGGCGGGAATGCGCGTGCTGTGGTCAAAACCTGCGCTGTAGTTAGCAACTGCGCAGTAGTTAAAACCGGCACTGTGGTGAAACAGACGCGCTTTCTTTGGTCGTTGGTTTGTTAACGCACAAAACACCAGTCATGCTTTAAGTGTGCCCAAAACCAGCCGCCGCCAAAGCCTTGCCTACCATTTTGACTTCAGGCAACTGTGGATTGGTGATGCGCTCAGCCAAGTAGGTGCACAGCTCACCCTGCTCGCCCTGCCGCTGTATGCGGTCACCCAACTCAACGCGTCTGAGCTGCAGATGGGCTACCTTACCGCGGCCCAAACCATTGCCTTCTTGGTCGTGGGGCTGCCCGCCGGGGCCTGGATCGACCGCATGGTCAAACGCAAGGTGCTCATTTGGGCGGACCTTGTCCGGGCCGTGGCACTGGGAACTGTCGTGGTCACCGCACTTTCAGGTCACGGCAACATGGCAATCTTGTATGGCGCGAGCCTGGTGATTTCGGTTGCCACGGTGTTCTTTGATGTTGCCCACCTCAGTTACGTTCCGGGGTTGGTAGGGATCAAGAACATCTCCGAGGGAAACACTAAACTGCAGGCCACCTATGCCATTGCCGCGGTCGCAGTTCCCGCCATAGGTGGCATGCTGCTGCGCGTGATCATGGCGCCCGTGCTGATCGCGGTCAACGTGGTCACCTACCTGCTGTCAATCGTGTTTCTGCGGCGAATCAAGCAGGAAGAAGTATTGCCGCCCAAGGACTCGCACCTGCCGCTGGTCCCTGCGATTGCCGAAGGATTGCGGTTTATTGCTACGACCCCACTGCTCAACCGCCTAGTGTTTAGCACCGGGGCAGCAACACTATTTTCAACCATGGGCTGGTCCATGCTCATGCTCTACGTCATCAAGACGCTGCGCTTGTCTGAGACCGACGTGGGCGTGGTGCTCTCTGCGTCGGCAATCGGCGGCATCATCGGTGCGGTGTTTGCCCGCAAGATCTCCTTGTATGTTGGTGAAGGACGGATCATTGCAATCTCAGCCGCCGCAACCCCGGTCCTGTTCGTTGGTATCCCGCTGGCCGCATTCCTTGCCACACGCGGCGTCAACCCAATGATTCCACTGATTATCTCCGGGTTTCTCTCCCAAATTACCTCGACCCTCTTCAACGTTGCCCAGGTCAGCTTCCGGCAACGCCTGTGCCCACCTCACCTGCTGGGCCGCATCAACGCGTCATTTCGGTTCATTGTGTGGGGTGGTATGCCGTTTGCGGGCCTGATTGGCGGATGGGTTGCCCACCAGTTTGGTCTGGTCACCATGCTGTGGCTGGTGATCGCCGGTGAACTAGCCGCGGCCCTGCCCCTCGTCTTCTCCAAGTTCATCACTATGCGCGAGCTCCCGGGCGCAGGCAGCATCGAGACGGTCGAGGTTTAGAGCGCAAAGAATTGAGTGGTTGGGAAGACCACCCCATCACTGGCAGAAATTTATAGAGCTCGAGCTGCCGCTTCACGTAGTTTATTAGCGCTACTGTTATAGGCTTGCCGCCTATCCGGGGCAATCGTGGCTCGCCGTCCGTCGATGGACGAAGCTCGACCGTAAATCAGGATCTTGTTGACTGGTGCTTTGGGAGCAATCTCGGAGTTGGGGGTCTGCTCATCTATTTTCGAAGATTCAGTCGAACCCGAAATGAGATCAGTGGAGTCTCTTTGAGTTCCATTTCTCCAAAACATGCAATCCTCCAATGCTCAAATTATCAGGCCAGCCTATCAATTCTTCTAGTCTAACCCCTGTACTCCATGTATATGGTGGCGTAGGAATTCTCCTAGCAGCATGGCCAGTACTATGAGCCCGGATACGATCAATGAAACCCACCACAACCAGTGCAGATACGGATCTTGAAGTTGATATGTGAGTGAAGCTGCGGTTGCCAGGAGTAGGGCAGAACATGAGATTGAAGCGGCTCGTATTGGGAATAACAAGATTGCCGCAATCGCGTGCTCGCGGCTCGCAATAAATAGCCCAACTGTAACGGCAGGAAGTGTCAAAAGTAGAGCACTTGGATCTGTTTAAGTGCCGGTGGGACCTGTTCCTCGTAATTGTTCGTATGCGCCAGACAGGACAAGGCCAAGAAGGAAGAAAACAAAAGTAAAGAGGGCCGTTAGGAAGGTGACAAGTTTGGTGCCCCTACGTGTAACGCCGAGATTAAGAATTGCGAGCAGTTCACCATTCTCGTCTGTATCAGCAAGCAATGGATAGTTTCCGTGAGCATGTGCAACCAATGTGTTGCGGTTATCAACAGTGCCTGCAGATGCGGGACTCGTGCTGGGAAGTACCAAACCTTCACTGATGATCTCCGCAGGAGTATGAACCTCAAGATGGTAAGACTCCGCATCACCAACGCCCTGCACTGGTATTTCTAGGCCTATTGAATAAAGCCCAAACGCCCCCACAATAAGTTTGAATCCAAAGTACTTTTGACTGAGACTTGTTTGCCAAAACGAGAGAATTTGATTATTTGGCGTTGGCCCACCGTGGCTGCGGGTAATACAACCGTGAGTAAAAAGTTTCGAGTTAAGTCTGAAAGAAGTGAGCGTGTTACTTCAGAGAATTTTGCAACCTGCTCAAGTGTTACTCCACTTGTGTTAATAAGGTGTTGAATGCAAACTTCCCGAACTTCTGACTCTGAAAGTTCTGGGTTCAACTTGAAATCTGAAACAAGATCATGGAGACCCTGGCGTAACGCATTGGAACTAGAAATACCATCAACTGCAAGGGCAAAGATGAGTATTTCGACTGCAATTCTTGAGTTTTCTGCTTTACCCAAGACAACTAGAGGATTGTTTGAACCATCGAGCACATCAAGGTCACGCATGGGCTCCTTTGCTAGCAGTGCGAGAGGAACTACGATCTGAGCGCCAGTACTACTATAAAATAGCCGGGGATCATCAGGAATAGTCAGATCAATGGAAGTACGCCATTGCCCGCGGTCACCAGATTCCAAGTGAATGCTGTCAACGCGACGGTGCTTCCACTCTTGGGTAGAAATAAGCAATCCGGCAAAGGCCGCGCCTAGGTCTGAATGAATAGTTGATCCGGTGTCTTCTGGTTGTTCTTTCCTGGCGCGCCTAGCACAGTGACCTAGTATGTGTTTGCCTAAATGAAGGGGCATAGAGCGAGGTTACCGCATTGATGCCCAATTTAAGTTGAATCTTCTGATCTGGGGATATCGAGGCTGGACGCGACTTTGGAATCGAACTGGGCCTCATAGTCTGCCCGGGCCGCGCTGTCAGATTGCCGCACCTGATCCGGGACGAGGCTGCGGAAAATTGGGTCCCGAATAATCGCGGGCAAAATGTCAATGAACCGCTGCAGCGGACCAATGTAACCGGGGATGGTGACCTCAAATTTGGGCCGCGCAATGGTCCGGGCAACCACAAGTGCGACATCGGCAGGCTCTAAAAGTTTTGCCGCACCGGTAGCCGTGCCCGCGGCCAAGGCGGTATTAACCACGGCGGGCATGATCACCGAAAGCTTGACCGGGGTGCCGTGCAACTCCGCGCGGGCTGCCTTGAGGAACCCGTAGACGCCGTGCTTGGTCGCCGCGTAGGTGGCCTCACCGGGAGTGGTCAGGACCGAGGCCGCAGATGCAATCGTGATGATGTGCCCGCTGCCGCGCGCAAGCATGATGGGGGCCGTGAGCTTTACGCCCCTAATGACGCCCAACAAATTTACCGCGACCTGACGTGCGGCGGCGGATTCAGGCTCATCAACAAATGGGCCAACCCACATGAGACCGGCATTGTTTACCAGGACGTCTATTGGCCCCAGCGCCGCTTGTGTGGCGGCCAAGAACACCTGGAAGGACTCGTTGTTGGTGACGTCCAAGCTCAGCCCGGTGACGGAGGGACCGAGTTCTTTGGCCGTCAGGGCCACCGCCTTGGCGTCGATGTCGCCAATAGCGACCTTCGCTCCGGCTTGCCCAAGCACGTTCGCAATCTGCTTGCCAATCCCGGTGGCGCCGCCCGTGACGGCAATGACCTTGCCGCTGAGATTAGGTAACTTGTTCATGACCGAGCCCCTGGAACCAAGGATGGGGCTGCGGCGGGGTTGTCAGCGCTGTTGGCCCGGACCCGCCCGCGCTTGCGCTCGCGGGCCAAGTCCCACAGGTAGTGGTCAAAATCGACCTCCATGGTGTGCCGCGCCGAGGCGTAAAACTGTCGCTTGTTGCGTTCGTGGTCAGCGGTCATTTGCGCCCTAATCTCGGGTAGCGATGGGGGAGTGTAGTTGCCGCACAGCATTTGGGTCCCCCATTCGCTTTGGGCCTGCGCGAGCGGCATGACCGCCCCAACCGGTTGGACCAGGCCAATAAAGAACAACCCGGGTAGGTCCGGGTGGACCGTGCGCTTCCACAGCGGTAGGTCGTTATCCTGAGCCGAGACCAACGCGGGATCGAGGAACGGAAACGTCACTTTGTAGCCGGTAGCCCAAACAATTAAGTCAGCTTTGACCCAGGTGCCGTCGGTAAAGATGACGGCGTTGCCGTCAAGTTTCTCGATGCCTGGGCGAACGATGATCCCGTCAGCGGCGATCCGGTCGCGCAGCGTTTGCGACTGGACCGGGTGGGACTGCCCCGGTTTGTGGGGTGGTTTTGGCAGGCCATACTTGCGTAGCCCACCCGAGGTAATCGCCCCAATCCGCAGGCGCAATGCGGTCACCCACCAGGGCATCCAACCGGGCAAGGCCACCTGGTCACTGGGTTTGCCGAGCACAAACTTCTTGAGCACCCACTGTCCGCGGCGCACCGACATACTCACGGAGTTGGCCCGGTAAGAACCCTCAACGGCTATGTCCATGGCGGAGTTACCCGCGCCCACAACCACAAGGTCTTTGCCCTCTAACTGGTCACCGTTGCGGTAGTCATGGGCGTGCATCTGCTGCCCGTCAAAGTGCCCGGGGTACTCGGGCTCCGGCCAGCGCGGATCCCAGTGGTGGCCGTTTGCAACCATGACCGCGTCATAGTGACTGGTCTGGGCGCCAGTTGGGCCGCTCGTGTGGACCAGCCAGCCGCCCTTTGGGTCCGGGGTAACCTCTGTGACCTCGGTGTTGAAGGTGATGGTGTGCCTAAACCCAAAGTGCTCCACATACTGCTCAAAGTACTCGTGGATCTGGTTGTGCTTGGGGTAGGGCGGAAAATGGGAGGGCATTGGAAAGTCAGAAAATGCCATGCGGGCGCCCGAGGTATTGATCTCCAGCGTCTCGTAGCACGCAGACTGTCCGTTGGGGTTATCAAAGAGCCAGTTCCCACCAATCGCGCTGCCCCGCTCAAAGCAATCGAAGGGCACCCCCGCCAAGTACAGGGCCTTCGCCGCGGCAAGGCCGGAAGATCCCGCGCCTATGACACACGTTCGTGGAAGGGAATGGTTAACGGGAACCGGGGCCAACACCGCGTCAGCGAGGTGTTTAGGCTTCACCAAATAAGACATAAGGGAATCATGCCAACGAAAGACCGGAATTACAACGACAAGCCAAGGAGAATCCAAACATACCGCCCGGGCCCTCCAACTTCTTGCGTGTCAGAGACAGGACGTAGAGTAACTTCAAGAATCCTCAAGTTCTCGAAGGTGAAACATGAGCCAAAGAATTTCAAATTGCTCGAGTGGTATTGGCGTAGATTTTTACTGGAGAGAGACTCAATCTAAGAGCCGGCAAGACCATCTTGATGCAGCTGTTGATGAGATCTATGGGGCGCTCCAGGCGCCGACTCGACGCTGGAATCGTTTCTCCACGATTTCAGCGCGGGGAGATATACGTGCTCTGCTCATCAAAGCTACGGAGGGAAAATTGGAACCAATCAAGCACGTGAAGTCACTCAGAAATGGTGTCGGAGACCTTTTTGAAATTCGCTGGCAGCATCTCGCAGTATGTGACCAGACTGAAAATGGACTGGTCTATGGAAGCGCCCTCGCGCGTCTCATCCATATTGAACCGATTGAAGCCTCCGTCGGCTTTATCGGAATCCTTGCATTTGAAAAGGATAGATCTGCAGAAGGGAAAAATTTCAAGATGATCAGATTGACCGGGCCGAGACCTACGCAATGTCTTGTGCGAAAGCTAACTGGGGAGTCTCGCTCGGTGAGTTGCGGCACTAATTTCTTGATTTAACGCATGGCGATATAAGGTATAAGTTATGGTGACGCACAATGAAGAGTTCACAGACGATAAAATCCTCGAGAATCGGGCCACCGCGTTTGCTCTTGATCACCTAGAACTCATTGAGAGTCTAGTTAAAATTCGTAAAATGCATGGGTTGTCTCAGGCAGAGATCGCTACGCGTATGGGTATCTCTCAACCTGCAGTGGCAAGCTTTGAAAGATATGACAGCAATCCAACGTTAGCGACTATTCGACGCTACGCGCTTGTTGTGGGGGCCACTATGAAAACAATCGTCGAAGACGCCTGCACAAGAAGTAACGGCTGGCAGTCCTTTGACAGTGCCTGTTCCTCGCGCCCCGATAACAACGTGCGTGTTTTGAGAACTTCAAGTGTTACCAAGGTAAATGTGACCGTCGCTAGCGAGAAGGAACATCATGATTACCTCGGCAATTGAGGCGCTAGATATCTTGACTCTGGAAGCAGTCGAGTTTGATGAAGTTGGTGCACGGAAGATCTTGATTGGAGGAGAGCCCCAATCCGATACGGGAGCTCTCAACCTCGAACTTGATATGCAATTCCGTTGTGAAGAGAACACACTTAGTTACCGCGTTAGAGCAACCACTAGTGCTGAAGTTGCCGAGGTAGTGGTTGTTGTCGCTGGACACTACCGTGCAGAAGTGGAACTCAAAATCTCTCCCGAAGCCATTACGGAGTTTGCAAATAAAGTTGCGTTCATGGCCCTCTTCCCATATATCCGAGAAGCAGTAGGGGCCATGTTCAATAGAATTGGGCTCACTGTTGTACTGCCAATAATGGATGCAAATACAATTAGCTTTAGTTTTGACTCGTAGGAGCCCTTGGATCCCATAACCGGCGCAGTTTTATTGACGGAGCCAAACCGCAAAGTGCTGGTGCTCGGTTGGGACTCAGGAATATATCGGTTGGGACTCAGGAATATAAGGGACTGAGCTTGTCCTGAAAGTGAGCCTGTACTGAAAGCTTGACGAGGGTGGAAAAGAAAAATAACTCTTTCCCACCCCCTTTCAAAGTCCGGATCTAGCGGAACACAACCGTACGTTGCCCGTTGACCAGCACGCGGTGCTCGGCATGCCAACGTACGGCGCGGGCAAGCACACGGCGCTCAACATCTTGGCCGAGCGCAACAAACTGCTGCGGGCTCATCTCATGATCAACGCGCTCAATGTCCTGCTCAATGATCGGACCCTCATCAAGGTCCGCGGTCACGTAGTGCGAGGTAGCGCCAATCAACTTCACGCCACGCTCATGCGCCTGGTGGTACGGGCGAGCGCCCTTGAAGGACGGCAAGAAGGAGTGGTGAATGTTGATAATGCGGCCGGCCAACTGCGTGCACAAATCATCGGAAAGAACCTGCATGTAGCGGGCCAGAACAACCAACTCCACGTCCAGCTCTTCAACTAACTTGAGCAGCTGGGCCTCGGCATCTGGCTTGTTGTCCTTGGTAACCGGGACATGGTGGAACTTGTGACCGTAGAACTCGGTGAGTTCGGCCAGGTCGGTGTGGTTACCAACCACGGCAACGATCTCGATAGGAAGATCTTGCGCGTGCTGGTGGAAGAGTAGATCATTCAAAGCGTGTGCGGCCTTTGACACCATGATGAGTGTCTTGATTGGGCGGCCCACCACATCAAGGTTCCACGTCATATTGAAGCGACGCGCAAGAGGCTTGATAGCTTCCTCCAACGCCTCATACGATGCGCTTGCCTCAACCTGAACCCGCATGAAAAACAGGTTGGTCCCCGCATCACCAAACTGCTTGGACTCGGTGATGTTCCCGCCTTGGTCAGCGAGTGTGCCTGCAACGGCGCTAACAATTCCCGGTTGGTCGGGGCAGGACAGGGTCAGAACCCAGTGGGTTGAGTCAGTTTTAGTAGTCACGCCTACAAGATTACTTTGTTACGCGTGGCTGGGGGCGCAACTGTCCACCAAATCTGACAGTATTGGACTATGAGCAACGAAGAAATCACAATCTCGCTGGTTGACAAGTCTGTAGCAGGTGAACTTCTCACCTTGCGCAGGGCCGCGTTTGTAACCGAAGCACAGGCATACGGCGACCCAAATATTCCGCCATTGACGCAGACCTTGGATGAGCTCATTGAGGACCTAGACCGCGATGACGTGGTCACCCTGGGCGCCTTTGAGGGACCTCGCCTCATTGGATCCGTACGGGTCGAACTCGAGGATGGCAAGGCAACGCTGGGGCGCCTCGCGGTTGCACCAGACAAGCAGGGGCAAGGAATCGGCACGCAAATGATGTTTGCTGTGCTGCCACACCTCCCAGATGAAACCTCCGAAATTTGGGTGTTCACCGGCAAGGACACCAAGCACAGCCTGTCGCTGTATGAGAAGACCGGATACGAGCACCAGCACGATCAGGTGGCCGGTGACCTCACCTACGCCTACCTACGCAAGATCCTTGGTGACGCTGAGGTTGTTAACTAGGCATTGCACGGGACGCATTCGTTCAGGGTGCACCGCACATGAAGCGGGCGGGTCAATCCAATTGGGAATGACCCGCCCGCTTGTTTCAATCATGGTGGGGCAAAGCGTTAAGAGTTGGCCCAATCCAGCCCCGCAACATCAAGGCGCCCAGTGCGGCAGGGCCGTGGAACCCCGGCTTTACCGGTCCGTTGGTCGGTGCTCCGGCCGCGTCCGCAGCGGAATCAGTGGGAATCAAGTAATGAGGCGAGCACGTTGACAACACCGGGAAGCAAACAATCTCAAGACCGCCAGCCCAGCGCGCTGGACCAACGATTGCAAGCCGCAATCGTTGTGGTTGCGCTAGGATTCCTAGGGTGGCTGACGTTTCGGTTGTGGTCCCACAATCCCGAGGGGGTTACGGCCGTCACCTTGGTGGCCATTGCTGCGGGCTTTGCGCTGCTGCGGTTCCCCCCAAGGAAGCCCCGGATCAACATGGTGCTCACCATTGCGCTCGTGGCCGTGGTGTTCTACTTGTTGACCCCGGCGACCGTAGAAAAGTTTGGCAACCTGGCCCTGAATTGGATCATTTCTGTGCCGGTGGGCATGGTGTTGGGCAGCCTTGCAAAGCAGCGCAAACTGAAGGCAACCGCCGGAAACTAGTGGCCCAAGACCACAGTCTGGGCACGGCGAACACGGGCATCCAAGTTAACCAAGACGATCCCTCTTTGCGTGGGCAAGCCTAGATTTCCGATCCCGCAGTGCTGCCTAGGCGGTGCTTCCTAAACATTGCTTCCTAAACAGTGGCGCGGTAGGTGCTACCGGGCTTTGGGTTTGCGAATAGCCAGGAGGCTCAAGATGAGGGAAGGCAGGATCAGAATGAACGAAAAGACGTACGTCAGCTCTGACCCGGTTGAACTTGGGTACTCGCCGGCTGCAAAGGTCGCTATCACTACCGGCAGGAAGCCGGGAACGAGCACCGCGCCAAGAATGATCACGATGAGTTGTAAGAGCTGACCTTGTCCGGTGCCCGGCCGCCTCCTCAGTACGCCGCCCAACAGCATCAAGCCCAAAACTGCGATTACGATCCAGCCGCCAATGAGAAAATTGCCGGTTGGCATCTGATCGACGGTAACGTCACGCAGTCTGCCCGCGCTTGCTATCTGCAGCGTCGGCGGGAACCGGTCGCCCGCTGCAATGATGGCAAGCAATATTGTCACACCGGCGGCAATCCAGAACGCGGCCACGAACGTGAGGTTGCGTCCGTTGAATACTTCCGGTGCCTCATAGCGTGCCGGCTGTGCTTGCAGACGTTGGCCATGGTGCGGGGGCTGGTAGGACATATGGGAAGATTTCCTTTGAACTTTGCTACGACCGCACGCGCTTGCGCTGGCCCCTGATTCTATGCCTTGGTTGTGCCCGCGAGTACCAAAACGATGGGGATTACTGCACACTCGTTGCGGCTTTGGGATGCCAAAGAATCGCTCTTAGGGATCGAAACCAGCGGTACTATGATTTTTGACAGTAGGCGGATGACCTACCGGACAGCGAGCAGTTGGGTTCTTTAACCATGTATGCGGCATTGATCATTGGCGTGATTTTGACACTCGCAGTCCTTGTGGATCACCAACGATTCAAGACCACAAAACGCAAAGCACAAGGCAATACCGTGCGGGGCGTGACAGTTCACCAAAGGGTTGGGGAACCGGTGCGGCAGCGGGTCATTTGGTTTCTAGGGGTTTGCGGTGCGTTTTTGATTGGACTTGGAATTGCCTGCATAGCCGGCCTGGACCGGATGAGCGCTTCCGGTGAGATTGTACCAATTATTATCTTGGCTGCAGCGCTCTTGGGGTTGGGGCTGTGGCTGGTTGCGTACTACTTCAATACTTCGACCATCGTTACCAGAGAACTGGTACAGCACACCACGTTCTTACGCAATACCAAGACCCTGCGGTTCCAAGACATCGCCAAATACCAGGTGGGATACTCTCGCGGCGGTCAGTTTGTGGTCCTGCACGGGATTGACCGTACCAAAAACGGTGCCCGCATCAAGATTGTTTATACCCCTGACGAGCATCATTGCCAGCCGCTCTTTGACGCCATTGCGGTCTTTGAACGGACCGGATCCTGGCCTAGCCCAGGCGGTCCCGCTCAGCATCAGTAGCCCCGGTAATCAACGCAAGAATCGACTCATACGTGGTGTCCGTGGTGTGGAATGTTCCGTTGTTGCGGCCCAACCGCAGGACCGCAATGCGGTCCGCAACCGCGTGGACCTCGCCGAGGTTATGGCTGACCAGCACCACACCCATGCCGCGCTCGCGCAGGCCCTCAATCAAATTGAGCACCTCAGCCGATTGGGTAATGGACAATGCCGCGGTGGGTTCATCCAAGAGGATGACCCGCGGGTTACCTAACAGGCACCGGGCGATCGCAACGTTTTGTTTTTGACCACCGGAAAGTTCCGCAACCGGAGTCCTGATGCTGGGCATACGTGCCTTGAGCTGACGGAAGAGTCGGGTTGCCTCCTGCTCCATCTGGTGTTCCTGCAACAGCATGCCCTGGGAGTATTCCCGGCCCAAGAACAGGTTATTGACGATAGACAGGTTATCCGCCAATGCTAGATCCTGAAAGACCGTCGCAATTCCAAGCGCCTGGGCGGCACTGGGTGAGGGGATCGTGACGGGGCTGCCGCCAAACTTGATCGTGCCGCTGTCGGGAGTGTGCACACCGGCAAGGATCTTGACCAGGGTTGATTTACCGGCGGCGTTGTCACCAACGATGGCGACAACTTCACCCGGGTACACGTCAAGGTTCACGCCGGCAAGGGCCTGCACGGCTTTGTAGTTCTTGGAGATGTTGTTGACCGAGAGCAGGGGAGTGCGCTTGCGGGGAGTGCCCCGGTCTTCATGGGGGGACGTGGTCATCACTTCTCCGTTCTTTCAGGTACTGGGTCGGTAGCAACCACGGGGGCTTCAGCTGCTTTTTCTATTGCGTATGAAATAGCGCCCAAAATCTCGGCGTTTGTTCCCAACGTTCCGGGCACCACCCGTACGGCATCGGCCGCACTGGGCAAGGCAAAACGTTCAATCGCTTCCCTAATCGGATCGAGCAGCGTTGCTCCTGACTGGGCGAGGTCACCACCGATGACAAAGAGCTCGGGATTCAGCACGTTCGCAATGTTCGCAGCAGCCATACCGATCGCTCGCCCGGCATCGGAAATAACCCGAGCGCAACCAATGTCGCCCTCTTGGGCGAACCGTAGCATGTCCTTGAGGGTCAACACTCCGTGACTGACCCGGAGCGACTCAAGGAGCACGTTGCCGCCCGCCTCGGTCTCGAGGCAACCGCGATTTCCACACCGACAAATCGGGCCATCAATATTGGTGGTGAGGTGGCCAAACTCGCCGGCCGAGCCGGAAGCCCCCCAGTACAGCTGACCGTTAAGGATGAGTCCGGACCCTATTCGTTGCCCACAGTGAATGTACATGGCCTGCTGCGCGCCCTGGGCTGCTCCGTACCGCAGCTCCCCAAGGGCGCCCAGGTTCGAGGCGTTGACTACGTGGACCGGTTTGTTGATCCGGTCCCGCATGACCTGGGCAATGGCAACGTTGTCCCACCCGCGCATGATGCCCGGGGAGGTAATTCTTCCGGTCAGGCCATCTACGGGGGCTGGAATAGCTACGGCTACGCATTCGAGTTCGGTGCTTTGTGCATCAACGGTTTCGAGCATGTCCGCAAGCAAGAGAGCGGCGCGGTCGAGGCCGGCATCGGCCCTGTGGTCGTTGCCAAGGGGCAGCTGGTGTTCGGAAACAATCGTGCCCGCGGAGTCCGCAAGTGCGACCCGCATGTGCCGGATTTCAAACTGGACCGCGCCCACCAAACCGGGTGAGCGGGCTAGTGTGACGTGCTGGGCCCGGCGCCCACTGCGGGTCGAGGGAGAAGTTTGGATAACGCCAAGTGAGTTTAATTCTTTTACGATGTTTGACACGGTTGCCGCTGACAAGCCGGTCGCCCCGGCGAGCTCAACCTGCGTCAACCCACCAAACTGCTTAATTGCATCGACAATTCGGGCCCGGTTGGACTCCCGCAGCGAGGATTGGGATCCAGGCGTCGATGGCTTTGCGTTCACATAGTGAACTTTAGCGTGTTTCGAGGTAAACCAAGGAATTTACGGCGCGAGTATGGTGCTCGGTCAGTTTAGTGCTGGGTGTGGCGGAGTCGATACCCGGTTTGCTCTTGCGGTGCCGTATAATTTTTTACGTCACAACTGGCGCAGTCTGGTTGGTGGCAAGGCGCAAAGCAACTTTTGAGCCCTTGCCGGTAACTAGCATGGTGGGGCACCACCGGGGAGTGACACTTTCTTCGACTTTGGGTCGTTCGCCTGGGCCCGGTCACCACACGTGTGTGGCGATCCGGTGAGCCTTGTTCAATTTTGCTGGTTCCAGCACACTGTAACTGGACATCCGTTGCCCGCTTAAGCAAGCGGGACGTACCGATTGTAGGAGAAGCATGACTGCCCCATCTGATTCCGTAATGAACCAGGGCCTAGCCCAGGTAGACCCTGAGATTGCCGCCGTTCTTGAGGGCGAGCTGACCCGTCAGCGCAACACCCTTGAGATGATCGCCTCCGAGAACTTTGTGCCACGTGCCGTTCTTGAATCACAGGGGTCAGTGCTCACCAACAAGTACGCCGAGGGTTACCCGGGCAAGCGCTACTACGGTGGCTGCGAAGAAGTAGACATCGCCGAGAACCTGGCAATCGCCCGCGCCAAGGACCTGTTTGGTGCCGAGCACGCGAACGTTCAGCCACACGCTGGAGCCCAAGCAAACGCCGCCGTACTGCACGCCCTGATCAACAAGGGTGACCGCATCATGGGCCTGAACCTGGCGCACGGTGGTCACCTGACCCACGGAATGAAGATCAACTTCTCCGGAAAACTGTATGACGTAGCCGCATACGGTGTTGAAGAAGACACCTCACTGCTGGACATGGACCGCGTACGCGAGCAGGCTCTTGAGTCCCGCCCAGACGTCATCATCGCTGGCTGGTCCGCATACCCGCGCCAGCTCGACTTTGCAGCCTTCCGCTCAATCGCTGACGAGGTTGGCGCCAAGCTGTGGACCGACATGGCCCACTTTGCTGGACTCGTTGCTGCCGGTCTCCACCCTAACCCGGTCCCACACTCGGACGTCGTTTCCTCAACCGCGCACAAGACCCTGGGCGGCCCACGCTCCGGTTTCATCCTGTCGCGTGAAGAGTATGCCCGCAAGATTGACTCGGCAGTATTCCCTGGCCAGCAGGGTGGCCCACTCATGCACGTGGTAGCCGCCAAGGCCACCGCGTTCAAGATCGCCGGTTCCGCCGAGTTCAAGGAACGCCAGGAGCGCGTACTTTCAGGTGCCCGCATTATTGCTGAGCGCCTGAACGCCCCAGACGTTGCCGAGCAGGGCATCTCTGTTCTGACCGGTGGCACCGACGTGCACCTGGTACTCGTTGATCTGCGTAAGTCAGCTCTTGACGGCCAGCAGGGTGAAGACCTTCTGCACTCGGTTGGTATCACCGTTAACCGCAACGCCGTTCCGTTTGACACCCGCCCACCACGCGTAACCTCAGGTCTGCGTATTGGTACGCCAGCTCTGGCTACCCGCGGATTTGGTGACACCGAGTTCGCTGAGGTTGCCGAGATTATCGCAGCAACACTCAAGGGTGGCGCAAACGCTGACGTCCCAGCACTCCAAGCTCGCGTACGCAAGCTTGCGCAGGACTTACCGCTGTACCCGGGCCTGACCCAGTTCTGAGCCACAACAGTTTTGCAGAGCAACCCTAAGTAGTTACAGGCACCGGCGCTGTGGTTATTCCACAGCGCCGGTGCCTGCCCTGTTTCTAGGCCAAGAAGGTAGACAAGACATGACCGCACAAATTCTTGATGGCAAGGCCGCAGCCGCCCAAATCAAGGGCGAACTCAAGGTGCGCGTTGCCGCACTGCAGAACAAGGGTGTCACCCCAGGTTTGGGAACCCTGCTGGTAGGGGCGGACCCGGGCTCAACCTGGTACGTTGCCGGAAAGCACAAGGACTGCGCCGAGATTGGTATCTCCTCAATCCGTGAGGACCTGCCGCAAACCGCATCCGAGGCTGACATTATCGCTGCGATTGAGCGCCTCAACGCCAACCCTGACTGCACCGGTTACATTGTGCAATTGCCTTTGCCAAAGGGTGTAGACACCAACAAGGTGCTTGAACTCATTGATCCGGACAAGGACGCCGACGGCCTGCACCCAACAAACTTGGGTCGTTTGGTGCTGCGAATCAACGAGGAAATCAACTCCCCGCTGCCGTGCACCCCTGCCGGGATCATCGACCTGATTGAGCGCAACGGTATTTCCTTGGCTGGAAAGCACGTTGTTGTTGTTGGTCGCGGTACCACCGTGGGCCGGTCAATCGGTCTGCTGCTCACCCGCCGGGCCGTAAACGCAACCGTGACGCTTACACACACCGGAACCGTGGACCTTGCCGAGCACTTGAAGTCTGCCGATGTCGTAGTTGCGGCAGCCGGCGTGCCTTCGATTGTGCAAGCCGAGCACGTCAAGCCCGGCGCGATCCTCATTGACGTTGGTGTCTCCCGCCGCGTGAACCCGGAAACGGGTAAGGCGCAGGTTGTTGGCGACGTCGACCCAGCCGCCGCCGAGGTTGCTGGCTGGATCTCACCCAACCCGGGTGGAGTCGGTCCAATGACCCGTGCGTTCCTACTCGAGAATGTTGTTGCTATGGCTGAGAGAGCCACCGTAAGGAAGTAGCTGCGCCCCTTGATAGTCCGTAAGCAATGGACTAATTGTAGGTGAAGCATCGGGAAGTGTTTGGCTGGAGTTCTTCTGGTTTTCCCCAAACTCAGTGAGGGCACCAATTTGCACAACGCAAATAGGTGCCCTCATTTTTTTGTGCCCAAACATCCGGCGCTTAACTTCAAAAGCATCGTTGATCAGCCATATTGTATGTCTGGGACAAACGCCATGGGCAGCACTATGTCTCAACAATTGAGAAGTTTCGTCTCAAGTGTGGTCCGGGTCTAGTCAAACGCTTAACTATAGGGTCGAATAGGGGAAGCACTAGGGCGAAATATGCAATTTCACAGTTGTTTCCTAGGTGGCCACATTGATGTGACCAAGAGTTTGAAATTGCAAAGTAGTACTTGGATAGTCAATCAACGCTGAGAACCAAGCACTATCGATCCAACTACGTCTAGTTAACAGACCAGAAGGAACCAATCATGACGAGAGTCCGAAATTATCGTTCCAGATTTATAGCGCCACTCGTGGCCGGAGCGCTTGTTTTAACCCCCCTGGGAATTTCCACTATTCCCGCAGCAGCAGCTGAAGAAGCAGCTGCCGACTCATCAACTTCTCAAGGCGAAACGGCAGTTGTGCAAACGCCTGAATCGCAAGAGGAACCCGCCTCGGAGACCTCCGCGGCGAGCGGCGGAGATGACAGCGCAGCCACAGCCTTAACTACTGAGCAGGCTCCAGTGACTCCAGTCGCTCCAGCAGAGGCGCCAGCCCCAGCTGTGGCAACAGCCCTAGCCGCTGCTGTTACCCACACAATCGCGGATGCGCGAGGGTTGGCTGACAATGCACCGGTGACCGTTCACGGTGTTGTCACCGCCACGTATCCAACCGGTGGTCTTAACGGGTTTGTGATCCAAACCGAAGGAACCGGTGGGGATAACAAAACTGAAGGCAAATCAGACGCCATCTTTGTGCACCAGTATGACAACACCGTGGCCGTTGGTGATTTTCTTGAGGTCTCTGGAGTAGTTAAGGACTACTACGGACTGAAGCAAATTAGCGCCAAAACCGGTTCCGGTCCCATCCCACTGGTAGTCACACCGCTGACTGAGACCCCTGACCCCGTGCTTCCAATAGATATTGACTGGCCAGCAACCGACGCAGAGCGGATGGAATACCAGTCCATGCTCTACATGCCAACCGCTGACTTCACGGTCTCTGAAACCTACAACGCAAACCTGTACGGTGAAATTGGACTCGCATTTGGGGATAAGCCACTGCGCCAACCCACCGACGTAGCCCTGCCCGGATCACCGGAGATGAACGCGGTCCTTGAACTGAACAAAGAACTGGGTCTCATCCTTGATGACGGCGCAACCTATGACTTCCGTAGTAAGGCCAACAAGCCCAAGATCCTTCCGTATGTCAGCCTAGAAAACCCGGTCCGTGTTGGTGCACCCGTCACCTTTACCGAGCCGGTCATCATTGACTACCGCTTTGACACGTGGAAGCTGAACCCCACATCTGAAATTATTCCGGGCCAAGAACCCGTAGAGTTCAAAAACACCCGAGAGTCAGCGCCAAAGGTAGCCGGTGACATCACCGTTGCAGGCTTCAACGTGCTGAACTATTTCCCTACAACGGCCGAGGACTGGGTTGCTGCGGGCAATACCTGTACCACGTATAAAGACCGTGACGGCAACCCAATCACCGCGAATTCTTGCTCAAACAACGGTCCACGCGGGGCAGCGAACCTAGAAAACTTCAAGCGGCAAGAAGCCAAGATTGTTGCGGCCATCAATGAACTGGATGCCTCAGTAGTTGGACTCATGGAGATTGAAAACTCTGCTTCACTTGGGCTAGAAGCTGATGCGGCACTTAAGACTTTGGTTGGTGCCCTCAACTCCGCTGCCGGAGAACAAAAGTGGGCCTACGTGGGATCCTCAACGGATCTTCCTGACGTAGGTTTGCAGGATGTCATCACTAACGCAATCATCTACCAGCCAGATGAAGTTACCCTCCAGGGTGACGCTAGGGCACTAGGGACTCTTAGTGCAACGGGTCAGGCTTTTGGTAACGCTCGTGAGCCACTGGCACAAACCTTTGTGCCAGCTGGGGGTGGTAAGCCATTTATGGCCGTAGTAAACCACTTCAAATCCAAAGGCTCCGGCTCTGGAATTAATGACGATCAAGGGGACGGTCAAGCTAAGTCCAACCCCGACAGGATCCGCCAAGCGCAGGCCTTGACGGATTGGGTAGGTACGCTTGAGACCGAAACTAATGTTGAAGATATTGCGCTGATTGGTGACTTCAACTCCTACACCCAAGAGGACCCCATGCAGGTCTTCTACAGTGCGGGATTCACCAATGCGGTTCAGGCTTTTGTGCCGGATAAGCAGACCTACAACTTTGGTGGTCTAAACGGTTCACTGGACCACATTTTGTACAGCAACTCCATGAAGACCCGTGTCACCGGTGGAGATACCTGGAACGTTAACGCGCCTGAGTCAATTGCACTTGAGTACAGCCGCTACAACAACCACGGCGCCCTGTATTACGAGTCAAACGCATTCCGTTCCTCAGACCACGACCCAGTAGTTATTGGTCTGAAGAAGGGCTTGGACCCTAAGTTCAAGGAATTCAACCTCCTTGGTATTAATGACTTCCACGGGCGCATTGACAAAAACACCGTTGCGTTCGCAGGAACGATTGAGGAAGCACGGGCCCAATATCCTGATAACACCCTTCTGGTGGCCGCAGGTGACAACATCGGGGCTTCCCTATTTGCATCCTCGGTACAGCAGGACAATGCAACCATTGACGTGCTTAATGCCCTTGAGATGGATGCGGCAGCCGTGGGTAACCACGAGTTTGATGCAGGCTTTAATGATCTGATAAATCGGGTCCAAAACCGAGCAGACTTCACCTATTTGGGTGCCAACGTCTACAACAAGGGGACCACCAAACCGGCCCTGCCGGAATTTGAAGTCTTTGAACTTGACGGCATTACCTTTGGCGTAATCGGAGCGGTTACTCAAGAAACCCACACCCTGGTGACTCCCGGAGGAATTGCTAATCTAGACTTCGGTGATCCCGTAGACGCTGTGAACCGAGTTGCTACTCAGCTCACCGATGGTGACCCCACCAATGGTGAAGCAGATATTCTCCTTGCGGTCTACCACGAAGGGGCCACCAACGGAGAAACGGATCAATCCACACTCGAAGCAGAAGTTGCGAAGGGCGGTGTGTTCAAGAAGATCGTGAACGAGACTTCGCCTGAAGTTGCTGTATTGTTCACCGGACACACGCACAAGCAATACGCGTGGATTGATGAGGACGCTGTTCCAGGACGTCCAGTGATACAGACCGGTAACTACGGTGAATTTGTAGGTCAATCGGTGATTACCGTCGATACCACGGATAACACGGTTGTTCAGGCAACTGCCGTGAACATCCCACGCTCGGCAACAGACAAGGCAGACCTCATTAGGGACTATGCACGTGTGGCAGAGGTCGATGAAATTGTCACGGCGGCCCTAGCTTATGCTGAAGAAGCTGGAAGCGTGGAGATCGGCACAATCACGGCGGACATCACAACCGCTTTCGCAGGTGAAGACGCCGAGTATGTTGATGGTGTTTGGACCGGTGGGCAGCGTGATGACCGAGGAGCCCCATCTGCACTGAGTAACTTGGTTGCTGACTCGCTACGCGATTCCCTTTCCGACCCAGGACGCGGTGGAGCCGACTTCGGTGTGGTCAACCCTGGTGGTTTGCGTGCAGACCTCCTGTACGCCAAGTCAGGTGCCGAAACCAAGGACGGGGTAGTTACCTTTGCAGAGGCAAACTCTGTGCTTCCATTCGTGAACAACCTCTGGACCACGACCCTCACGGGGGCTCAGGTCAAGACCATGCTTGAGCAACAATGGCAGCGCAACGACAAGGGTGAAATCCCTAGCCGTGACTACCTGCAGTTGGGACTCTCGGACAACATCAGGTACACCTTTGATGCCACCCGCGAAGAAGGCGACCGGATTACCTCGATCACCATCAACGGGGGACCGATTGACCCAGCCAAGACCTATGTTGTGGGGACATTCTCCTTCCTAGCTCAGGGTGGAGATAACTTCCACGTCTTTAAGGACGGTACCGGAACCCGAGATTCAGGTCTCATTGACCGGGATGCTTGGATGGACTACCTCGAAGCCAACCAAAACCTGTCACCTAGCTTCGCCCGTTCCGGCGTGGTGGTGCCACAGATTGCAGACAAGGCCAAGGTTGGGGACGTTGTAGAGTTCCCCGTAAGTGCCTTGAACATGACGAGCCTGGGTTCGCCTGAGAACACCAAACTCGTTGCCACCTTCATGAAGGATGGTAAGGCGCTTGGCCAGGCCGTTGGCACGTTTGATGTGACTGACGGTGCTACCACCGTTAAGTTCACGGTTCCTGACGGGGCCGCTGGCGCTGATTCACTGCAACTCGTTGCGACTGAATCTGGCACCACGGTCACACTAGCTATGGCTGTTGCAACCGTCGATGACGGTGGAAACGGCGATGGCGATGGCGGAACCGGTGATGGCGACGGCAAGACCGACGGCGGCAAGGATAAGGACGACCTGGCAAAGACCGGTGCAGATGTCCTGCTCCCGGCCACTTTGGCCTTCTTGCTCCTTGGAGCCGGTGCCTACACGGTAATCCAACGACGCCGCAAGGCCTAGTCAAAACTGGCCCGGTGCTACTAGGGCCTTACCGGCGCTGATAGCTAGCGCCAATATCAAGTACTGAATGCAAGAACTCAGTGGGCACGTTCCGGATGTGGTCGATCAAGACACACATGCGGGACGTGCCCACTGTCGTGGGTGGGCACTAAGATGGGGCCTATGCTCACTATCGCAACCGTAAACGTTAATGGAATTCGGGCCGCCTACCGCAAAGGAATGGGAGAATGGCTAGCCCAGACCAACCCGGATATTCTCCTGCTTCAAGAAGTCCGCGCGACAGATGAAATTGCTGCAGACCTCATCGGTGAAGGCTGGACGGTCATGCATGAGGCCTGCGAGATCAAGGGACGCGCAGGAGTCGCAATCGCGACCCGGCTGCCGGTAACCGCTGTGCGGTACGGCGTAGCCCCCGAGGGAGTGGACCAAGTTCCAGTTGACACCGGTCGCTGGGCCGAGGCAGACATCACCGCCCCAAACGGTGAGCAGTTGACAGTGATCTCCGCGTACCTGCACTCGGGCACCGCCGGAACCCCAAAGATGGACCAAAAGTACGCCCACCTAGACCTGGTAGATGTGCGTCTTGCGGAACTCATGGCAGCGGGCAACCACGCGTTGCTGACCGGTGATATCAACATCGCTCACACCAACAACGACATCAAAAACTGGAAGGGTAACCTCAAGGCTGCAGGCTTCCTACCGGAAGAACGCGCCTACCTGGACAAGTGGTTCGGTGCCGGTTGGGTTGACATTGCCCGTAAGCACGCCGGCGATGTTCCCGGGCCATACACGTGGTGGTCCAACCGCGGCCAAGCATTTACTAACGATGCTGGCTGGCGCATTGACTACCAAATTGCAACCCCTGCGCTCGCAGAACTTGCCACGAATCCTCGCGTGGACCGCGCAGATTCCTATGAGACTCGCTGGTCAGACCACGCGCCGTTGCTGGTCGATTACGACCTGTAAGTACAATCAGCGTCTCCCAAGAGGGGGCTCTGGACGGGGCTAGCACCTGCGGTCAGGGTTGTAGCGCCCAGACGATGACTAGTAACAGAAAAAGCTATAGGCCTGCGCTAACCATTGATGGTTGGCGCAGGCCTACGGCTTTGCTGCTTATGATCGGGTGCAATCGGAACGAATTTGGGCCTAGTTCAGTCCGTCCAGTTGGTAGACCACGTCAGTCTCGGAGTCGTCAGCTGCCGTCAAGATACCCTCAGCAGAGAGCATGTTGCCCGCAGCGAACTTGGAAACCACAACGCTTGGGTTGCCCTCGTGTGGAACGCTGACCACATAGAAACTCTGGGTCTCTTGGTCCGCTGCCAAACTCAGTGCGTAGGCCTTCTTTGCGCGGATGGTTTTGAGCATTGGGCGTCCCTTGACGCCGAAAGCCGGCTCAAGGTCACCGGTGGTATCCCGGTATTCCTTCCAGGCATCGGCCTCGTTGGCTTGTCCGCCGTCAAGGCGGTCAGCGCCGTAAATGGTCTTATTGGAAGCCATGGCAATGAGCCTGTTTGGCCCAAAGAACGCGGCGTCAACCGTAGTCTCAATGTCGTTGCCGTTGATGGCGTCAACCAAACCATGTGAGACCACCGTGGAGAAGTCATCTTCCACGTAGAACAGTCCAGCATCCGTGGTGACCACACCGAACAAACCGGTCGATGGGTCAAACGCCAACCCGGCCGCGGTTCCGCCGCTGGTACCGGAAGCTTCGAAGCCCAGCTCGGTGCGCTCGACCAGCTCAAGCTGGCCGTCAACGGCAAGTGGTCCAGCCGCTGGGTCTAGGTTGAAGTCAACGCTCTTGTCCGTTGAGAGTCCGGGGACCTGCGGGGTCGGTGCATTGAAACTGTGTAGCTTGGCGGTGGCCAAACGGGAGTACATGTCAGTGGACCAGTAGCCACTTGGCTTGCCCATATCCAGCGTGAGGCGGGCAGGGTCACCGGTTCCGGTAAACGGTGGTGGGCCGTTGGTGATCAAGAATTGGAAAGCGTTGGTCAGGGTGAGGCAAAGTAATGGCTACAACGACTGCAACGTACTTGGTGAACTTCTTGACCGGGCGTACCTCGCCGGACATTTCCTTGTGGAGCGACGGGGTACGGGCAATAAAGATCAGACCTGCTGCAACAGCTGCAAAGACGATCGAGAAGACAAGCAGTGCCCAAGTGTAGGTCTGCACACCAAACATGGCGCCACCAAAGCCCTGACCTAGGTCACCCGGGATGTGTCCGCCCCAGTGCCGCAGTGCGGTGTACACAAAGAAGAAGGAAGCAAGAACCAGCGAGGCCATGTACTTGTAGTGCGGGCCGTACCGCAGGATCAAGACACCGAGCGTGGCAATTACAACCATGCCAAAGCGCTCGTACCCACACAGGGTGCATGGGCTCTCTTGGAGAATGAAGCCCAAGTAGATATTGGCAACCCCAACCGGGATAACCATGATGAGCAAGACTGCGGTTGCAACGATCGTATTGAACGTCCACCGCGCGCCACGTCGAGTTGTTTTCGCAGCGGGTGCGGCAGCCGAACCGGGCACTGTGTCGACTTGCGTACTCACAGGTTCACCACCGGGATGATGGAGCCCGATGCCCCAATGAGATACAGGGCGCCGCCAAGAACAAAGGCGCCAATCAGCAGAGCAAACGCGAGTTTTCCACGCTTGGGTTTAAACATCGCAATTCCAATGCTGCCTGCACACATTGAATATACGAGAAATTCTATGTCAATCCTTCATCGAGCATCCAGGTAGGGACGGGTGCGGGAAAGAGATCAAACTCGTGCGGGTACCTGAGGATCTCCGTGAAAGTGATTGTGTAACTTCCACTACTACCAACTTAGCCAACGAAAACACTCGAAGATTAGTCAAACGTCCCATGACTTTAGGCCTGCCGGCGCCCAACGTAGTCGGTCCGTGCCCAGTGCAGTTCGCCGAGATTGGCAGATCGCCCCCGACATTGCCGGGATGAACCAGCAGTCTCGGGGGCGATCCACCAGTCTCGCTGGGAGAGGGAGGAATGCCGGGGAGTACTTACACGGGGGAGACGTTGAGATTCAGGCCGGCAAGTCCACGTGAGCGGTGGGCTAGGGACCGGGCAATGGCAATGAGGGCCTGAGCAGATTCAGATTCAGGGTGTGCCAGCACAACGGGAACACCGTGGTCGCCATCTTGACGCAGGACCATCTCAATTGGAATCTGGCCCAGAAGTGGCACGTCCTTACCAACAAGGCGAGAAAGAGCATCCGCCACGGCCTGCCCACCTCCGGAACCAAACAGTTCCATCTTGGTGCCGTCCGGCTGTTCCAGCCACGCCATGTTCTCAACTACACCAATGAGACCCTGTGAGGTCTGTTGGGCAATTGAGCCGGCCCGCTCGGCAACCTCGGCCGCAGCGATCTGCGGTGTGGTTACCGTCAGAATTTCGGAGCCAGGCAGCAGCTGGGCAACCGAGATCGCAATGTCGCCGGTGCCTGGCGGCAGGTCTAGCAACAGGACGTCAAGGTCGCCCCAAAAGACATCGGTTAAGAACTGCTCAAGGGCGCGGTGCAACATGGGACCGCGCCACACAACGGGCTGACCCTCAGGCACGAACATGCCAATAGAGACTACCTTGACCTCATGGGCGATGGGCGGCAGCAGCATGGAATCCACGCGCGTGGGCTGGGTGGTCACCCCAAGCAGACGCGGAATGGAGAAGCCATAAATATCGGCGTCAAGGACGCCCACCTTGAGACCATCGGCGGCCATTGCGGCGGCCAAGTTTGCGGTTACGGTGGACTTACCCACCCCGCCCTTGCCGGACGCGATCGCATACACCTTGGTCAGTGATCCCGGCTTGTTAAACGGAATCTCGGGGGTGGCCGAGCCACGCAGCATGACCCGCAGCTCCTCGCGCTGGGCCGGGCTCATTTCACCCAACTCAACACGGACATCGGAAATCTCCGGAACGTTCTTGGCGGCACGGGTACAACCCTCAATGAGCGTCGACTTCATTGGGCACCCGGCCGTAGTTAGGTCCAAACCCACAACGGCCCTAAAGCTGCCCTCAAGGGGTTCCAACGCGACCGAACGAACCATTTTCAACTCGGTAATGGGACGGCGGATCTCAGGGTCAATAACGGACTCAAGGGCCTTTTCGACGGCAGCAATAATCGCCGCTGAATCAGGGGTAGGTGCAGACATGGAATCATTCTATCGAGCATTTGGGCCCGCCGAGTGTGACCTTAGGGGCTTGCCCTCGCAGAGGAATCTCTTGGCGGTGGGTACCTTGGTCCTAGTCCTGGGCCGGTTTGCGGTCCTGTTCCATCTCCTCAAGCAGGTTCCGCAGCTCGGAGCGGATAAAGTCGCGGGTGGCCACCTCGCTTAAGGCAATGCGCAACGACGCCATTTCCCGGGCCAGGTATTCGGTGTCCGCGAGGTTGCGCTCGCCGCGCTGGCGGTCTTGCTCCGCGGTCACGCGGTCCCTGTCGGTCTGGCGGTTTTGCGCCAACAAGATCAACGGAGCAGAGTACGATGCCTGCAAGCTGAGCATGAGGGTCAGTGCGGTGAAGCCGTTGGCGGCTTTGTCAAAGCGGACGGTCTCCGGTGCCACCGAGTTCCAGATGAGCCACATGATGCAAAAGACCGTCATGTAGGCCAAGAACTTTGGGGTCCCCATGAACCTTGCGGTGCCCTCGGCTACTTGACCAAAAGCATCGGGACGCGTTTCTATGCGCGGCAGAATCGTTCGTTTGAATTCTTTGGGGGTGTCTAAACTGTTCGACATGGACTCACCCTTCTTGGCTGTGTGGTGAAGGCGAAGAGTTTTCTCGCCAGTTCGCAGGCAACATGTGGTCAAGTGTGTCATCAACCGTGACCGCGCCAAGCAACCGGCGCTCAGAGTCTAGAACCGGGATCACCAGCAGGTTGTATGCCGCAAGTGTCCTGGCAACATCGCCCAGGGGAGTTCCCGTGGTGACATAGTCCAAACTCTGATCAACAAATGAGCCCACTGGCTCGTGGGGTGGCTCGCGCAGCAGCTGTTGGAAGTGCACGGCCCCCAAGAATCGCCCCGTTGGGGTCTCAAGCGGGGACCGCACCACAAAGACCATGGATGCAAGTGCGGGGGATAGGTCGGCCCGGCGAATATTCGCCAGTGCTTGGGCCACCGAGGTTTCCGGAGCCAAAATCACGGGCTCGGTGGTCATCATACCGCCGGCCGTATTCTCGTCATAAGACAGTAACCGGCGCACGTCTCGTGCCTCTTCCGGTTCCATCAGCGCCAATAACTCGGCGGCCTGTAACGGAGGAAGATCATGGAGCAGGTCAGCGGCATCGTCAGGCTGCATGGCCTCAAGCACATCTGCGGCGCGGTTGTTTTCAAGCGCGGACAAGATAGCCACCTGGTCCAGCTGGGGAAGTTCCTCAAGTACGTCAGCGAGCCGCTCGTTGCTCAACTCCTGTGCTACCGCCACCCGGCGGGCCGGCTCTAACTCGTGCAGGGCGCTGGCAAGGTCCGTGGACTTCAAGTCCGCATAGGCCGCGAGCATGGATGAGGCGCCCTCATTTGAGGAGTGCCGGTCTAGGTCATGCAGGTCAAGGGTGTTGACCACAAGCGTGGCTCCGCGCCGGCGCAACCGCAGCCCGGTTTGTTTTTCCTCGCGTCGCCGCACAAAAACCTTGGTGATGTCCCAATCGCCCGTGCGTTGGTGCTCGATGGCCAGATCCTCGATCGTGGCAAACCCAGAACCGTCCTTGAACTCAACCGTGCGGTCTAACAACTCCCCAACGGCAAGGTGCTCTGGCGCGCGCTGCTCAAAGCGCCGCATATTCAAAAGTCCGGTTGAGATTACTTGTCCCTGTGCGATCGAGGTAACCCGAGTCAGGGGCAGGAAGATTCGGCGCTTGCCGGGCACCTCGACAACGAGTCCGACCGCGCGCGGTAACCGGTCGGGGCGCATCACGATCACCACGTCCCGCACCCGGCCAACCTGATCACCGATCGGGTCAAAGACCTGGGTGCCGGCGAGCCTGGCCACAAACACTTGGGTTCCAAAGGTACTCACGTCTCTAAGAGTACGCAGGATGAGGCACGGCCGCGTAGCCAACGCCCTGCCGGGATTTAAGGTTGCCTGAAAAAGTTCCCGCTATCAGCCATCAGCAGATAACGCTAGATGAACACACGTTGACCACCACTTTCGGTTGATTTTCAGTAAAATGGGGAAATGAGCATGATGAGACCGCAGAATCCTCCCAAAGTCCCGACTATGCCGCAGGGCAATGAGATTGCCGTTTACACCACCTACCTCAAGGCCCAACAAGCGGTGGACAAGCTCTCCGATGTTGGGTTTGCGGTCCAAGGCGTCACCATTGTGGGTCATGACCTGCACATGGTTGAGCGCGTGCTGGGGCGGCTGACCTACCCCCGCATTGCGATGGCCGGGTTTGCCTCCGGTGCCTGGTTTGGTGTGTTCGTTGGGCTGTTGCTATCGCTCTTCGGAGACGGCCAGACCGTGGTGATCTTTACTGCCCTCCTCGTTGGTGGTGCCTTTGGGTTGCTGTTCTCGGTGCTCTCGTACGCACTAACGCGCGGTAAGCGCGACTTCACCTCGTCAAGTCAGATTGTGGCTGCCCGGTACGTTCTGCTGTGCATCCCGCAGTCCGCGGGAGAAGCGCGTGCGCTGTTGCAAACGCACGGGGTGGCCGGGGATTGGGTCCCTAACCCAACCGGCTACTACACGCCGAGTGCACCGGGAAGTGCCTCCTATGGTGCGGGTCCCGCGGCACAGGACGCACCGGCGCCCGGCCCGCAGCGTACCTACGGACAAGCTATTGATGAGTCCGGCGGCAAGGCTGTGCCGCAGGCACCGGCCCGTCCACAGTACGGCGCTATGCGCCCGGTAGAACCTAATACTGCCGATGCCGCAGATGGTAATTCTGCGCCAGCAGGACCAGCCGGGGACGGGGGAGAGGACCTTCAAGCGACGCAGGTGCGCAAGCCGCGCGATCTTGAAAACCCCGACAACCCCTTTAGTCCACCTAAGGAATAGTAAAGGCTTTACGGCCCTAGTTTGACCTTGCTGCTGCGTTACCCCGTCGGGTAACGCAGCAGTTTTTGTTGGGTTTGGACAATAGGATCTCAATATGAGGATTCCGTTCTATACTGACCGAGGTTGCTGTATGTAATCCCATCCACATGGAAACTTAAACTACCTAGGCAGGAAGTCAAACTCATGAACGTGCGCAAGATTCCCCTACTGGCATGGATCGGGGCGGCAATCGTTCTGGGTATCCTGCTTGGTCCAATCATGCCGATCTGGCTGGGCAACATTTTCATTACTTACAACTCGCTCTTTTCAGGTTTCCTTGGCTTTGCCGTTCCGCTGATCATCTTGGGTCTGGTCCTACCAGCGATTGCGGAACTCGGTAAGGGGGCCGGCAAGTTCCTGGGAATCACCGCGGGAATTGCCTACACGTCAACCATTTTGGCCGGTCTACTGACCTTCGTGGCGAGCATTGCCATCTTGACGCCAGCGCTCAAGGACACCGAACTGAAGGTGCTCTCTGAGGGTGGCGGATCCGGTCTGGAACCCTATTTCACCTTGGTCAGCTCGCCAACCGGCAACGCGACCGAGATTGTTTTGCCTCCGCTGATGCCGGTCATGACCGCATTGGTAATCGCCCTCGTGCTGGGTCTGGGATTGACCGCATTCAAGAACTCAACCTCTCTCAAGGTGGCTCAGGAGTTCCGTTCAATCATTGAGGTGCTGATCCGCAAGGTGATTGTCCCAGCGCTGCCGCTGTTCATCTTTGGTATCTTCCTAGACCTGTCCAAGTCCGGCGATGCAATCAAGGTAGTTTCGACCTTCATGATTGTGGTCGTGCTGTCGTTCGTGCTGACGGCAGTGGTTCTGGTGCTGCAGTACACCGTTGCGGGCGCAATTGCCGGAGTCAACCCGTTCAAGGCCCTGTGGAACATGCGCGACGCATACGCCACTGCGCTGGGAACTTCTTCCTCAGCAGCAACCATTCCGGTCACTCTAGAATCAACCAAGAAGAACGGTGTATCTAACGCCGTTGCAGGCTTTGTTGTGCCACTGTGCGCGACCATTCACCTATCCGGATCCATGGTGAAGATCACCTGCTTCTCCATCGCGGTCATGCTTGTGGGTGGAACCAGTGTTTCCTTCACCTCGTTCCTGCCATTTATCCTCATGCTCGGTGTCATGATGATCGCTGCCCCAGGCGTCCCGGGAGGCGCAATTGCCGCTGCTGCCGGACTGCTCACGCAGATGCTCGGTTTTGGGGACATGGAGATTGGACTCATGTTCGCGACCTACATTGCTCTTGATAGCTTTGGAACAGCCACCAACGTCACCGGTGACGGCGCAATCGCGTTGATCATGAACAAGTTTGCTAAGGACCAGCACCTTGGCGACACCCCAACTGAGGCAGAGTTTGCTGCTGCCGATGAAAACCCAGTCAACGCCTAAAAATTCCTTGCAACTGCTTTGCCGCAAGACATATTGAGTACTAAATAGCCGGACGGCGCACAATGACATTGTGCGCCGTCCGGCTATCTTGTTACCAGGGTCCACTGGGAACCCGACTGCACTTAGGCCTTGGGCAGCAAATCAGCCATCCAAGCTTCAACCGCGTCAGGGTCTCGTGGAAGTGCGGCCGAGAGGTTTTCGTTGCCATCCTTGGTGATCAATACGTCGTCTTCGATCCGCACGCCGATTCCCCGGTACTGCGCCGGAACGGCAAGGTCGTCTTCCTTGAAGTACAGGCCCGGCTCGATCGTGAAAATCATGCCCTCGGTAATGATCCCGTCAAGGTACATTTCCCGGCGCGCAGCGGCGCAGTCGTGCACGTCGATCCCAAGGTGGTGGCTTGTGCCGTGGACCATCCAACGCCGGTGCTGTTGGCCGTCGGGCAGGAGCGCTTCCGCCGCTGTCACCGGCAGCAGGCCCCACTGTTCGAGGCGGTCGGCAATAACTTCCATGGCAGCCTCGTGGACGTCGGAGAACTTGTTACCTGGAACCGCCACCTTGAACGCGGCATCTGCGGCGTCGAGAACCGCTTGGTACACGCGCCGCTGAACTTCGGAGTAAGTTCCGGTGACAGGCAGTGTCCGGGTCACGTCAGCGGTGTAAAGGGACTCAACCTCGACGCCGGCATCGATCAGGACCATCTCACCCTCGCGCACGGCACCGTTGTTGGTGATCCAGTGCAGCGTGGTCGCGTGGTTGCCTGCGGCAGCGATCGTCTCGTAGCCAACGGTGTTGCCCTCGAGGCGGGCATTGGCGTCAAAAACGGTCTCAATGACTCGCTCGCCGCGCTCGTGCTCAACCGCGCGTGGCAGGTTCGCAACGATCTGCTCAAATCCCGCGATGGTCTGGGCGACGGCCTGACGCATCTGGTCGATTTCCCACTCATCCTTGACCAAACGAACCTCGGACAGAGCCTCCGCAAGTGCGGCATCGAGCTCGGCCAAGGCGGCTTGTCCGGCAGCCGAGGTGGTGTCCACGCCAGCCTGGGCGCGGATCTCGGTCACCGCAGCTTCAATGTTTTGGTCGGTGTCAAGAACAACCCGCAACTGCACGTGACCGGGGCCCACGTCCTTGGAAAGGACATCGGTCAGGGTATCCACGTGTGCGGTACGAATGCCGGTGCTGGTAGCAACGTCCTCAAGGGTGGGACGGGCACCAACCCAGAATTCGCCGTACCGAGAATCTGCGTAGAACTCTTCCGACTCCCGTGGCGCAAGCGGGCGAATAAACAAGATCGCCTCATGCCCCGTAGGCTCACCAGCGTCATCAAAGGTGGGGTCCAAAACTAGCACCGCATCCGGTTCCTGGTCGGTTCCAAAACCGGTCAGGTGTGCAAACGCGGAGTGCGGCCTAAACCGGTAATCGGTGTCGTTGGACCGGACCTTCAGCCCACCGGCCGGAATGACCAATCGGTCGCCGGGGAAGCGGTCGCTCACCGCCGCGCGGCGAGCCGGGGTAAATGGGGCAAACTCGGCTGGCTCAATCCCCAAGTCCTTGCGGGGTGCCCAACTTGAGGTCATGAACGCCTTGAAGTTGTCAGAACTTGGCCGGTGGCTACGGTTATTAACCCGGTTTTTCAGTTCTTCCTTAAGCTGTTCAGCGTCTGGTGCAGAAGGTTGATTTTGCTCAGTCATACCCCCATTGTCCCACCAAACAAAACTGCTGGGGCAGGAATAAGGCCCTTCGCCTGCAAGCGAATTTTGCGGGGTTCCTTCGAAGTTGTACGCCCCCGCAGCTCGAAGACCGGTTGCAAACCAATATTGGAATGTGACAGTGAGCAACGAAAGCCCGCAAAGGCCCCCCTTTTTGACCGGCGCCGCTTATCCTAGGCAGTATGCGCATTGACCTGCACACCCACTCCAATATTTCAGATGGCACCCAAAGCCCACGCCAACTGATTAAATCAGCGGCAGCTGCACACCTTGACGTGGTGGCCCTGACCGATCATGACAGCACCCTCGGCTGGGAAGAAGCAACCCTTCAATCCCTTGCAAGCGGGGTAACACTGGTCCGGGGAGCGGAGATCTCAGCCACCCATAATGGCGTTTCCGTTCACCTGTTGAGCTACCTGCATGACCCGCAACATGCCGGATTAGTGAGCCAGAACGAGCACGTTCAACAGGCCCGCAGCGACCGAGCACGGCATATGGTCGACCTACTTTCTCGGGATTTTCCACTCGATTGGCAAAGCGTCATGGACCAGACCGTTGCTGGGACAACAATTGGCCGCCCACACCTTGCCGATGCGCTCGTTGCCTGTGGTGCGGTCCAAGACCGCACGGAGGCTTTTGCAACCATTTTGCGCCCCGGTTCCGGTTATTATGTTCCGCACTACGCACCAGCCGCGCTCGAGGCGATCAGTAATATTCGCGCAGCCGGCGGGGTAGCGGTCTTTGCTCACCCGGGAGCAAACGCCCGAGGCAGGGTCGTTCCAGATGCGGTGATTGGGGCCATGCGCGAGGCAGGCCTTCAGGGCCTCGAGGTTGATCACCGGGACAATCCTCCCGAGCAGCGCGGACGACTGCGGCAACTGGCTCAAGAGTTTGACCTGCTGGTGACCGGCTCCAGTGACTATCACGGAGACGGTAAACCGAATCGGTTGGGTGAAAATACCACGACCCCTGAAGTCTTTGCCCAGATTGAAGAACTAGGTCAACTAGAGGTGATCCGACCATGAGCGATCTCATCAACCTGCGCCTTATTGTGGAAGTCTATGTAACCCTGTTCGTGATCATGGACCCACCCGGAACCGTGCCAATCTTTTTGGGCCTAACCGGTTCCATGACCGCAAAGCAACGCAAGAAGGCCGCCCGGACAGCTATTTTTGTTGCAGCGGGAGTCATCCTTGCCTTTGCAGCGTTTGGGCAACAGTTGCTGAACTACATGCATATTTCGTTGCCAGCCCTGCAAGCATCGGGCGGATTGCTGCTGTTGTTGATCGCGCTCGATCTGTTGACCGGGAAGAACGAAAATGAGAACGAGGGCGCGGTCAACAAGAAGGCCAACGTCGCCCTGGTTCCCCTCGGTACCCCGCTGCTAGCGGGACCGGGTGCGATTGTGGCATCCATGCTCTTTGTTCAGCAATCCGACGGTTCAGTTGGGGACTGGGCAGGCCTTGGCATCGGTTTCCTTGCCATCTGCCTGACCGTGTGGATTGCCATGCGCTTCGCCGGGCTCATTCACCGCATCCTGGGCGAGAGCGGCACCCTCCTGGTGACCCGCATTGCCGGGTTGTTGCTCGCCGCGATCGCGGTGCAACTGATGGCCGATGCCATTACCGCGTTTGTCTTTGCCGCCATGGAATAACCATGGTCGGCTAGAAAACCAACGCAAGGAATCGAAGAACCAAGCAGAACCCAGAAGAACTAAATAGTTGAGGCCGGACCCTTTCGGGGCCGGCCTCAACTAATTGCTCAGGTATTACTAACTTACTCAGGCGGTTGGTGCCTGTGCGGTGTCCTGGGTCGCTTGAGCGGCATCGGCCTCACCGGAAGTGCGGCGCGTACGGCGGCGCTGGCGCTGACGCGGTGGGCGTGCCGCCTGCTCCTTGTCGACGCTGGCCGCTGCCTGCGGACCGGTGCCTGAAGCGGTGCTTGAACCGGCATCGGAAGCGTTGTCCGCTCGAACGACGGGTGCGGGTGCGCGCACGGGGCTGCCCACCATCGCGGCTGCGACCGCGGGACTCGCCACCGCGAGCGTCACGGCCACCAGACTTAGCCTGGGTGCGTGGAGCTTGGGTGGTGCGCTTACCAGTCTCCCCCAGGTCCTCAAAGACCTCGGCGTTCAGACCGGCGCGGGTCTGCGCGGACTTTGGCAACTTGCCCTTGGTGCCGGCTGGGATATCAAGGTCGGTGAACAGGTGCGATGAGCTAGAGTACGTCTCAATTGGCTCTGGGATACCAAGTTCAAGTGCCTTGTCGATCAGGGACCAACGTGGCATGTCATCCCAGTCCACAAAGGTCACCGCGGTGCCCTTGTTCCCCGCGCGGCCGGTGCGGCCGGTGCGGTGCAGGTAGGTCTTCTCATCCTCGGGAGCCTGGAAGTTGACCACGTGGGTGACGTTCTCCACGTCGATTCCACGCGAGGCAACATCGGTGGCGACCAAGATGTCGACCTTGCCGTTGCGGAAGGCGCGCAGCGCCTGCTCTCGGGCACCCTGCCCGAGGTCACCGTGAAGTGAACCGGCGGCGAAACCGCGCTCGTTCAGGTCGTCGGCTACCTTAGCGGCGGTGCGCTTGGTGCGGGCAAAGACAATGGTCAAACCGCGACCCTCAGCCTGCAAAATGCGGGCGAGCATCTCGGTCTTGTCCATCGCGTGAGCGCGGTAGACAACCTGCTTGATGTTCTTGACCGTTGAGCCACCGTCATCGGGATCATTGGCGCGAATGTGAGTGGGCTGGGACATGTAGCGGCGTGCCATGGAAACCACGGCGCCCGGCATGGTCGCGGAGAACAGCATCATGTGGCGGACCGCTGGGGTCTGGGCCAAGATCTTCTCAACGTCGGGTAGGAACCCAAGGTCGAGCATCTCGTCGGCCTCATCGAGAACCACACAGGCCGCGCGCATGAGCGATAGGTGACCCTGCTTGAGCATGTCAATCATGCGGCCAGGGGTACCAACAATGACCTCGGCGCCACGCTTGAGGGCCTCAATCTGTGGCTCGTAGGCGCGCCCACCGTAGAGCTGCACCACGCGAACCGAGCGCTTAGCGCTAGCAAGTTCGAGGTCCTTGGCAACCTGAACACAAAGTTCACGGGTTGGGACAATAATTACTGCCTGTGGCTTACCAGGGGCTGGAAGCTGATCAAAACCTTCCTCGCCCGGGCCCACCACGCGGTTGAGTAGCGGAATTCCAAAACCAAACGTCTTTCCGGTTCCCGTCTTGGCCTGACCAATAATGTCGTGGCCGGAAAGGGCGACCGGAAGGGTCATGGCCTGAATGGGGAATGGCTTAACAATCCCGGCCTCATTAAGAGCAGCGATGATCTCCGGGCGAATATCAAAATCTTCAAAAGCGGCGTCAGTCGCCTGAACGCTGGCTGAAGTTGTAGCTGTTGTAGTCACTTTGCCTCGTGTCTATTCGGGCGAGACCTCGCGTGACTCAAAACAGCCTTGCGCGCTGGCAACGTAAGGCCAGGCTTTCGCGGCAAAAATAAGGCCGCGCGGTCGTCTGAATCAGGGGGCAATCGCACCTGTGGTGGTAGCCGAACGTAAAATACGTGCCAAGCCGCTGCCAAACAGTCGTGCAAACGAGTGCATGGTGGGCAAGGCGTTAGGGATCGAGACGAACGGGCAACCTATGTACGTCACTAACTGTACCGCTAACAGCCCATGATTGCGTCCGATTGCGTCCTATGTCACCGCCCACTGCCTTCAACTTTGCGGTAACGGCACTATCCTAAGAGGGTGAGCCAAGGATCAAAAAACAACGTAGTCAGTGATAGCCCCAGCGTTGCGGACAGCATTGACCTGCTAGTTTTGCTGGCATATAGCGAACAGACCGCTTTTTTGCGGCTAGCGGATGACGCAACAACTAGCCCCAGCACCGAGCAAAAAGTTGCCCACACATTTTTGGCCGGCGGCGCATTCTTGCGCTACGACCGAATCTGTAAGCGCATCAGTGCACTCGGTGTTGAGCCCCGTGCGCGCCTGGTCGCGATTGAGGGGGCCTTCGACGGTTATGAGGCGCGCACGCCGGCAGAAAAATGGCACGAGCGAGTCCTCAAGGGTTACGTGGGCCGGGAAGTTGCCAACGATTTTTGCCGCCTAGCCATGAGCACCTTGGACGCGAAGACCCAAGAGTTTATTTCCGAGATTCTGGCGCAGACCGAAGCTTCCGATGCCGAGGTGCAGATTCTCCTGCAGGGTTGCGAAGAGGACCCGATTTTGGCATCCCGCTTGGCACTATGGTCGCGCCGACTCATGGGCGAGCTGCTCAACCAAATCCAGGAACTTGTCCTGTCCATCCCAGCGCTCGAACGCCTGGTCATTGCCGTTGCGGATCAGTCCGGAACCGACATCACGGTTGGCACCGCCGAGGAGTCCAAGCGGCTCAAGGTTTCTTGGATCTTCTCCCAGCTCACCGCGGATCATGCGCGGCGCATGGACCGGTTGGGACTGGCCGCCTAAGAGATTTTTGTCGACTTTGGCGGATCGGGGCCGAGATTGCGGGAATGATCCGGTAATCTCGGCCCCGATCCAACAAAGTCAGTTGGGGAGACCGGCGTTAGCTCTGACCGAAGCCAACGGCACGCTTTTCAGGGGCGCCGAACATGACGTAGGCAATAACCTTGCCGGGGATGATCACGGTTGAGCCCTTTGTGGAAAGCACTTTGAGGGACGTGCCATCGGCGATAGCGGCATCAACCTGAGCTTCCAGTTCAGCCTGGGGAGTATCGGTTTCAATGTTTACTTCACGGGGGAGATTTTGAATGCCAATGCTAAGTTCCATAGTTGGTACCTTCCAATCAAGTGCTGGCTATTACTTCTGCTTCGATAGTAGAACCGCAACCGGGTAAGTACGGCAAAAAATCTAGTTTTGCCCTCAAGGCGTAACGTCTATTGCGGCACCTGACAGGAGGTTTGTCGGCGCGCTACCAGGCCCGTGTCATACGGATGTGATGGGATCAGAAATGTGAAACTTAATCCGCCCAGCCTTTCAAACAGTGCAACGACAGCGGCGCCGCCGATTGTCCTTGATGACAGTCAGCAAGCGGCAATCGCGGGCGCGTTGGCACAGGAACACACCGGGGCTTCACTCATCATTGGGGCCCCCGGAACCGGCAAGACCACCGTTGTTATCGAGTTGGTTAAGGCCGCGGTGGAACAGGGAATCGATCCGGAAAAGATCCTAGTCCTCAGTGCAACGAGGCGGTCCGCCGGGCAGCTGCGCAACGTCGTTGCCCAAAGCATTGCGGGACCTATCCGTGGAGCAATCGTGCGCACGGCTGCGGCTGCCGCTTTTTCCATCCTGACCGCTCAGGCAAGCAGCCAAGGGGACCCGGCGCCGCGGCTGATTACCGGCCCGGAGCAAGATCAACTACTCGGTCAAATTCTGCAGGGACACCAAGACGGCCTGGTGCCGGGGCTGAATTGGCCGCCATCAATTCCCGAGGAAACACTGGGGTTGCGCGGATTTCGGGCTGAGCTGCGGGACCTCTTCATGCGCGCCGCGGAGAACGGCCTAGGACCCGAGGACCTCGATGCACTGGGGAGGGAACATGGCCGCCCGGATTGGTCGGCAGCTGCGAAACTGCTGTCCGAGTATGAAGCAATCACCACGCTGCAGACGGTTACCCCGGATGCCGGGCGCAGATATGACCCCGCCCAGATCATTGATGATGGGGCGTATGCGCTGAGCACCTGGCAAGGTCCCCGCAAGCCGGGTTGGGACTTGGTGATTGTCGATGATTATCAAGAAGCCACCGCGGCCACGGCCCGGTTGCTCAGCGTTTTGGCAAGAGACGGGTCACAGTTAGTGCTCGTGGGGGACCCGGACGTTGCGGTCCAGGGGTTCCGCGGTGCCATGCCCGCTCTGCTAGGACGGGCCGGTGCGGGGCAACCTGGCCAAATCCACTTGGATCCGCAGCGTTTGGGGGAGTTTGCGGCCCCCAGATTCGTTCTTGAAAACGTTTGGCGAGCGGGTGCGCAACTGCGGACGATCACCACGGCGGTTACCCAGACCATTGCGAGCGTGGGACAGGTTGCGCACCGTAGGGCAGCTGCCGCAGTGGCAAGTACTAGGTTGGGTACTGATGATGCAGGTGACGGCAGGAGCCGTGGGCCCGCTCATCCCGATCGCGGGGACAACACCGGTTCCACGTCAGAGCTGATTGCCGGGTGTGAGGTGCATGTGGTGCCCACCGAGGTATTGCAAGACGCCCTGGTGGCCAATGTTTTGCGTACCGAGTCCCTGCTCCACAACGTTAGTTGGTCTCAGATGGCGGTAGTGTGCCGCTCGGGAGGGGACATCGCCCGGCTGCGGCGGTCGCTCGCATTTGCGGGAGTACCGGTTGAGATTGTCGGCGCAGACATTGCGTTGCGTGATGAACCTGCGGTGCGGCCGCTGTTGGTCGCGATGCGTGGGGCCGGTCAAGAGGAACTCGAGATTGAAACGGCCCTCGACCTGCTGACCTCACCGATTGGTGGCTTAGATGGGATTGGCTTACGCCGGTTGCGCCGAGCCTTACGGTCCGAGGAATTGGAACACGGCGGTGGTCGCAACTCTGATGCCCTGATACTTGAGGCTTTAGCCCACCCGGGCTTTGGTGCCACCATTGCCGACGCTTCGGGAGCAGCATTGCGCCGGGTCGCCCGAGTACTCGATGCCGGGCATAAGGCGCTAGAGCAAACCGGAGCGACCGCACAAACCGTCTTGTGGGCCGTCTGGGACGCGGCGCAGTTGGCTCAAACTTGGCAAAATGCCGCCGTCCTTGGCGGACCCGGGGCCGCCCGCGCAGACCGAGACCTAGACTCCGTGATGGCGCTGTTTAGGGCCGCAGAAAACTACGTGGACAGGATGCCGCAGGCCCACCCGCAGAGTTTTGTTGACTTTATTACCGCCCAAGACTTGCCAGCTGACAACCTAGCTTCTGGGGGGCAGCAGGAGCAAGTGGTCAGCCTGGTCACCCCGGCAGGGGCGGCCGGACGACAATGGGACCTGGTGGTAGTTGCCGGAGTGCAAGATGGCAGCTGGCCAGACTTGCGGCTGCGGGATTCCCTCCTTGGCTCCCAGACCCTGGTGGAGCTGTTAAGCGGCCGGGCAACGGACGCTAAAGGATTGGGGCCGCAGGCTCGTAAAGCGGTGTTATATGACGAGCTACGGGCCTTTGTGGTCGCTGTTTCTCGCAGTACCAGGCGCCTTGTGATCACCGCGGTCGACGATGGTGAAACCTTGCCATCGGTCTTCCTTGACCTAGTATCTGACCTGCCAGGCGTGCAAGTCCGCCGTAGCCCACAATCGGACCACGTGAGTGCGGCCGGTGAAGCTCCACTCACATTGCGGGGTCTTGTTGGGGTGTTGCGCGGTGAACACCAAAGTGCACTGCTCGCAGATGACACTGATCGAGCACGTGAGCGAGCAGAACTCTTGGCATACTTGACCACGCAGGGAGTCAAGGAAGCGGACCCCACTAACTGGTATGGCACCCATGAAGTCTCAGCAACTGCGCAACTCTTTTCCGATGACGCGGAGATTAGAGTTTCCCCTTCGCGCCTTGAAGCGGTTGAAACATGTGCGCTGCGGTGGATGCTAGAAACTTCCGGTGGGCAACCAGCACAAGGGCTTTCGCAGAGTGTAGGGACGCTGATCCACGAGATTGCCGCCAAATTTCCCAGTGGCACCCTGCCCGATTTGCGTCAAGAATTGGACCTGCGCTGGGAGCAACTCAAATTACCTGAGGGCTGGCCCAGCCGTCGCCAAAAGGCACATGCGGAGGTCATGCTGGCGAAACTGGCTCAGTATTTTAGAGATGCACCCAAACGCGGGCAGGTAGACGTAGCGGTTGAGCAAAACTTCACCGTGACTATCGGACGCGCGGTGATGTCGGGCTCAGCGGACCGACTCGAGTTTCTTGCAGACGGTAGTGTCCGCATTGTTGACCTCAAAACTGGCAAGTCCGCGCCCACCAAGGAAGAGACCCAAGCAAACCCCCAATTGGGTGCGTACCAAGTAGCGGCGCTCGCCCAAGGATTTGGTGAAGGTGCCGCAATCAGCGCCGGTGCATCGCTGCTGTACGTAGCAACACCAACAAAAAGTCCAACGATTCGGGAACAAGACGCCATCACTGACCCGGAAGAAAACTGGGCCAAGACCATGATTGTGCAGGCGGCAGAGGTCATGGCATCGAACTGCTTCACCGCAAAAACGAACCCCATGTGCCGGGTCTGCCCGGTACGCAGATCCTGCCCCCTGCAAACCGAAGGGCAACACATTGTGCCGCCCAGCGCGCCCAGCCTGACCGTGGAGTCTGACGATGTTTGAACCGACGATGCCTGAATCAACGATGCTAGACCCAATTTTGCCTGAACCTACCGTGGGCGTGGAATCAATGCCGTCACCAACCTTGAGCGCAATACACATTGCGGACCTTCTGGGGCGCCCGCGGCCCACCCCCGATCAGATCAAAGTGATTGAGGCACCGCTCGAATCCATGTTGGTCATTGCCGGAGCGGGTTCCGGCAAGACAGAAACCATGTCCGCGCGCGTAGTCTGGCTCATTGCAAATGGGATGGTCGAACCAAATGAGGTTCTAGGGTTGACGTTCACCCGTAAGGCCGCAGCGGAACTTGGCGAACGCGTGCGGCTGCGCCTGGCACAACTGAGCCGTGCTCAAGAACAACGGCCCCAACACGAAGGCGACGGGTCACACAAAGGCGGATCACCGAGTGAGCGCGCCGCGGGTCAAGGCAGCGCCGCGAGGGTATTGGACGCGCTGGACCGACCCACAATTTCCACCTATAACTCCTATGCGGCCTCACTGGTCTCAGACCATGGCCTGCGCATTGGGCGCGAACCTGGCGCTCGGATGCTGTCTGAGGCTACGCAATGGGCACTCGCAGCGGAGATAGTGGAACGTTGGAGCGCGGATATTGACTCCGAGAGCGCCGTCTCAACGATTATTGAGTCCGTCCTAAAACTGTCCGGGTCACTCAACGAGCACTTGCTGAGCGTGCCGGACGCGAAGTTGCAACTTGAACACTTGGTTGAGCCCCTCGTTGAGATCCCGGTTGCTGGCCGGTCCCTCAAGGCCGACGTTGGCAAACTAGGCAACTCTTTGAGCGTACGCATACAACTCCTTGACCTCGTCGCCGAGTATCAGCACCGCAAACGGGCCATGGAATCAATGGACTTTGGGGACCAAGTGGCTCTCGCCGCCGAGCTAGCCCTTACGGCGCCCGCGGTAGGCGAGTTAGAACGTGAGCGTTTCAAGGTGGTGCTCCTCGATGAATACCAAGACACCTCATACGCCCAGATCAAACTTCTGACAGCCCTGTTTGGGGCGGGGCACCCGGTTACCGCGGTGGGGGACCCAAACCAATCCATCTACGGGTGGCGCGGCGCTAGTGCCGCCGGACCCGCACGGTTCCCCCAGCAGTTCCGCAATCGTGACGGTAGTAAAGCCACGGTTTTTCAGCTGGGAATGTCTTGGCGCAATGACACGCAGATTCTTGCCGCGGCAAACTATACCGCCCACCCCCTGTATGAAAACGATCCAGAAAACTCGCTTCCCTCTTTGGAACCACGGCCGGGAGCTGGCACCGGTGCGGTCAGTGCCGGATACTTTGCCACGATCGAAGACGAAGCCGAGAATGCGGCCAAGTTCTTACAAGAACATTGGCAACCGGGGGTCACCTCGGCGGCTATTCTGTGCCGCGCTCGCAGTCAATTCCCGTTCCTTGAAGCGGCATTGCGGGCCAAGGGCATTGCGGTCGAGGTGGTTGGACTCGGTGGCTTGCTCATGACCCCGGAGGTAGTGGACCTTGTTGCGCTGCTTGAGGTGGTACACGATCCCTCCCGGGGAGATTCCCTCATGCGGCTACTCACGGGCCCGCGCTTCTACCTTGGACCGGCCGACCTCAACGTGCTTGGCAACTACGCCCGGCACATGGCCCGGCGGCGCCCTACCAAAACCACGTATGACCTTATGGGACAAGAAGTTACACCGGCTGAGGATCCCGTTGTCGAGGCTGACACATCAGACGAACGATCGATCATCGACGCGCTGACCCACCTTCCACCAGCTGCCTGGACCGACCACGGCGGGCGCGGATTTACCGCGCTGGGCCATAGCCGGTTGGAACGGTTGGCCAGGATGCTCACCACGCTGCGCTCGCTGACCTACCTGCCCCTTGCCGACCTCGTTGAACAGGCCGAGCGAGTACTGGGGTTAGATATTGAAATGGCCCTGATCGCTGACCGCAGCGCGCGAGCCGGGACCCCACGGGACCCTGCGAACCCGTGGGGCAGAGCCCACCTGGACGCATTCCGCAAAGTTGCCTCCGAGTTCTTCGACTCGGCAACGACCCCAACCCTTGGTGCTTTTTTGGCGTGGCTGGATGACGCACAAAAACGGGAACGGGGCTTGGAAAAGCCCTTGGGAACACCTGACCCGCACGCTGTTCAACTCATTACGGTCCATGCCTCAAAGGGGCTGGAGTGGGATGTGGTTGTGGTCCCGGGCATGGTTGACGGCGTATTTCCATCAACCGCAACCGGATCGGAAAAGGGACCAATGGATTCGGGGTGGCTCACTGATCTCGGAGAGCTGCCGTTTCCCCTACGTGGAGATGCCCGCGACCTGCCGCAGCTGGATTATTCTGCCGCGGAGAATGACGGCCAAGTGCTTGAGCTCATGACCGAGTTCCGCCGGACGTGTGGCGCGCACATGGTGCTCGAAGAACGCCGGCTTGCCTATGTTGCTTTCACACGCGCCCGGTCGCGGCTCCTGATCAGTGGCGCCTGGTGGCGGGAAGCGAAGAAACCCACGCAGCCGTCGCCGTTTTTACAAGAGCTGGTTGAAAACCGGATCATTACGGATGTAGTGGTCGCCCCTGCCCCCGAGCCCGGCGATGAAAACCCTCGCATTGGTGAGGATGAGACCGGAGTTTGGCCACCGGATCTAAGCCAAGCGGTCGTAGACCCCAACCAATCCCAAGCCGTTGCGCAAGCGGCCGCGCACGCACTGACCAGGCAGACCATTGCACGGAGCGCCGCTCAAGTACAAGAAGTGTTGGCTGACCTGCGCAATCCACAAGGCAACCAGGAAACGGATTTTACAGAATCCAAAGAATCCAAACTGCACGAGCACGTAGATGGCCGCATACCCAAAGAAGCGCTTCCCTCGGGGATCACCAGTGCTGCGGGCACCGACCTAAGCCAACTTGCGAGGCTGCTGCTAACGGAACGCGACCGCACCCAAGAGGTCCGCACGGAGGTTGACTTCCCCGAGCATATTTCCGTTTCCGGGCTGGTTGAGATTAGCCGGAACCGGGAAACCTATGCGCTCGATCGGCGCAGACCAATCCCAGCCAAACCCTCGGTTGCCTCTCGCCGCGGAACGACGTTCCACCTGTGGGTTGAACAGTTCTTTGGGCGCACGGTGCTGTTTGATATTGATGACTTGCCCGGAACCGATGACTTCTTCATTGAGTCGGATGAGGCCTTAACCGCAATGCAAACACGGTTTGAGCGATCGCAGTGGGCCACGCTCGTTCCGATCGAACTTGAAGCCGACATTGACGTGGTGATCGCTGGAACCGTCATACGATCGCGCATCGATGGTGTCTTTCCAGATCCCGATGCCCGCGTGGGTCTCGATGGGGTGCAACCCGTCGTTGTGGTCGACTGGAAGACGGGACGGGCCCCAACGGACCCGATCGAAAAAGCGAACCGCGAACTGCAACTTGCCGTGTACCGGCTGGCGTGGTCGCAATGGTCGGGCACGCCGTTGGACAAAGTCTCGGCGGCGTTCTACTACGTCACCTCTGACACCACGGTTCGCCCGCAGCACCTGGCAACGGCCCAGGAGATTGAAGACCTCATACTAGGACACGCCTGAGAGTTGGTCTGCTGGTCTGCGAGATTAACGGCTTGGCCCAACCCTGGGGGACTGAGCCGCTAATCCTCGGTGACGTCCGTAGGGGGAATAATTTGCAGCGCGGTAGTTGGGTCGTCCGCGTGGGGGCCGGGCGGAACGGACCGGTCATAGTTGGGCAGTTTAGGCTCAGGGAACTGAGGGTTTTCACCCGAATGAGCGACGTTCACCTCGCGTTGCCCAAATTCCGCACTGGCCGGATCCAGATCAGCAGCCTCGGGGTCCTCGGAGATTGCAAGCGTGCCGGATTCCGCCGGTGCCTCAATGTGTTGTGCGGTCTCTTGATCATCCGTTGCCTCCGTCGAGGTGAGAGGGTCGGGATCTGCCAGAGGCCGCACGTAGCCGTCCTGGGCCACTCGGGAGGAAATGGTGAAGGAACCTGTTTCAGTGGTGACCTCAACGAGGTCGGACATCATTTCTACGGCATCGGCAATAATGATCGGGTTATTGAGCCGCACACCGTGTTGCAACCACTTGACCAAAGCGAGCTCGGTCAGCAATTGGGCGCGGTCCAACAGGTGCGGATCCAAGAGTTCGGTGCGTCGCAGCTGGTAGGCCTCGATGATCGACTCCGTGCAGTCCTGCGGTGCTGAGGCGATCAGCCAGGCGAGGTCATCTGCCGGATCGGCAATTTGGACACCGGTCCAATCGACAATGGCCGAGACCTGGCCGTGCGCCATGATGACGGACTCGGGGGAGAGCTCACCATGGGTGACCACCGGGGTGAACCGCCACAGGGCAGCATTTTCGAGTGCGGTCTCCCAGCGGCGCAACAAGAATGCGGGGATTCGTCCGGTTGTGGCGGCCTCATCCAACTGGGCGAGGTGACGTTTGCGGTACTCGTCGGCGGTATAGCTGGGGTGCCCGGTATCTTCAACAATCATCCGGGGCAACTCATGAATGGCAGCGATGGCGCGGCCCAAACTTGCTGCGGCACCGGGGCCGGGCTGGAGCCTATCCAGGTTGAGCGCCGACCCCACGATCCGGCGGAAAACGACGGCGCGCCCGCCCTCAAGCAGGGGAGCGAAACCGGCCGCGCGGGGAACAACAAACGGTAAGATACCTTGTTCCACCAGTGGGGCAATTGCGCCCAGAAGCGCGATTTCTGCTTCCGAGGTCGCTCCGGCGGTTGGGGTGGTGGGAACCTGAACCAACCACTGCCTATCCTCAGCATCGACGGCTATCGCTGCTTGAAATCCAGTGGCGGCAGGAGCAGGTGCGGCATGACAAACGTCAAGACCGGGGATCGCTACGGTGGCCAGAGCGGCAATGGCATTGGGAGTCAGCTGCACAAGTTCTAGGTTAGTAGGAAAAAGGCGTTGTTGTGGGATGGAACCGGGCGGTGGCCTAAAATCTCACAAACTCACCGGGACGGGTTGGTCTAAGCCTTAGGGCCTAGATTCCGGGTATAGAGTCTTGAGTTATGGGATTCACTGATCTACCTCTGGCTCAATCCGCGCTCGACCGAGCGGCAAACCGGCGTTCTGAGCCGGATCTCATAGCAACGCTCCTGGCCGATGATGCCACGTTGGTACTACCAATCTATGACCGCGAGGTACCCATCGCTCCACCAACCGCCGATCCTGCGGACGGGGAACTTGGGCAGTCGAGTCCATCCGAGCCGGCCGCGCCGCAGCTGCATATGATCGCGCCGGATCAAGTTCCCGACTATCTGGCCAGCCACAGTGAGACCATGTGGGTCTATCTGGGGCAATTTGGGGGTAGGGATATTGTTGCGATCGTTATTCCAACCTCGGTGGGTAAAATTGAGACCGACCCGTGGCGGTCCAGCCTTGCCTGGGCGCCCCTGCGGTTCTTTGCTGAGGCGGCCTCCACCCGGGAAGAGTACCTTGAGACTGAGGAACGGGCCGGGCTTGCTGTTGTTGCCGTGGCCCTAGCAAATTGGCACTCTACGTCACGGTTCTGTGGTCGTTGCGGTGCCCGTACGGTCATTGCTACGGCCGGGTGGACGCGGAACTGCACGGGTTGCTTGGTTGAGCATTTTCCCCGGACCGACCCCGCAGTGATCATGGCGGTTCTGTCCGATGATGACAAGATCTTGTTGGGCAATTCAACCAAGTGGCCGGCGGATCGGTTTTCCACCCTCGCCGGGTTTGTTGAACCTGGCGAGACCCTCGAAGCGGCCGTGAGGCGCGAGGTATTTGAGGAATCAGCGATCCTTACCGGTGAGGTGACCTACCTGGGGTCACAGCCGTGGCCATTTCCGGGGTCCCTCATGCTGGGCTACTTTGCCAGGGCCACCTCAACCGAAATTACCGTGGACGGCGAGGAGATCAGACAGGCTCGTTGGTTTAGCCGCGCGGAGTTGGCAGCTGAGGTCGCCAGCGGGCAGCTGAGCCTACCGGGGGTGTCCTCGATCGCCCGCAGGCTTATTGAGCACTGGTACGGCGCCAAGATTATGACGCCACGGCGCACTTCCTAACTACATGACTACATGGGGGAACCGGGCTCCCCGGTAACCAACGCTGGGGCCCACACAAAAACGTGTGGGCCCCAGCGTTGCAATATCGAACTCAAAACCGAGTTAAACGCCAAGCCAAGACGGACTTGTTGGCACCGCGGTGCCGGTCATATCTGCTCTGGCTGTTCTTACCGGACTGAGTTACAGACCCAACCGGGCCTTGACGTCGTTGAGGGACGGGTTGGTGGCGCTTGTGCCATCAGGGAAGACAACGGTTGGCACTACCCGGTTGCCGCCGTTGACAGCCTCAACGTACTCGGCCGTGCCGGGGACTTCCTCTACGTTGACGACGGTGTACCCAATGTTGGCGGACTTCAGTTGGGTTTCCAGCCGGCGGCAGTACCCACACCAGGTGGTCGAGTACATGATGATCTGGCCCTCTTCAGGAATATTTGGCGCAACAGGTGTTGTCATTGTTGTGGCCTTTCTGCACTGGTGCCTGCGCGTAGGTGACTTCGCCGGCACGTTGATGAACTCACTCGAGTAGAACACGTTGACGGATCCAGTGTAGTTATACACCTGACACGGCGCAGTGGTGAGTTTGTCACACACAACTGCAACAATGAACGTGATGAGTATTCAGCTTCCTTCCCCAGATGAAATTTTGGCCGCACTTGACCCCGAGCAACGTGCGGTTGCCCAAGCGTTGACGGGGCCAGTGTGCGTACTTGCCGGTGCCGGAACGGGTAAGACCCGGGCCATTACCCACCGTATTGCCTATGGGGTGCGAACGGGCATGTACGTGCCTACTTCCGTGCTGGCGGTGACGTTTACCGCCCGGGCAGCGGGGGAGATGCGCAGCCGTTTGCGGGACTTGGGTGTTGCCGGCGTGCAGGCCCGCACTTTTCACGCGGCAGCGCTCAAACAGCTGAGTTACTTTTGGCCCAAGATCATTGGCGGTGCGCCGCCGCGGATCATGGAACAAAAGGCGCAGGCGGTTGCTGAGTCCGCCCGCCGCCTGGGGCTGGACGTAGATAGGGTCACGGTCCGTGACCTCGCCACGGAAGTGGAATGGGCCAAGGTCTCCATGATCTCCCCGGAAAACTACGAGCAGGCCGCGACTGCGATTGGCCGCCCCGCGCCCGCAGGTTTTGATCACCGCACTGTCTCAAGGCTCCTTACGGACTATGAGGCGGTTAAGGAGATCCGCGGCGTGATCGACTTTGAAGACGTGTTGATGCTGCTTGGCGCGTTCCTGCAGGAGCACCCGCGCATGGCGGATGAGGTACGCGCGCAGTACCGCCGCTTTGTCGTTGATGAGTACCAAGACGTCTCCCCACTGCAACAGTTTGTTCTGGACCAGTGGCTGGGTGGGCGCAAAGAAATTTGTGTTGTGGGCGACCCTAGCCAGACCATTTACTCGTTTACCGGGGCCACCCCGTTTCACCTGATGAGCTTTGCCAAGAAATACCAGGACGCCGAAGTCATCAAGCTCGTGCGGGACTACCGGTCAACCCCCCAGATTGTGCGGCTGGCAAATAACCTGCTTACCAGCGCACCCAAAAAGAACTCTTTTCCGGTCCTTGAGCTCATTGCACAGCGCGAGCCCGGCCCACCGGTGACGTTCTCCGCCTATTCCGATGATGATGCGGAAGCCGCCGCAATTGCGGCCCGCATTCGGCGCCGCATCGCGGCGGGCACCGCCCCGCAAGACATCGCGATCCTGTATCGCACCAACGCCCAGTCGGAAGGGTTTGAAAACGCGCTTTCCGATGCCGGAATTAGTTACGTTGTCCGCGGCGGCAACCGCTTCTTCGCACGCCGCGATGTCCGTGACGCAATCGTGTTGCTGCGTGGGGCATCGAGAAGCATTGCCGAGGGCATGACACTGACCCAAATTGTGCAAGACACCCTCATTAACGCGGGCTGGAGCCCCAAGCCCCCGGCTGGACGAGGGGCCGCACGGGAACGCTGGGATGCGCTCAATGCGTTGGTGACCCTTGCCCAAAACCTCGAAGAAACCCGCGATGCCACACTTGCGGATCTCCTTGCGGACCTCGACGAACGCGCCCATAACCAACACGCACCCACAGTCGATGGGGTGACGCTGGCATCCCTACACGCCGCAAAGGGCCTCGAATGGGATGTGGTGTATTTGGCGGGACTCAGCGAGGGGCTGATGCCAATCTCGCTGGCAGAAACCGCTGAAGCCGTCGCTGAAGAACGCCGGCTACTATACGTTGGCATCACCCGTGCCAAACTGGACCTCGAACTGTCCTACTCGCAATCGCGCAACGTCAATTCCCGCGGAAACCGGCAGCGCTCACGGTTCCTAGCCGGGCTGTGGTCGGATGAGGCCAGCCGCACAACGATCAAGCGCGGACTCGTGGGTCCCAACATTGCTGCCCACGGGGACGTTGATGAAGAACTGCTGACCAAACTCACCACCTGGCGTAACTCCCGGTCCAAAGCACTCGCGGTCAACCCATCTGCGGTCATGCCCACTGCCGTCCTGCAACGACTGGCCGCGCTACGCCCAACAACGATTGAGGCGCTGCTGACCACCCGCAGTGTCGGGCCGGAACGTGGCGAACGGTGGGGGCAAGAGATGCTGGTCATTATTAAGAATCACGTCGATTCTAACTACTAAACAGCCCCGGAATGACCTGCGGAAACAGGCAATAAAATTTAGTTCAATAAATAAGTTGCCTTGCCTCTTACCCAAGCCGTAGTGTTAAGAAGTCCGGTTAACCGCGGCTACGTCAAACTTGTAATCTTAAGGTTTGGTAGGCCTAACAACGAATGGAGGTGGAAGCGAAATGAAGAATCAAATTCAGGTAGGGATGAATCCCGCCGAGCGACATGTGCAAAATTTTGCCATCCGTTTTCGCTTCCTAGCATTCGTAGCCTTCCGTAGTGAAGGCCAAGCCCTACGGGGCTTTGCGGTTACACCTCACGTCACCGGTTAACGCCGGTGAGTGGCGCATAAGATCTTGCGCCCACTCAACGACATGATCAACCGCGAAGCCCAACGGGACTCGCGGTTTTTCTTTTTGGTTTCCACCTATCCCAAGGCGGAGGCCTGTGAACTTGCCGTCAGTCCCCCCAAATTCTTGTATGCCTTAAAGAACCAAGTGGAGGACATTGTGCGGTTAGTCGCAATGCTCGATGATCTAGAAGCGCGGACCAGCGCGCGTACCGGGCAACACAGCCCGGCACCAACCCCACAAGCAACGTCGCCGGTGCCAGCTCAGGCAAGGCCGCTGACCAGTGAAGAGGGGACGCAATTCGATTCTCTGATCGCGGGGCTCATACCGTGCCGCAGTCAGGATCCAGAACTGTGGTTTGCGGAGCAGACCGCACAAATCGCCCAAGCCAAGGCACTGTGTGGCACCTGCCCAATCGCGGCCGCATGCCTCACCGGTGCCCTTGACCGGGCAGAGCCGTGGGGAGTTTGGGGCGGCGAAGTCCTCGTGGACGGGGCAATCGTGGCCCAAAAGCGAGGACGGGGACGCCCCCGGAAAACAGATGCGGCCTGACATGACGCATCTGAACGTAAAGCAAACGCCCAATACTCACGCGGCGCCGGCCGTAGCAGCCGGCGCCGCGTCGCCGTTTGTACCCGGTAACTCAGAAAGACAAGAACATTCTGGGTGAGCCTGCCAGTCAAGCACCCGGGGGAGGGACCCAACGTTATCTACGATCACAAGAGATGTGGTTAGTGCTGGAACTAACCCGTCTAGATAAGCCAAGACCTGTCCGCCAATAATGCCACCGGCCACCTGGGCCCCCGCGGCGCTTTGAGCCGCAGGAAGTGCCAAACCCTGTGATGATCGTGTCGCGATTCGCGCGCTGAACTGGACAAAGTCCGCACGATCACGGGCGGGAGTCTGTGCCAACACAACGCAGTTACCGCAACCCGTTTCACCGGGGATGACAAACGGGCCCACCGTAAGCTCCGTGGCCGCAGCGGTAGCTACTACATGAGCTATTCCCTGGGCCTGTAGACCTGCCGTGTAGAGCGGGTTGAGGATCTCTTCGAAACACACAATGACCACATCAACGGCTGTGTGCTGCGACAGCACAATGCATTGGGGCATTGTGCGTGCAAAGAACTCGCGTACGGCCGTGGCTCGCGTAGGCGCAGTTTGAAACTCGGGTCCCTCATGTGCGAATTCGAGCCTATCCGGGGCCCGATCGTCATGAATAACGAAGTACCTTACCCCCGCGGCCGCGAGTGTTTTGAGGGCTGAAATAGTCATACGAGAAACACCTTGGACAGCAACTACCGAGCTTGCTCGATGTTTCACAATTTTGTGGCCGTCCAAATTGCGGCAGGAAAGCGCTGCTGCCTCGGTGGTCATGAGCTGGCTCCATGCCTGGTCTGACCCGGTGGCTCTGCGTTGGGGTTGGGTCAGGCCCGCGGTGCGCAACGCGGCAGATAGTTTGGGGTAGGGGTTTGCAGTGGCTTTTGGTGTGGGCCCAATTACCGACGTGGGCGGCCCCTGGGGTGGTCCAACGAGGCTCAAAAGCCACGCGTGCTGATCGGGTTTTAGGTCCAGAAAACGTAAGGCCGGTTTGGCTCCGAGTCTTACTTCAATGGTGGTGGGATCGACGGGCACCATGCGGGTTCCGGGAATGAGTTTCATGCGTTCGAGCATTCCAGTTGCCGGCGGGCAATTGGAGTTTTCCACAGAAGTTATTGCACTGTAATGCGAAGAGTTGTCCACAAATTGGTGAGCCGACAGTATAATCGCTCACATTGCTAACAAATATTGGTTACTGTTGAGCCATGCCCACCTCTAATGATGGAGCTGGTGACCGCGTTGAGGTCCGCAGAAGCCGGCGCCGTAAATCCACCGTGAGTGCGTACCGGGACGGCAAAAAGACCGTTATCTCTATTCCGGCCAGATTCTCTCGAGCCCAAGAGCACGAGTGGGTTGCGAAAATGATAGGCAAACTGGAAGAGAAGGAACGGCGGCGTGCCCCTTCCGATGATGAGTTATTGACACGCGCGTTGGATCTCAACCGCAAGTATCTGGGTGGGCGAGCCACCCCGGCATCGGTGCGTTGGGTAACCAACCAAGATCGCAGGTGGGGCTCGTGCACCATGCCGGACCGCACCATCAGGATTTCCTCGCGGGTGCGGGGGCTACCCAGCTGGGTCTTGGATTACGTGCTGCTGCATGAGTTGAGCCATATTTTGGTCTCCGGACATGGACCGGAATTTTGGGCGCTGGTAGATTCCTACCCGCGCACGGAACGGGCCCGGGGGTTCCTTGATGGCGTCGCGTTTGCCCAAGACCACCCCGACTATAACGAGGGTGATCCGCAGCCCCTAGCAGATGACTACTCTGCCCAGTAGAAGCTACGGATCACCTACACATTAATTCCCTGAGTTGGTTTCCGGGGACTGTTCGGGGTCGTCACCATCGGTGCTCTGCTGATCGTCCGTTTCTTGGGCTGCTTCGGCTGCCTCCTGATCGGCAGACTCAAAGATCTGGGCGAGCACTGCATCAAGATCAGACATTTCCGCGCTGGGTTCCTCACGCCGGGTAAAGAATCCGGTTGGATCATCTAAATCTTGAGCGGTTGGCAAGAGATCTGGGTGCTGCCAAACCTCATCACGCCCATCCGGCCCCTGTTTGGCTTGGATAGTTGCCCACAAGGCAGCAGCCTCGCGGGAGCGGCGCGGTCGCAGTTCGAGCCCAACCAGTGCGGAAAACGCCTGCTCCGCGGGACCACCGGCTGCCCGTCGGCGGCGCATCATTTCACCCAACGGAATACTGGCCGGCAGGTGCGCGATTGCTGCATTTGCAACGACCTGATCAACCCAGCCCTCAATAAGTGCTAGGGCCGTTTCCAGCCGTGCCAATGTGGCTTTTTGTTCTTCGGTGGATTGAATTGAAAAGACTCCACCCGACAGTGCCTCTTGCATTGCCTCGGTGTCGGTTGGATCGATCTGCGACATGGAACCTTCGAGGGCATCCATATCAATGCTGATCCCCCGAGCGTAGGAGGCAATGAGCGCCTCGATGTGAGACCTGAGCCAGGGCACATGGGCAAAAAGACGTGCGTGAGCTGCCTCGCGCAGGGCCAAGAACTGGAGGACCTCGGCCTCTTCAATTCCAAGGTCCGTTGAGAACTCGGCAATATTAGTAGGTACCAAAGCCGTTATGGGTGCCTTGGTCAGTGGGAAACCGAGGTCGGTTGTGCCAAAGACTTCACGGGACAGGTTGCCTGCGGCAGCTCCGATTTGCATGCCAAATACGGCCGCACCGATATTGCGCATGAGGGTGGCCGGGTCAAACCCTTCCGCACCGCCCAAGGTGCCAGAAAATTGTGCCGGGAAGCCGGGGATTCCGGTTACTTCAAACGCAACCTCGTCGGAGTCTTGGTCCCCAAAACCAGGCGGCATGGAGTTTTTCAAGATCTCGGCGAGAGCCGCGCTGACGGACTTAGCCACCGGCTCAACCAGCTGCTCCCACTGGGGCAGGGTGGCTTCTACCCAAGATGAGCGAGTCATCGCGAGGGCTTTGCCACCGCTTGGGGGAAACGAGGTCGCCGCATCCAGCCATAACTCGGCAACGGAAAGCGCCTGCGTCACCTTACGCTCTTGAGCGTCAACCAGTGAGGGGTCTCCCTTGGCAACGGCTCCCTGACGGGCAACATCATGGGCCACACCGGCGTTAACGGCGCCGCCGGCCGTGTTTTTGAGCATGGCCTGCACCTGATCCATCAGCGGTTTTAGCGCGGCGGGATCAGTGGGCATTCCGGGAACAGCGAAGGTTGCGGGGTCCAGACCGCGGCTCTTCAACTCTGCGATCACTTCATCGGCAGAATCACCAAAGAACGACCGCATCATCTCCTCCCATTGTGAAGGATTGGACCCATCCGGCGTGCCAAAACTGTCTGGAGGGTTAGCGCTCATAGAGTCTCCTGAAAAGAGGTGTGCGGTTTGCTGAGATATCTTCCACGGTAACCACTAATCTTAGCGTTAGAGCAGGAAACACGGTCACTAGGTCGCAGGTTCACTCAAAGCGCAGATGCCAAAGGTATGGAGGTCTAAAGCCATGGCTGATAGCACGACCGAGAAGGTCGTTGTGGTGGGGGATTCCCCCGTGGCCCTTGCCATTAGGGCCCATACCGGTGCCCAACGCAGTTCGGAGCGCGCCAAGTCGTCCACCCGTTTCCAAGGTGTTTCAGCGCTGGTTGTTATAGCCCATGATGCGGACTTTGAACATTCCTTACAAACTAAGCAGTCTTTGCGCCGAGAAAACATTGCAGCTCGCGCCGAACGGGCAATTCTCGATGCCTTAATTGCGCGGGTATCACACGTCATTGTTGTCAGTTCCGCGATGGTTCACGGAGCGCGCCTCAGCCGGGAAATAATTACGGACTCCGCCGCGACCTGTGAGATCGTAGATGGTTTTGTGGGCGATATTGTTTACTTCGAATACTGTCTGCGGCGTGCTTTATTGAACGCCACGCAGGGTGCGGGTGGCCCGGAACTTACGTTTCTGCGAAGTGCGGCAATGGTTGGGCCAGGCATAGACACCTTGATCACCCGCCATTTTGAAGCGCCCAGGTTGCTGAGCCTGAAGGAGCAAAGCCGCGCTTGGCAATTTATTCACATCGATGATGTTGCCCGGGCCGTTGAGACGGTCATTGCTCACCGCCTCACCGGAACGTTGACCGTCGGCGCGGTTACCGGATTCGATGATGAGGGAACTGAAACTGTTCCAGATGTTCTATCAGTGTCCCAGGTGTGTGCACTTGCCCGGATCCGCACGATCGAACTCAGTCAGACAACCGCGTTTGCCATGGCCGAGAGGTTGCACCAGTTTGGGGTCCTGCCGGCTCCTCCCATCGACATGGAGTACGCGGTCTATGACTGGACCGTCATGCCCGAGCGACTGCTCTCCGCAGGCTGGCGTCCACAATATTCGAGCTCGCAATGCGTTGCGGCACTGATGGAGCAGACTCGGGGAAAATTGGGAGTAGGTGGCCGCAGGGTAGCAACGAGGGATGCCGCAGCGCTCGGCGCCGCCGGTGCGGCGGTTGCGGTCTTGGGTACGGCTGCCGCGTGGCGTCAGGTTCGCACTGGGCGCAAATAGCGCGCGCCGTTCAGGTTTCCCACAGAAACTTGAGACACACTAGCCAATGTGAATGAACTACCCTCCGCACCGCACAACTCCAATTCGTTTCCGGAAAGCGGGTCAGCCGCCCCCGCTGGGCGCGCCACACCAAGGGCGGTCACCCTTGGCATTTCCGTCATTGCTACCGGGCTGCTTCTAGCCGGCCTCATGGTTGTTCCGGCGCCCTACGCCATTAAGTCTCCGGGCCCTACCAAGGACACCCTAGGTGGCGTGAACTCCGAGCAACTCATCCAAATTAAGGGTGACGTTGAGAGCTTTCAATCCACGGGCCAGCTGCGTCTGACCACGGTTGGTGTAGCGGGTGGGCCAGGTTTCCCCGTGAACTTCGCACAGGTCATTGGCGGATGGATAGACCCGACTAAGGCCGTGTATCCGGTTGAGACCGTGTTCCCGCAACACTCGAGCAAAGAAGAGATTGCCCAGGAAAACGCTGCGGCAATGACCAGCTCACAAGAGAACGCCACCTATGCCGCGTTGAGCGAGTTGGGGTATGACATACCCACAACGTTGAAGGTGCAAGGGACGCTCCCGGATTCCCCGGCTATCGACCTCGTGCAGTCCGGTGACATCATTACCGCGATCGACGGCGCCGAGATCCTCGACTTCGACGCGCTGTTAGCCCACCTCGACACAGTGGCGCCAAACACCACGATCGAACTCGGGATCATCCGCGATGGCAACCCCGAAGTCGTTGAGTTTGCTACGGCCCCAAACACCCATGGGGAAGGCTCCCGCTTGGGGATTGCCTTGCAACTCGAGTTTGAATTCCCGGTCGATGTGGAAATCAAGATTGATAACATCGGCGGACCCAGCGCCGGCATGATCTTTGCGCTCGGCATCATGGACCGGCTGACCGAGCCGGATGAGGCCAATGGCCAAATCATTGCCGGAACAGGAACGATGGACACCGGCGGAAACGTGGGACCCATCGGGGGCATCCGCCAGAAACTTCATGGCGCAAAACGCGATGGTGCCAAGTACTTCTTGGCCCCCGAGTCAAATTGCGATGAGGTCGTTGGCAACGTACCCGAGGGCTTGCAAGTGGTAGCTGTTGAAACGCTTGAAAATGCGTGGGATGCGGTCATCGCAATCGGTGAGGGCACCGCCACGGACCTACCAACCTGCTCGTAGTAGGACTGGCTAAATAAGCACTGCTCGAACTGATATTGCGTAAATACAACTGCCTGCCGCTAACACTTTGTTAGCGGCAGGCAGTGTTGTTTAGGGAGGGCAGGGGAGGAACGCTGGGGCTGGCTCCTGCCGAGCCGGTTACTCGAGTGTTGAGGTCACCGCGGCGATGAGTCCGGGGACCAGGTTCGGGCCGTGGGCAACGTCCGTGTCCGAATCGTTGTCGCGGGTGCGAATAGCGCACCAGGTCTCTCCGCTGCGCATTACGCCGACCGCCATGCGCACGTCTTGGCGGTCGGGGTGGTTATTCACGTAGGTCAGCGCCGCGGTGGGATCGCTTGGTAGCTCTTCCTCGGCGCTTGGCGGCAGGATGACACGTTCTGTCACTACCGCACAACCAACAACGGTCACAGGCCACTGAATTGATCCAAGGAGATCCTCAAGTGACTCAGCCGCGGGTAGGTCTTCCTGCTCAACGGACGTGAGGTGTTCTGGATCAGCCAAGGCGATCTCAACTGTTTGGGCGGGCAGTTGCTGCGCCAAGTCTGGGTCTGCAGCCAAAGCTTCCTGGGTTGCGATCAACGCGAAAACTCGGATGGGCCCGTCCCAACCACCTGATGAAACATGGCGTTCGATTTCAGAGACCGCATCAGCCAAGCTGCGTTGGCGAGTTGAAAGGTTCGATGCAATAGGACGTGTCATGACTCAAGAATGACACGTTACCCATGCCGATTGCACGTTGGACCTCACTGTATCCTTGGGCAAAATGTGGGAACCTTAGGTAAGACCTAAGCGTTTACTAATTAGTCCGCTTAAGAAATGCACGTTTGAACGACGAGAACGAGGAATATCCGCCGTGTCTTTTGCTGCACCACCGCGCAAACCTGCGCCTCAGGCGAGCTCCGGCCGCTCAGGGCCCAGCCCGATTGCTATTACCGTGATTGCGGTTGCCGCAATCATTGGATTCGTTTTACTGGCCTCCCAATTTTGGACCGAGATCTTGTGGTTCCAACAGGTGGGTTACCAAGAGGTACTGTTCACCGAGTGGGGAACCAGGGCCGTACTATTTCTCGGTGCCTTCATCATCATGGGCGCCTTGATCTACGTAAACTTGTCAATCGCCTACAAGCAGCGACCAATCTACGCCCCCTCCACACCGGAGCAGGCCACCCTCGATCAGTACCGTGAAGCTATTGAGCCACTGCGCAAGGTAGTCATGGTCGGTGGCCCAGCCGTGATCGGACTATTTGCGGGGCTCACCGCCCAGGCACAATGGGAAACCGCGCAGTTGTGGTTGAACCGGGTTGCCTTTGGCATGAAAGACCCCGAGTTTGGTCTGGATTACTCGTTCTACGTATTCACCCTGCCGGTACTGACCTTTGTCACAAACTTCTTGATGACCGCAATGGTGATGGCCGCAATTGGTGCGATCGCCACCCACTACCTCTACGGGGGAGTGACTATTGGGGCGGGTGGACGTGGCAGCAGTGCCTCAAAGACCGCTCGCGTGCAACTTTCGGTTCTCTCCGCCGTCTTCCTAGTCCTGCTTGGTGCTAAGTACTGGTTGGACCGTTACGGCATGCTCCTCAAAGACGGCGAAAAGTTCGGTGGCGCAACCTACTCGGACATCAACGCCGTCATCCCGGCCAAGGGTATCCTTGCGGGAGTCGCAATTCTTGTAGCGCTGATGTTTGTGGTGACGGCGATCCGCGGCAACTGGCGACTCCCTGCAATCGGTGTGGGCCTCATGATCGTTTCCGCCGTTGTGGTTGGCGCCGTTTACCCGGCGATTGTGCAACGGTTCCAGGTGCTGCCAAACCAACAGCAGATGGAAGCCGAGTACATTCAACGCAATATTGATGCCACCCGGACCTCTTTTGGTTTGGATGACATTGACACACGCAACTATGACGCCAAAACCACCGCTGAGACCAACGCTCTGCGTGATTACGCAGAAACCACGGCATCGATCAGGCTTTTGGACCCAACCATTGTTAGCCCCTCGTTTAGGCAACTGCAGCAAAACCGTGGCTACTACAACTTCGCTTCAAACCTGGCAGTTGACCGCTACGATATTGATGGCGAGTCACGGGACACCGTGATTGCCGTCCGTGAGCTCGACTTGGAAGGTCTGGCCGACGCACAACGTAACTGGGTCAATGACCACACGGTCTACACGCACGGTTACGGTGTGGTTGCCGCCTACGGTAACCAGATTGGTGTCGAGGGCCGCCCAGCATTCTACGAGGGTGGTATTCCATCCGTGGGTGCGCTCACGGATAGCAGCAAGGACGGTTACGAGCCGCGGATTTACTTCAGTCCCAAGGCTCCGCTGTACTCGATCGTTGGAGCTCCTGAGGGAACCGAAGAGCGCGAGCTTGACTACCCAACCGATGAGGGCTCCGGCCAGGTCAATACGACGTTCCCAACCGATGAAATCTCGGTAGGACCTGAAGTTGGCAGCTTCTGGAACAAACTCCTGTTCGCGCTGAAGTTCCAAGCCGAGCAAATTGTGTTCTCCGAGCTGGTCAATGACGAATCTCAGATCATCTACAACCGCGACCCGGCAGCCCGAGTTGCCAAGGTAGCGCCGTACTTAACGCTAGATAATCGTGTTTACCCGGCCGTTGTAGATGGCCGTGTCAAGTGGATTGTTGACGGCTACACCACCACCAATAGCATTCCTTACTCAACCTCTGCGGCCCTTGATGAGGCAACCGCGACCGTTATTGGAACCAACGCCGCAGGAGTTCAGGCTCTGCTGCCTCAACAGGTCAACTACATTCGCAACTCGGTAAAGGCGACGGTGGATGCCTACGACGGATCGATTAGTCTCTACGCCTGGGATACCGAAGATCCTGTTCTGCAAGCTTGGCAGAACATCTTCCCAACCTCCGTTAAGCCAATGTCAGAGATCAGTGGCGAGCTCATGAGCCACATTCGCTACCCGGAAGACATGTTTAAGGTTCAGCGCACCTTGCTGACCCGCTACCACGTCGATACTGCGGCGGAGTTCTTCTCCGGACAGGACTTCTGGCGTAACCCGGATGACCCAACCTCTGCCCGTGCCGAGGGTGCCGCAGCACTTGCGCAGCCGCCGTACTACCAGACGCTGCAGATGCCAGGCCAAGATAGCCCTGCGTTCTCGCTTTCCTCGTCATTCATTGCCGGTGGGTCCGGTGACCGTAACGTGCTGACCGGATATTTGGCGGTCAACGCTGAAGCAGGAAACGAAGCAGGCAAGCCGCATGAAGACTACGGTCAGTTGCGCCTTCTTGAACTGCCGCGTGGATCGACAATCCCGGGACCGGGTCAGGTTCAAAACAACTTTGACTCCGACTCTCAAATCGCAACGACCCTTGGTCTGCTGCGTAACAAGGCCACCGTGGTCAACGGAAACCTTCTAACGCTGCCCGTAGGTGGCGGACTGCTGTATGTGCAGCCCGTCTATGTTCAGGCACAAAGTGGAACCCAGTTCCCACTGCTGCGTAAGGTCCTCGTTTCCTTCGGTGACGAAGTCCAGCTCGCTGACACGCTCGATGAAGCACTCGACCTCGTATTCGGTGGCGACTCCGGTGCAGAAGCCGGTGACGCCGAGGTGAAGGAAGACGACATTCCTATCACTGAGCCGCAGCCGGGCGATGTTCCTCCGGTCGAGCCGGGAGATCAGACTCCAACCCCGGAGCCGTCAAACGAGCCGACTACGGAACCAACCGATGCCCCAACGGCCCCTGGTGTTCAGATCAGCCTTGATCAGGCCCTCCAGGACGCCAAGAAGGCAATGCAGGACTCCGATGCCGCACTTAAGGCGGGAGACTTTGCTGCCTACGGTGAGGCGCAGGAACGTCTGCAAAAGGCTGTTGAAGCAGCGATTGATGCTCAAAACTAGGTAGTATCCGCCAGAAATATTTGGCACTGGTTGTTTAAGCATCGTTGAGGTGGGCCCATGCCGGCAAGGCATGGGCCCACCTTGTTGTAAGCCCAAAGCTGTCTAACAGGTGAAAGCGTGTGCAAGGAATCGCGGCGCCTGTCAAGATAGAGGGGACTAAATTCCGTGCCGGTGGGGTGTACACCAACGGCACCACAAGGTATTGGACAAATACATGACCGACAACTCTGTCAACAGCATCAGTGATGGCGCTCTTGATGCCATGCCCACCAAGATCCTGCGTCACGGTGCTAGCGGTGCTCAACTCGAGATTGCGGTGTGCGGTGCCACTCCGTTGACTTGGAAGGCGCCGTTCCGCGGTGAGATCGGTGACTTCATTACCGGGTTTGTTTCCCAAGCCGATTTTGAAACACAGGCCGGCATGCGGAACTCGCTGATGTTCCCATTTGCCAACCGCCTGCGCAACGATCAGTACACCTGGGATGGTGTCACGCACCAGGTGCCCAAGCAGTGCGTTAATGACCCCGAGGTCATCCATGGTTTTGTGCGGGTCAATGACTGGGAAGTACTTGAGGCGGAGTTAGACAACCCTGCCTTTGCGGCGTTGTCCTTTGGATACACCATTCGCGCAGGCCAGTACGAGTGGTACCCGTTCGACCTTGATGTCACCGTGCGCTACGAGATCACTGCGACGGACTTCAACGTCGAGTTGACCTACACCAATGTGGGAGACGTCGACGCCCCAGCAGGAGCAGGTTGGCACCCGTACTGGCAGATCCCAGGCCACGCGACGTTTGACGACCTCGAGCTGCGTGTTCCTGGCCGTGTGCAGATCATGATGGATGACAAACTTGTTCCACTTGCGGGCGACGCGGCCTACAAGCCGGTAGACCAGGACGTAGTGCATAACCCGCTTGCGGGGGTTGACTACGACGATGCCTGGGACCAGCTAGTTCCAGAAAGCGACGGGATCATCCGTACCATGTTGATCGAACCGCAAACCGGTGCGGGACTTGCCGTGTGGCAAGAGCGCGGCACCGTGTTGGTTTACACCGGTGGCACGTTCCCACGGCCCCGCGGAGCGATCGCTATTGAGCCCGTTGAGTCCACAACCGACGCTTTTAACCGTCCGGACCGCGATAGTGACGTCCGTCTTGCGCCAGGAACCACGCGCGAGTTCCGCTTTGGTGCAACCGTTTTAGATAAGTAGTCCCTACGTAAGTTTTTCCACCCTTGGGCGCAGTTTCGGCAAGTAAGTGCAGGTCACGGCTCTGCGCCCAAGAGGGTTCCGGATAATTCGTCTTGCGGTAGCAAAGCGGTATTGGTGCCCGCGTATCTGGTTGGGCAAGTCAAGCACTGTTCCTAGAGTTTGGTATCACACACCCAAAAGGCACGATTCGAATTGTATCTGAGCTTGTCGTCTGCCTATAGTAGTAGAGCCGACGCGGGGTGGAGCAGTTCGGTAGCTCGCCGGGCTCATAACCCGGAGGTCGCAGGTTCAAATCCTGTCCCCGCTACTAAGGAAGATTATTCTTACGATCTTTCGGCTTGCAAGTAGTTTATTGCAGGTTAACAAGGTAAGAACGGCGCGGGGTGGAGCAGTTCGGTAGCTCGCCGGGCTCATAACCCGGAGGTCGCAGGTTCAAATCCTGTCCCCGCTACTAAGGAAGATTATTCTTACGATCTTTCGGCTTGCAAGTAGTTTATTGCAGGTTAACAAGGTAAGAACGGCGCGGGGTGGAGCAGTTCGGTAGCTCGCCGGGCTCATAACCCGGAGGTCGCAGGTTCAAATCCTGTCCCCGCTACCAAGTAAGGCCCGGAAATCGAAAGATTTCCGGGCCTTTAGCGTTTGCTAAACGTCTTACTGGAGGCTAGTTGGCCTCTGGAAATAGTTCCTCGTAGTGTTCCACGAGCCCCGCAAACCCATAGTCCATTGCGCGCATGCCAACGACTCGTTCACGGCTGACACCGCCCTGCTCGGTGGCTAGTCTTGCCAAGCAAATATGCCAACCGGCGGCATTCATGATGGCTTCGGTGTGACTATTCACGGTTTGGTGCAACTCAAGAACCGTGCCGTCATGGTCGGGGTGAATATTCCAGGTGAGCTGCTCGGGGCCCCATTGGTGGATGAGCTGCCGGTAGGCCCCAACTGAGAGCACCTCGGCATCGGTGGCCGTATCCTCGGGTGTCTCCCGGCAAGTTGCGGGCCCAGGCGTGGTGAGCGGCCTGTTCGGAACGATCGGAGACCAGTGGGCAAGGTACTCGGGCTCGGTGATCATTTGCCACAGCGTGTGAGGTGAGTGCGGCATCGGGCGACGCAACGACAGGACCCAGGGGGCTTGATCGCGGTTGAGCGTTGCAGCAAGTGGAATTGCGACTTGTGCTGAGATAACGGCGTCTGTTGCGGTGGGCATTTCTGGTCCTTCCCTCGAGATGCGTGCATTAGGGAGTGGGGGTGACCTCGTTGTCTGGCAGCGGTGTACCCGTTACCCAATACCAGCCTACCGCCGCCCAAGCGGCCTTGCCCGACGGTCAAGGCACTGTCTGGGAATGACTCGGCCCCGTCAATTTAGCTCGGTGTGGGCTTAATTGACGGGGCCTTTGGCTCTAAGCCTTATGGAGCTGAATCAGACTTGACTACGAGGACCGGCGCACTGGAATCTAACAGCACGCGCTGGGTGGTGCTTCCCATGAGGAACTTTCCTACCGGTGTGCGCTTGCGTGACCCAAGCACGATCAACTCCGCCTGGACGCGGTCAGAGTGATCCAAAATGGCATCGGCAACGTCTATGCTGCTCGAGCGGAACGCAATCTCAACCTCTTGGCCGTGCTTAGCAATCAGCGCTGAAAGCGCGGATGGAACGGGGGCATCATCGGGCTGAGGGGTAAGGACCAAAGTCGTCAGTCCGACATTGCGGCGCTGGGCTTCTTCAACGGCGGCCTCAAACGCGGCCGAGCCTTGGGGTGAATCATTGTATGCGACTAGAACTGTCACGTTGGTTCCTTCCAAAGTAGGGACAAATGCAGGTAATAAGGACTACGGTGTGCTAATTAATTACGGGTCTGTTGCTCATATTGTCCATGAGTAAAGCGCTATCTTCCTGGGACCATCCGTCCGGCGCGGTCAAAGCCGCGAGAGCGTCGGTGTATTCCAGGTGGTAAGCATGGCCGTGACCTGAAGGAACGTTGCCAGAGACAAACATATCAAAGGTTACTTGCCAGAATGTGACACTGGGCAACCAGACCATGTTGACGCGTCGGTCTACACCTGCAGGTTCGTTGAGCCAATCCGGTGCGGTGAAGATGAGGTCCGGTGACCACCAAATAACGCCATCTGAGGCGTGCTGGAGGTACGCAACTCGAGGGGCCTGCCAATTCTCGGTGTTTTCAACCAAGTTGGAAGCTGCGTTCGGTTCTGCGCTGAATCGAACGCGGTGACCGCCGTCGAATACCGGGGCAATCTCAAGTGAGCCCGGGTCGCGGTGTTCGGTGAAGTATTGCCAGTTAGGCGTGAAGCTGGGCGTCCCTACGAACAGTGCGCCGTCGGTGCGTTCGGTCATGTCTTGTAGTCCGCTAAAGGCCCCTTGCATGCCGTAGGAACCCAGTGAGAGTCCATATACGTACAGCTCGGGGCGCGAATCCTCGGGCTTTTCCAGCCATGCCTCGTAGACCGCCTCAAACAAGGCCCGTCCAGCTGCTGGGGGAGTGGACCGGTCGGACAAGAAGCTGACCCAGCTAGGTAGGTAGGAGTACTGCATGGTTGCTATTGCGGTGTCCCCGGCATGCATGAGCTCAAACGTTGCCGTGAAGGAGGGGTCAATCCAACCGGTTCCGGTTGCGGTTGCGACCATGAGTACGCTGCGATCCCACGCATTGGTGCGGTCTAGCTCGGCAACGACCTGCTTGGCGGTCTTGTGCAGCGATTCGTCTTCGCTCAGGCCCGCATACACGCGGATAGGGGTCTTGGGTTCGACGCCGTTAAGGGCCGGTGCCTGATCCGCAAACTCTTGGATTTCTTCGAGGCTTGGGTTGTCCGTGACAAAGGTGCGGCCCTGAAACCCTAAGCTGTCCCAGTGGGACAGCGATTGCGGGGAACCGGAGCGTTCAGGCAGTTGAGGTTGCTCGCGGTTTTCGGGGTAGCCCTTGTCCGATGCCTCATACAGGTTATTCAAGACGTTTGCGGTGCCCTGCACGAGCGTGCCGTTAATGAGCGTGACCAGAACCCAGGAAACAATAATGATTGCAGCCAAGATCGCGGCTCGCCGGGGGATCCAACGGTCCAGTTTCTGGGTGACCCAAAGGGTCAGGGTACGGATTGAGCGCCCCAGCGCCAACAAGCCGACAGCGATCAAGATGCCCAAGACTAGCTGGGAAAAAACCCGTGCCGGCCCGTCGGCCTCCATCCCAAACAGCAGCCGCAATTCGGTCTGCCACTGTGCACCCAAAATAGTGAACAGTGGGATTGCAATCAGTGTGACCCCGGCAAAAATCCGCCATAAGATGCGGGTGACTTTGGCGGACCAGGGACAGGTGAAGCCTAGCCACCTCACGGTAGCTCCAAGCAACGCTCCCATTGCGTAGCCCGCTACCATTGATAATCCAGAAAGAAGACCTTGAAAGAACCATTCTCGCGGGATGAGCGAAGGTGCCATCGAAGCGCACAGGAACGTCAAAGTTAGCACTAGGCCCGTTGGAGAAAGACCGGCGCCGTACTCCTTCAAACGAGCAAGGACCCTCATGGATAAATTCACGATGCTCTTAGAAGTGGTCACCCACCCATGGTATCGAACAACAGTGCCGCTCAGTGCTTTGGTCCGAAAATTGCGTATTGTCGAGACAGTCGCCAAAACACTGGACCAGCAGGACCGCTCGGCTGCCAGCATTCCGCGCGGTGGTGGCGGTTGTTTGCCAACGGCGGTGTCCTGCGCTTGCGGAGCCGCCAGACTACAACGGGGCCAGCGGCAACAGGTGTGCTTCGCAGGGTGTAGATGAACGAGAAGTTGCGGGACCGAAGATGTCCCCGGCCCCGCAACCCCCGATTTTGCCTAGTGCTTGAACCCGTACTTACGCCTGTGCGGGACGGGTCATCGACAGAACATCAAGGTGAGAATCCAACTGTTCGAGCGTGACCTCGTTGCGATCGACAAACCCAAGGGCAATCACGGCCTCACGCACAGTCACACCCTGAGTAACCGAGTACTTGGCAACCTTGGCGGCGGCCTCATAACCGATTACTCGATTCAGTGGAGTAACGATTGAAGGTGACGATTCCGCCAGTGCACGTGCTCGTTCCACATTCGCGGCAATACCAGTGATGGTCTTATCCGCTAGAACCCGAGAAGCGTTTGCCAGGAGGCGAATAGATTCCAGCACTCCCTGCGCCATCACTGGGATCTGCACGTTGAGTTCGAAGGAGCCGGTTGCACCTGCCCAGGCCACGGTTGCATCGTTACCGATCACGCGGGACGTGACCATGAGGACCGCCTCTGGAACTACTGGGTTGACCTTACCCGGCATGATCGAGGAGCCCGGCTGTAGATCTGGAATAAAGATCTCACCCAGACCGGTGTTGGGACCGGATCCCATCCAACGGATGTCGTTGCAAATCTTGGTCAGGCTCACCGCGATGGTGCGCAGCGCGCCGGAAAGTTCGACCAAGCCGTCGCGACTGGACTGTGCTTCGAAGTGATCCCGAGCTTGGCGCAGTGGCAGGTTTGTGTCCGCAACGAGCAATGCAATGACTCGCTCGGAGAACCCTGCCGGGGTATTAATGCCGGTTCCTACAGCGGTGCCGCCCAGCGGAACCTCGGCTGCTCGCGGTAGCGCTGCTTCGAGGCGTTCGATCCCATAATTCATTGCGGCTGCGTAGCCACCGAACTCTTGACCGAGCGTAACCGGGGTGGCATCCATGAGGTGGGTGCGGCCGGCTTTGACGACGGTTGCGAACTCGGTGGCCTTTGCGGCTAACGAATCAGCTAGGTGAGTCAGCGCTGGGATAAGATCACGCACTACACCCGCGGTCGCGGCCAGGTGAGCTGACGTTGGGAATACGTCATTAGAGGATTGCGACGCATTGACATGATCATTGGGGTGAACGGGAGCCCCAAGTTCAGTGCTGGCAAGGTTTGCCAACACTTCATTCATGTTCATGTTTGAAGAGGTTCCAGAACCCGTCTGGTACACGTCAATGGGGAAGTGCTCGCCGTAACCGCCACCAGCAACCAAGTCGGCGGCGTGCACAATTGCTTGCGCAATGTCTGCGGGCAGCACTCCGAGTTCCTGGTTGGCAAGCGCAGCGGCTTTCTTGATCCGGGCAAGTGCCTCAATGTGAGAGGGCTCGAGCGGGGTCCCGGAGATTGGGAAGTTTTCAACGGCACGTTGGGTTTGTGCGCCGTACAGAGCGGAAACCGGGACGAGAACTTCGCCCATGGTGTCATGCTCAACACGAAAACCGGAGGAATCGAAAGTATCAGGTTGTGAACTCAAAATAATCCTGCCTCAACGAAGAAATAAATCTGATCTTCGAGCTACACGTCTATGTTGCCGATTGAACTGATCAGATGGGCTTGGCCGTCCTCAAGGTCGTATTCCAAGCCAATAATTGCGCACCGTCCCTCTGAAACCGCCGCGGCAATGAGTGCGGAGTACGAGTGGATCATCGAAACGGTGTGTTTTACATGCGCGGTACGCAACGTGTTCTCATCAAAGGTATCAATTGATCCGGGCTGAGCGGTCAACGAGACGATTGACGGGATGATTTTGTCCGTCACAGCGCGGACAAATCCGGTGGGCTGAACGCCCGTTGCAAGTGCTTGAGCTGTTGCATGGATTGCACCGCACTTGTCATGGCCCAAGATCACGATCAGGGGAGTCTTGAGGATTTCTACCGCATACTCAATTGAACCAATGACGGTGGTATCCACAACGTGTCCAGCGGTACGTACTACAAACAGGTCGCCCAAACCCTGATCAAAGATGATCTCAGCGGCCACACGCGAGTCGGAACAACCAAAGAACGTTGCTACCGGGCTTTGCGCTACTTTGAGTTCCTCACGGCGGTCAAAACCTTGTGACGGGTGCTCCATGGCGTTGTTTACAAATCGGCTGTTGCCTGCCTTGAGGTGTGCGTACGCTTGGGCTGGGGTGAGTGTAGTTGGCATGACGTCCTTGCCTTATTGGGCACACCTAATACTGAGGTGTGTTTGTGACGGCCGGAAAGTTCGGAGGAGTTTTCCGGAAAGTTCGAGGTGAACCGCCCTTAAACTTCAAGGACGGTCGCCTCGGGATTGCGTCTTCGAAGCCCGTTCGCTGCGATTCCCGCTACCGGTCAGATCAAATTGTCACGTGTTGGGTAAGGCAACTTGTTCGCTGAGCGGCAACGAAAACATCACGTTGATCAGGAATTTGTGTTGAGCTCGGCCTGCCACGGTGGATTTGCACCCGCGCGGGAGACCGTAATTGCGGCTACCTTGGTGCACTGTTCCAGGACCGTAGTGAGCTGCTGTGACGTGATTGCCAAGAGGTTTGCGCGCTGGTCGGCGCCAAGTAGATCTGCCTGCCACAGTCCATGAATCAGGGCACCCATGAATGAGTCTCCTGCACCTACGGTATCTACCACGGTGACCTTTTGCGCGGCTACGTTAATGACACCGGCCGCACTAACTCCAATGGCTCCCGAGCCACCGAGGGTCACAACTACGACCGCGGGTCCAAGTGCCAACCAGTTCTGAGCAATCGTTTGCGGGCCTTCACCAGGATAGAGCCACTCAAGGTCTTCATCTGAAACCTTGACCACGTCAGATATCTTGACGTATTCCTCGATCAGTGGCCGAGCAACTGCCACGTCACCCATGAGCGATGGGCGCGCGTTGGGGTCATAGGTGATGGTCGCCGTGTCGCGTGCAGACGTCAGTAGGGCCAAAATGTCTGGGCCACCGGGCTCAAGAATCGGAGCGATCGACCCGGTGTGCGCCACTATTGAACCAGCTGGAACAGTTGCGTCTGCTGGGATTTGCGGGTCAAGATCAAACTCATATGTGGCTGAGCCGTCTTGGGCCAACGTTGCTATTGCAACGGAGGTTTTCTTCGCTTTGTCGCTACCCTCAGCAACTGTCACGTGGGACTCTTTTAACCACTCGGTGATCAAGGTGCCGTGGGCATCTTGCCCAAACCACGCCAGAAGTTGTGCCTGGCGGCCTAACCGGCCAAGGGTGAGAGCAACGTTGGTGGGGCTACCACCCGGGTGCTCTGCTACGGTCCCATCTGCTTTGTGAACCACATCAATGAGTGCTTCGCCAACAATGAATGCGCAGCGCGCATCTGGTGTAGACATTGTCTTCCTAATCTTCCGAGTCAGCGCTGGATTGGGCGCGAACAGCTTCGAGGCGGGCACGAGCGCCATCCAGCCATTGCTGGCAGCGTTGGGCAAGAAGTTCACCCTGTTCCCACAGGGCTAAAGCAGACTCAAGAGGTTCGCCGCCTGCTTCCAAGCGGCTCACTACGCCCACCAACTCGTCACGTGCCTGCTCATAGGTTAGCGCTTCAATGCGAACTATGTTTGTTGCCACTTCTTCTTGGGACATTTACGTTCCCTCCTTACGGGACCTGCGGTTAAAGTTTAGGGTTTTGGAACGATCGTTGCATCGATGGTTCCAAGTTCGAGACGGATTGAGATTTCGCTTCCCACGGGAGCCTGCTCGGGGCGGCGAACGATGGCCCCGGTGGGGGTTTGCACCACCGCGTAACCTCGGGCCAACGTTGCCGCCGGAGACAGGGCTGTGACCTGCGCGCGCAGCTGATTTACTTGACCGGAAGCGGTAAGGAGTTGGCGGTCAAAAGCTGAAAGAGCACGGGAACGGTCACGGTCTAACGCTTGCTGCAGCGGAACCAGCAAACTTAAGGGGGAAGCCAAACTGGGCCGGCTGCGCACAGCGGTCAAACCAGCTTGTTCCCTGTCCAGCATGGTCTGGATGGCTTGAGCCATGCGGTCCCTTGCTTGATCAACCCCGGCGAGTTCCTCCGCAACGTTTGGAACAATACGTTTTGCGGCATCGGTAGGCGTTGACGCGCGGTAGTCGGCAACCAAATCTAGGATTGGGGTGTCCCTCTCGTGCCCAATCGCTGACACGATTGGCGTCACGGCGTTGCTGGCGGCCCGCACGAGCGACTCATTGCTGAACGGCAGTAAATCCTCGACCGCCCCGCCGCCGCGGGCAATAACGATCACATCAATTTCAGGGTTGCTATCAAGTTCGCTAAGCGCAGCGGTTACTTGACTGACCGCGTTGACTCCCTGAACCGCGACTTCACGTACGGTGAATTGAACCGAGGGCCACCGAGCCTTCGCGTTTACCAATACATCATGCATGGCCTCGGAGTTGCGGCCACAGATTAGGCCCACCCGGTTGGGTAGGAAAGGGAGCGGCTTTTTGCGCTGGGGATCAAACAAACCCTCGGCGGCAAGGAGCGCCTTGAGCTGCTCAATTTTGGCAAGGAGATCCCCGACTCCGAGCTGCGCAATTTCCGATGCCTGCAACTGGAAGGAGCCGCGCTTGGCCCAGAACGTTGGTTTAGCCCGCACAACCACGTGGGCGCCCTCGCTCAGGGGCCCTGCAGCGTCGAGTGCGGACGAGAAAATGGAGACCGGCAACGAGAGATCCTGGTTGGTATCCCGCAGGGTAATGAACGACATACCCGCTCTGCGATTGAGCTGGACGACCTGCCCTTCAACCCAGACCACGGACATCTTGTCAATGTATTCCGCAATCTTTGCTGACAACAACCGCACCGGCCAGGGACTGGTTTTGGTGGTTTGTGCGGCAAGCTCTGGAAGGGGAGCGGGATCACTTTGGGCTGAGGAATTCGAGGTCACCCCCTAATTGTGCCCTCTACCTGTGATATTTCTTCACTAGGACCACCGGAATTACGCCACTTTCTCTATTAGACTCAAAGAGTGAGCCAACTTGAATTTGTTTCGGGTATTAGTTCCGAGTCATCAGAGTCCGTCCTACACCGTCCTATGGCAACGGGGTCCGCCACGAAAGATGGCGCGGAACCCAGAGTCCCTAACGGTAAGAAGGTCCTCCTCGCAGCGCCCCGCGGCTACTGCGCCGGAGTTGACCGTGCCGTTATTGCCGTTGAGAAGGCACTTGAACTTCACGGTGCGCCCATTTATGTGCGCAAGGAGATTGTCCACAACAAGTACGTAGTGGAAACTCTTGCCGACCGTGGCGCTATCTTCGTTGAAGAAACCGATGAAGTTCCGGAGGGTGCCCGCGTGGTGTTTTCCGCCCACGGTGTTTCGCCAGCGGTCATTGAATCCGCTAAGCAACGCAACCTGGAAACCATCGACGCTACGTGCCCCTTGGTGACCAAGGTGCACAAGGAGGCCGTCCGGTTTGCGGAAGAAGACTATGACATCTTGCTCATTGGGCACACGGGCCATGAGGAAGTCGAGGGCACCGCGGGTGAGGCACCCGACCACATCCAAATTGTGGACAGCCCCGATGACGTTGACAAGGTAACCGTGCGGGACCCAAATAAGGTGATTTGGCTGTCGCAAACGACCCTGTCCGTGGATGAAACCATGGAGACCGTGGACAAGCTCAAGGAGCGGTTCCCAACTCTGCAAAACCCACCAAGCGATGACATCTGCTATGCCACGCAGAACCGTCAGGTAGCGGTCAAGAAGCTGGCTCCAGACTGCGACGTGGTCTTGGTAGTTGGCTCGACCAACTCGTCCAACTCGGTGCGCCTCATGGAAGTTGCCAAGGACGCTGGTGCAACCACCTCCTACCTGATCGACTACGCCAAGGAAATTGACGAGGCCTGGCTCGACGGCGCTAAGACGGTTGGTTTGACGTCCGGTGCCTCAGTGCCTGACATCTTGGTTCAAGAGGTTTTGATGTACTTGGCCGAGCGTGGATTCTATGACGTCGAGGAAGTTCGCACGGCAACCGAGGACCTCATGTTCTCGCTTCCGCGTGAGATTCGTGCTGACCTCAAGGCCGCCGGCAAGCTGGAGAAGCGTCCTAACCGCGGCGTGCGCAAGTCCCTTGAAGTCACCCCGGTAACGTCCAGTGGCGGCTGCAACGACCTGTAACAACTGCATACAGCGGTAGTGAAAAACTATTGACTGGGCCGGACAAACTATCTGTGGTTTGCTCGGCCCAGTTTTGTTTGCCTACGGCTTCAGCAACAGCTTCAAGGCGGGCTACAGGTCCGGCAAGGTTGCGGGGGTTTCCGCAGCCAGATCCAAGGCGGCAGGCTGACGCGCATAGGAATTAACCATGGCGGGGGTCTCTAGTTCCTGGCTGACGAGGTCGAGGTCTTCTAACCGGCGGGCGCTGACGAGCACCCGGGACTCGTAGGAACTAATCGCGCGGTTGTATGTCTCCGCCGAGGTTTGGATGGCACGTCCCACCTTGGACAGATGCCCGGAGAGAACCGCGAGCCGGGCATGGAGTTCCTTACCAACCTTGAGGACCTGCTGGGCGTTCTCGGTGATAGCCTCTTGGCGCCAGGTAAATGACACGGTCTTGAGCAATGCCAACAGGGTGGTTGGGGTTGCGATGACTACATTGCGAGAGAATGCGTAATCCAAGATGGCAGGGTCGTGGTCCAATGCGGCTGACAAGAAAGACTCGGCCGGCAGGAACATGACCACAAACTCGGGGGAGTTGGTGAACTGGTCCCAGTACGCCTTGGTACTCAGGTCATCAACATGCTTCTTGACGTGCCGCACGTGTGCTCCCATCCGTTCAAATCGCACGGTTTCATCTTGGGCCTGGGTGGAATCGAGGTAACCCACAAGAGCGACCTTGGAATCCACCACAATGTTCTTGTTACCCGCCAGGTGCACGACCATATCCGGACGCAGCTGCCCGTCATCGGTTTGCACGGTCACTTGGGTAGAGAAGTCAACGCGGTTCATCATGCCAGCGGACTCAACGAGTCTGCGCAGCTGTGCCTCGCCCCAGGCGCCGCGAACATCCGAGGTGCGCAATGCGGTTACCAATTGCGAGGTCTGGGTGCGCAGTGACTGTGACTCGGTTGCAAGCGCCCGCATCTGCTCTGTCAATGTTGCGGCAGAATTGACCCGAGATTCCTCGGCTAAGCCCAATTGGGTGCGTAGCTGGCCCAACGACGTGTTGAGCGGCTCAACCATGGCCTCGATGGCAACCGCGCGTTTTGCCATGTCAGCCTGACCGGCAACCTGGGTGGTCCGCAGATGCTGATCAGCAAGACTCAGAAACTGCCGGTTGTTCATTTGTAAAGCCTCGGCGGCCAGGGACTTAAACTCGTTACCCAACTGCGTCTGAGTGGCCTGAGCGGCTTCTAACCGTTCCGCAAACGCAGCCCGCTCAGCCGTGATCGCCGTGGACAGCCGGGCAACCTCAATCTCAAGGTTTTGGTTACGCGCCCCTGCGCGCACCAATGCGAGGACGTAGCCAAGCACCATGCCCACTACCAGTCCGGTCAATAACAACAGCCACATCGAAAGATCCATGGCTCAAGTGTGCACCCTGCCTCTGACATACCTTGTTGGGCGCCAACACCCGGGTTTCAGAGGCTGAGTACATTCTTAACGTACTGGGCCTCTGAAACGTGGTGGGGCCCGGGTGTTTGCGGCAGACTTATCCCGATTTCAAGCCAAACACTGTGATGTTGATCCGCAAACCGAGCAATTTTGCTACTTTGTTGGCCCCGGCGCCCGCTTCAGAAGTAGACTCTGAAACCGTGTCCCTTACAATTGGAATCGTTGGTCTTCCCAACGTAGGTAAATCAACTTTGTTCAACGCGCTAACCCGTGCAACGGTTCTCGCGGCAAACTACCCGTTTGCCACGATCGAACCCAACGTGGGTGTGGTGCCGCTTCCGGACGAACGGCTGAACAAGCTGGCCGAGATCTTCGGGTCCCAAAAGATCCTGCCGGCGGTTGTTTCCTTCGTTGATATCGCCGGGATTGTGCGTGGCGCGAGTGAGGGTGAAGGACTTGGCAACAAGTTCCTTGCAAACATCCGTGAAGCCGAGGCCATTTGCCAGGTGACCCGCGCGTTCGCCGACCCAGACGTGGTCCACGTTGACGGTAAGGTCTCACCCAAGGATGACATTGAGACCATCAACACCGAGCTGATCCTCGCTGACATGCAAACCCTTGAACGTGCGCTCGTGCGCATTGAAAAGGAAGTAAAGATCAAGAAGGGCGACCCGGTTCTATTCGCGGCCGCACAAAAAGCCATGACCATCTTGGAGAAGGGGGAGACCCTGTTCTCTGCTGCCGCCGCAGCCGGACTGGACCTCGCTGAGATCTCCTCGCTCCAGCTCATGACCGCAAAGCCATTCATCTACGTGTTCAACACCGATGATGAGGGACTGGCAAACAAGGAGTTCCAAGAGGAACTGGCCGCACTAGTGGCACCCGCCGAGGCCATCTTCCTCGATGCTCAGTTTGAGTCAGAGCTGGTTGAGCTCGAAGACGATGAGGCAGCCGAGATGCTTGCTGACTCCGGACAAGACGAACCCGGCCTGCACAAGCTAGCCCGCGTTGGCTTTGATACCCTTGGCCTGCAGACCTACCTCACCGCCGGACCAAAAGAGGCCCGTGCCTGGACCATCCACAAGGGCTGGACCGCACCGCAGGCCGCCGGAGTCATTCACACCGACTTTGAGCGCGGCTTCATCAAGGCTGAGGTCATCTCGTTCGAAGACCTCGTTGAGACCGGATCCGTAGCCAACGCTCGCGCAGCCGGAAAGGCCCGCGTTGAGGGCAAGGACTACGTCATGGTTGATGGCGATGTGGTGGAATTCCGTTCAGGACTTACGTCTGGAAACAAGAAATAGAACACCTTAGCTACAAGAGAATGAGGACGATGTGGTCAACGATGAGGGCGTCAAGCCTCTAACTCGATCGAAGCAGCGCGTCGCGGATCACGGTGAAGTTTTCACGCCTGCCTGGATGGTCGATGGCATGCTCGACCTCGTTAAGCATGAGTCCGAGCGGATCGACTCACGCGTGCTGGAACCCGCGTGCGGTTCCGGCAACTTTCTCGTGCCGACGCTGGCTCGCAAACTCGCAACCGTTGCGACCCGCCATGGCAAGAGTGAGTTCGAGAAGCGCCATTATGCGCTCTTCGCTCTCATGTGTGTCTATGGCATTGAGCTGCTCGAAGATAACGCGGAGGAATGCCGAGACAGCTTGGCCCGGCTCTTCAACTCCTTCCTAGAGATCGACGTCACGGATGAATGGGCGGCGGCGGCACGCGTTGTGCTGGACACGAACATTGTCCGCGGCGACGCTCTTACGATGATGCTGACAAACGGCAACCCGATCACATTCGCCGAATGGGGGTACTTGGGGAAGGGGAAGTTTCAGCGCCGTGACTTCCGGTATGACGAACTTACTCAACGCTCCGCATGGGAGGCAGAGGGTTCGCTCTTCGCTGATTTGGGGGGCGACCTGTTCGCACCGCATGCAACCCACCCAACGATGACCGTGAGTGATTTGGCCGGACTGGCGGATGCCAGATGAGTGCTATGCAAGCCTCGTTCACCCTGCGAGGGCATAATCCGGATGTCTTGACCTGCATCGCGAACCTCTCCAACGATGAGGTATTTACATCTCCCGAGTTCGCCAACCAGATGCTCGACACGCTCGCGGCAGCGTGGGCCGACGCTAACGACGGCGCGGACATCTGGGCGGATCCCAATGTCGCTTTCCTCGACCCCTTCACGAAATCGGGAGTGTTCCTTCGTGAGATCGTTCATCGTCTCAGCGAAGGACTGATCTTGGAGATTCCCGACTTGACCGAGCGGATCGATCACATACTTACGAAGCAAGTCTTCGGCATCGGGCTCACCGAGCTGACCGCGTTATTGGCTCGTCGAAGCGTGTATTGCTCGAAGTTCGCCAACGGTCCGCACTCTATCGCGAAGTCTTTCACGACCGAGGATGGTCATATCTGGTTCGAGCGCACCGAGCACACCTGGGGCGGCGGTAAGCGTGAGTTCCGTGTCGATCCCATCACGAGTGAAGAGGTTACGGTCTACACCAATCGCAAGTGCATCTACTGCGGGGCGGGCGAGGACGACTACGCGCGCAGCAACGACCTCGAAACTCACGCCTACGCCTTCATCCACACCGACGACATCAAAGCTCGCATCGCCGAGCTGTTTGGAGACAACATGCAGTTCGACGTCATCATCGGCAACCCTCCTTACCAGCTCGATGATGGAGGCGCAGGCTCCAGCGCTCAGCCGATCTATAACAAGTTCGTGGAGTCTGCGAAATCCCTCGATCCTCGATACCTGTCGCTTGTTATACCCGCTCGGTGGTATTCAGGTGGGAAAGGGCTGAACGAGTTTCGACAGGAGATGCTAGGCGACGCTCGACTCTCCGTCATCCACGACTACCCCGACACGAACGACGTCTTTCCGGGGCTGAATGTGCGCGGCGGGATCATGTACTTCCTCTGGGAACGAGATCACCGAGGCGACGCTACGGTGACAAACCATATGGGAGGTCGGAATTTCGGCTCTGGGTCCCGCCCACTGTTGGAGCGGGGGCTCGACACGTTCATTCGGTTCAGTGGAGCAGTTGACATCATTTCGAAGGTCGTCCGCATGGAGACTGGGCAGTCCTCCAGCTTTGCGCTTCCGTCGTCCAAGTCCTTCGCGGAGCTGGTTTCAGCGAGAAAACCGTTCGGATTGGCGACGAACTTCGGCGAGTTCTCCCCGCGCCCGACCCCCACGCAACAGATCGAACTTCGTAGGTTCGGGGCGACCGGCTATGTTTCTGAAAAGCAGTTGATCGAGAACACCGATTGGGTAAATGAATGGAAGCTTCTCGTGCCGTACGCAAGTCCGGGAAGTGATGACTATCCGCATCTCGTTCTCTCGAACCCCATTGTGGCTGGCCCAGGCACGGCCTGTACCGAGACTTACTTGGTCGTCGGACCATTCGACTCGGAGGCGGAGTGTCTGAACGCGCGTTCGTACATGAGAACTCAACTGTTTAGATTCCTCGTGTTGACACTACGGGCGTCGCAACACGTTACCCAGAAGGTGTACCGCCTAGTGCCCAAGCTCGACTTGTCTACTGCATGGGATGATGACGCGCTCTATGCGCGCTACCAGATCACTGGGGATGAGAGTGAGCTCATTGACACCCTGGTGAAACCAGTCGCGTGGGAGATCTAGGAGTGGCAACAGGGAAGATCGCTTCGACCAGTCCCACGAGTGGGCTGTTCCCTGAGAGACCCGAGACTCGGCTCCGCGTGTATGCGTGGTCGCCGACCAGTCCACCTGTAGGTTACGAGGGTCTGCTAAAGGTCGGGCAGACAACGAAGGCGGATGTGAACACGCGCATCCGTGAGTCCCAGGGGCAGATGCAGCAGGCTTACGCGTTGCACGCTAGTGAACTGGCTGAGCGTCCCGACGGATCGATCTTCCGTGACTCGGACGTTCGACAGCGGCTGATCGACAAGGGATTCGAGAACCCAACCTTCGGGTCGGCTCGGGAGTGGATGCGCTGCACCCCCGCAGACGTACTCACCGTGATCACCGAGTTGCGTGAGGGTGTCAAGCTAACTGGAACCCATCACGAGACGTTCCCGATGCGCCCGGAGCAGGCCAGCGCTGTTAACAAGGCTGAGGAGTACTTCGAGTCGATCTGGACCGAGGACTCGAAGGCGGTGCCGCGGTTCTTGTGGAACGCGAAGATGCGGTTCGGCAAGACCTTCGCCTCGTACCAACTCGCCAAGCGCTTGGGCGCGAAGCGTGTGCTCGTGGTGACGTTCAAACCCGCCGTCGAGGACGCCTGGCAGACCGATCTGGAGTCCCATGCTGACTTCGACGGCTGGCAGTACCTCTCCTCCGCCACTGGCGGTAACCCAGACGACGCTGATAAGACTCGCCCTCTGGTGTACTTCGGTTCTTTTCAAGACTTGCTTGGACGTGACCGCAAGACAAGCCTCATCAAAGCGAAGAACGAGTGGGTCCACACCACGAACTGGGACCTGGTGATCTTCGACGAGTACCACTTCGGTGCCTGGCGGGATTCCGCCAAGGAACTATTCGAGGGTGAGGACGACAATGTTGCGAAAAGGGAGATCGCTGCCGAATATCACGACGGCCTCGTTGCTTTTGACGAAGAACTCGACGAACTCGGCAACGACGAGAACGATTTCCTTCCGATCACCACGCGCGCGTACTTGTATCTTTCGGGCACGCCCTTCAAGGCGCTGGCCACGGGGGAGTTTATCGAGGAACAGATCTTCAACTGGACCTACACCGACGAGCAGCGAGCAAAGGCAGATTACGCTGCTGCCCGCCCCGACGCATGGAACCCGTATGGAGCTCTGCCGGAGATGCGGCTGTTCACCTACCAGATGCCGGACGAGCTCATCGCGGTCGCGAACCAGGGAGAGTTCGATGAGTTCGATCTCAACGCCTTCTTCGAGGCGAAGGGCACCGGCGACGATGCCGATTTCACTCACAAAGCCGACGTGCAGAAGTGGCTCGACATCATCCGCGGCTCGCACATGCCGACCCAGGTCGACTCGATGCGGATGGGCACTCGTCCGCCGTTCCCATACTCCGATGTGCGACTGCTGCCATACTTGCAACACTCGTTCTGGTTCCTACCAAACGTTGCCGCGTGCGAGGCGATGGCGAACCTGCTCGCCGAGCAGCAGAACGTGTTCTGGCGCGACTACAAGGTTCTTGTCGTTGCAGGTGCACGCGCCGGTATCGGTCTCGACGCGCTACCTCCCGTGCGGACGGCCATCGGGGATGGCCACGACACCAAGACCATCACGTTGTCATGTGGCAAACTCACCACGGGAGTCACGGTCAAGCAATGGTCATCGATCTTGATGCTGCGCAACCTGAACTCGCCTGAGACCTACTTTCAAGCGGCATTCCGAGTCCAGTCGCCCTGGTCGATCAAGAATCCCGACGGCGACGATCCGAGCGCCGAAGCAGTCCTGAAGCCCGTGTGTTTTGTGTTCGATTTCGCACCCACACGGGCGCTTAGGCAGATCGCAGACTATGGGGCTGGGCTCTCGCCTGAGACCCCGAACCCTGAACAAGCCGTCGAGGACCTGGTCAAGTTTCTGCCTGTCCTTGCCTACGATGGGTCGAACATGACCCAGATTGATGCCGGGGGCATTCTCGACATCGCGATCTCGGGCACCTCGGCGACTCTGCTGGCACGCAAATGGGAGTCAGCAATTCTTGTCAATGTCGATAATGACACTCTGCGCAAAATCATGAACAACCCCGACGCGCTAGACGCCGTGATGAACATCGAGGGCTTTCGCGCACTCGGAAACGACATCTTTGAGACCGTCGTTAACAAGAGTGACGCAGTGAAGAAGGCTAAGAAGGAGAAGGGTGAGGATACGACCCCGGCAGAGCGGAAGGAGCTCACCGCTGAGGAGAAGGAGTACAAAACCAAGCGTAAGCAAATTCAGGACAAGCTCGTGAAGTTTGCGACGCGCATCCCGGCCTTCATGTACCTGACCGATTTCCGCGAGAACACTCTCCAGGATGTTATTACCAAGCTCGAACCGGGCCTGTTCCGTGCTGTCACCGGTCTCACTGTCGAGGACTTCCACCTCCTCGTGAACCTCGGTGTCTTTAACGCGACGCACATGAATCAGGCCGTGTTCGCGTTCCGCCGATACGAAGACGCCTCCCTGTCCTACACGGGGATCGAGTCGCACAAGGGGCTTCGTAGGTACGGTCTCTATGACACGGTCGTTGGCGTGGATGGGGATAGCTGAGTGCATGAATCGGGCGTCCGTGCCAGGGGTCTCAATTGTTCATGCGATTTATCATCCTCTCGCTCGGTTTGATCACGATGCTTGGGCAGAGCGCTTCCAGCACGCCAGCATGTAGTCGCTGGTGCACCGTTGGCGCATGAAGTCGTGTGGTATGACCGATTGAAGTGTTAATTCTGCACAGCTCTTACGTTTAGGCGGTAGCATGGGTACATGAACGAGCGCTCCACCACACCCCGCAAGGCGGCCATTTACCTCCGCATCTCGCAGGACCGTGAGATGGACGGGCTCGCCATTGACCGTCAGCGTGAGGACTGCGAGAACCTTGCTCGGTTCCGGCGCTGGGAGGTTGCCGAGACATACGTCGATCAGTCGAAAAGCGCCACAGACCGGACCACGATCCGTCCGGACTATGACCGCATGGTCGCCGACTACCTGCTTGGGCGGTTCGATGCGATTATCTGCTACGACCTTGACAGGCTCACCAGACAGCCTCGGCAGTTGGAGGACTGGATCGACGCCGCCGAGCTACGGGGGCTTGCCCTTGTCACAGCTAACGGGGACGCTGACCTGTCCACCGACGGTGGGCGAATGTATGCACGCATCAAGGCTGCCGTTGCGCGCGCCGAGATGGAGCGAAAGAGCGCTCGTCAATCTGCCGCACAGAGGCAGCGAGCTATGCAGGGGCGTGCCCCCAAAGGTATGCGCCCGCTCGGCTACGCGGTCAACGGTGAAGTGATCCGCGATGAAGCTGAAGTTGTTAAAGCAATTTACGGCCTGTTCACGAGGAGCGAGCACCCAGAGTCATTACGCTCGCTCGCGCGAGCGCTCAGCGGCGGCAAGAAGATCGAGGGTCTCTCCCCCCTTCCCAAGCACACGCATACCGTGAGCGTCGAACGGGCAGCCATCCGCGAGCAGCAGGGTCTCGAACCTCGACCGATCGTTGAGGACGGTCCGTGGTCGCCCTCAACCGTGCTTGGCATTCTGCGGAACCCACGCTATGCGGCGTTGAGCACATATACACCGAAGTTCACTCAGGCGGACGGAAAGCGCCGACGGATGTGGAAAGCCCAGATTCTCCGTGATGATGCTGGGGAGCCGATCCGAGGGCAGTGGGAACCGGTCGTTAGCGATGAGACATGGTGGAAGGTACAGCAGGTGCTCGATGATAAGGAGCGCGTGACGAACACATCCGGCTCGACCAAACGCAAACACCTTGGCAGCGGACTCTACCGGTGCGGATACGCCGACGAGGAGACCGGTGAGCCTTGTGGAAAAAAGGTGACCGGGGCACCGCGTGGGTACAAGTGCGCTGGCCACATCGTTCGCTCGGGTGCTGCCATCGACGATTTTGTGACGGCGGTCGTCGCGAAGCGTCTTGCATGCAAGGATGCTAGAGCGATGGTCGAGGTCGCAGACGGTGGACCGCACGGGGCCGGCATCGACTCGGCGATCAGCGACCAGCGGGCGCGAATTCTGCGCGCCGAAGCCGACTACGATGCTGAGATTATTGAGGCGCGCGACCTCAAACGCGTACGGGACGCAGCAGAAGCACGTATCCAAGAACTGGAGGCCGTGAAGCTTATACAAGGCCGAGTGGGCACGCTGTCTCCGATCTTGGGCGTTGAGGACCCCGCCACCGCGTTCCAGGAGGCGTCGCTTGATCTACGTCGTCAGACCATCGATACCCTTGCCACGGTCACGCTTCTTGCCCAGCCGCGCGGGCGCAAGGGGTTTAAGATCGAGTCGGTTGTCGTCGACTGGAGGTAGGGTTCCCCACGATCTGCCCCGCACAGCGGGGCCGGAAGACCTCCTGAGAGCGGACGGCGCTGCGTAACTGCGTCGATTCACCGAGCACGACTGCCTGTCGCGCCGCCGCTCTCCCCGACCACGGAGGAGACCGCCATGACCACGTCCATGACCGACACCGCACCCCGCGCCTGGATCGGATGCCTGCACTGCTACAACGACGGACGCCTCGTCGGCGAGTGGTTCGACGCCGAGGACGCCGACACCATCACCCTCGCCGACGTCCACGGCGGCCCCGGACGCGTCCGTGAGGGCTGCGAGGAGCTGTGGGTGATGGACCACGAGAACATCCCGGTCGACGGCGAGATGAGCCCCCACGCCGCCGCTGCGTGGGCTCGTGTGATCCTCGTGGTACCCGAACACCAGCGCGGAGCCCTCTGCGCGTGGGTCACCTCCGGAAGCTATGTCTCCGAGGGTACCGGCGACCTGCCGTCGGTCTCGGACTTCGAAGAGCGCTTCTGCGGCACGTGGGGCAGCTTCCGCGATTTCGCGGAGAACCTGGCCGATGAGATCGATCTCATCCCTTCTAACGCTCCCGAGGAGCTAGAGCGGTACTTCAACTGGGACTCATGGACGCGAGACCTGGAACACGACTACACGGTCGTGCGCGCAGACTCTCTGTCTGTCTACGTGTTCCGTGATCTCTGAGAGGGGCTGAGCATGAGTGCAGAATCCAACGCTCGTAGCCACGCTGAGTCGTTCCGCTGGTGGGTCGGCAACCCGGAGATGACCGACGAAGAAGCCCATCTTCAAGACCTTCTCGCCTTGCACAAGGCGACCGTCGAGTTGATCCGTCAGCAGCGGGACCTGCTCGGGTACTACGACGCCGATGATGAGCTGTTCGGAGATGACCCCTACATCGGATGACATGAGAGCACCCCGTGGCCGCAGTCACGGGGTGCTCTCTTGTACGCCCGGCATGGGCATTTGCTTGGAGGTGAAAGTCCTCTGGTCGAGAAGGTGGTTTAAGACCTAGCTAATGGCAACTGCGTCATCAGTGGTTGGGATGAAGCGGTTTTGGCCGTGAGGTTAGGACTGATGGGGCAGGGGTCAGCAGAGGTCATAGTACTTACCGGGATACGTGTTTGGGTCAGGTGATGACGCCAAGGACGCCCACATTGTTGGGGGTAGGGAAGGGCTGAACGCTGGGAATTGATGTTTGAAGCACGGGTTCTCGTGTTCACGTGATAATCGCAGAATACCCATGAACGTGGGGCAGAGAGGGGTAGGGTACCGGTGAATCTGGGAGAGTACCTTCTTGTGCGTAGCGGTGAATCGGCGGCTGGTGGGGATGATATCTGGAACCAACAAGATGATCTGTGGGAACGTGTGTTCTCGCAATCAAACTTGTTGGTTGCGTTGAAACGTGTTGAGCGTAATAAGGGTGCTGCCGGTGTTGATGGGCTTCAAACGCATGAACTGCGTGACTGGCTCACTGATCACTGGGGAAGTACCCGGGTTGCTCTTGATGCTGGTACTTATGCGCCGTTGCCGGTGCGTCAGGTGATGATTCCCAAGCCTGATGGTGGGCAGCGGATGTTGGGGGTGCCGTCCGTGGTGGATCGCTTGATCCAGCAAGCAATCGCGCAAGTCTTATCTCCGGTCTTTGAGCCGGGGTTTGTGCCGGTGTCTTATGGATTTCGGCCGGGTAAAAGCGCCCACGATGCCGTGAAGGTCGCCCAATTGGTGATCTCCCAGGGCTATCGGTGGGTAGTTGAGGTTGATCTTGATGCGTTCTTTGATCGGGTGAACCATGACGTGCTGATGTCCAGAGTTGCGCGGAAGGTGAAAGATAAACGGGTCTTGAAGCTGGTCCGCCGTTATCTTGAAGCGGGAATCATGACGCAGGGTGTTCGGCGGGAAACGGCGGAAGGAACCCCTCAGGGATCCCCTTTGTCACCGTTACTGTCGAATATCATTCTTGACGATTTTGATCAGGAGTTCTGGTCTCGGAGGCATCGCTTCGTGCGATACGCCGACGACCTAAGAATCTTTGTGAGATCGAAGAGAGCTGCGATTCGGGTGCTTGAGCAGGCGACGAAAGTCCTTGAAGGGCGCTTGTTGCTTCGGGTGAACCGACAGAAGTCCACGATTAATCCAGCGAAGGTAGCTACATTGCTGGGTTTCGGGTTCTACTTCGCCAAAGGCGGAGTCGTGAAGGTGCGGATTGCTCCGAAAGCGTTTACACGTATGAAGGAGCGAATTCGGGAACTGACTTCACGGAAGTGGAGTATCTCGATGGAATATCGCATTCAAAAGCTGAACCGCTATATCCGGGGTTGGATGGGCTATTTCAGGTTGTCTCAGACACCGGGAAAGTTCACTTATCTAGATCAGTGGTTTCGGCGCAGGATGCGGCAAATCCGTTGGAAGGAATGGAAGAATCCGCGTACTCGGGTGGCGAATCTGCGGCGGCTTGGAATAGCGTCCGGGAAAGCCTATGAGTGGGGTATGACCAGTCGTGCCTACTGGCGGATTGCGAAATCTCCAATCCTTTCACGAGCACTACCTAACGAATACTGGGCAGATCAAGGCCTACTCTCCTTTCGCCATGCATGGGATAGGTTTCAAACGACCTAGCGAACCGCCGGATGCGGGCCCGCATGTCCGGTGGTGTGAGAGGCGGGAGCTAGACACTCCCGCCTACTCGATTTTCGTCGTTCACCAGCCTCGATAGGACTCGTAGAGCTTTCTTCCGGCCCACCAGATGAGCCAGCTGAAGCCTGCGCATCCGCCGAGAGCACCGAGGGCGATCAACGCCTTCGACCACAACGCGGTAGCCGCAGCGAACGAGTCCCACGTCCAGCCGAGCAGCGGGCCGATACCCAGCATCTGACTGGCACCACCGACCAGACCACCGAGCACGATGAACGCAACGGCGAAGGGCACCAGTGCCTGGCAGACCTGACCGATCATCGCCCAGGTCAGCTTGCCCGCGAGCCGCTCGACCCGGCGCTCAGCCTGCTCAGACGTGGCGATGACCTCCCGAGCGGCTGAGGTCATCTCAGCGAGCTTCTCCGCCCCGAGTCTGCTGACGCGCTCTTCGAGGCCAGCAACGATCTGCTCGACCCGCTGGATGGGAGCCTCGACGGCCTTCGCGAGACGAGAGTCGAGGAGCTTCACGGCGTGCTGGGTGAGCTTCTCGGTGTCGATCCGAACGTTGCCGCGCTTGCGTACGACATCGGCGAGATCATCCGAGGCCGAAGCCATCATCTTCTGCTGCTTGGTGATCGCCTGCATCATCGAGTACGCCACGAGATCGGAGCGCGTCACGCTCGACCCATCGGGCAGCTTCACGACGGCGCTGCTGCTCAGCTGCTGCGCGACGCTTGCGAGCGTTTTCTCGATCTCCTGCAGCCGCTTTTTCATCTCGGCGTCGAGCTGCGGCGTGGAGGGCGGCTCGTGCTGCTGCGAGGTCGACAGGAGATCCATCCTCTTCGTCTGTTCCTCGTCCATCACCTTCACGTACTCGGTAAGATTCGTGACTGCCGCCGTCAACTTCCCGATTTGCTGCCTGTCGGCGGCGTGCTCCGAGGTTGAGTTCTCCAACATCCGCATAGCCAGAGACAGCATTTCCTCCTTCATGTCCTCCTGTTGCATCTTGTCCAGTGCTCCCATGTTTTTTCCCTTTCCGTGAGTGGTAGTCGAATATCGTTTGTGCGCCCGCTGCCGTGAACTCCGGGGTGAGTCCGGACGCCTTCTTCCGACCGAGTTTCCCGTTGTTCGTGCGACGCATCTTGTAGCTCCAACCGTCGCGGTTCGTCACCGCGAGCGTGATCCCGTGTTCGGACAGAACCTGCTCGAACACCGCACGATTTACCGATCGCTTGTCAAGTAACGACTCATAGATCTTGTCGCCGAGCACCTGCTCGAAGCCGCCAGGGGCGAAGGCCTCTCGGCGCAATTCCCAGTCAGGCTTCGGCTCCTCGGGGTCAGGCAGCACCGAGAGACCTTCATCCCTCATCAGCTCGTCGTTCAGCTGGCGCAGTCCGTGCTTCCAGGAGGTGTACCGCTGGAGGCTCCTGCCGGTGAAGTTGTCGTGGTTGACCACGAGGATGTGCGCGTGCGCATGTCCTCCGGCGGAGTCCTTGTGGACGACGACCATGTAGTCGGCGGAGTGCATGCGCTCGGCCAGCTCGACAGCCAAGTCACGAACCCTATCGAGGTCCTCCTGATTGGTCACATCGAACTCGTCGGGATGGAATGCCAGCACGTAGCTCTGAAGCTGGTTTTTCCTTCCGTGTGCCTCGGCCAAGCGCTCGGCACGCTTGACGAACTCCGCAGGGGTTGAAGCACCGCCCGCCATCTTCATGGCGAACGACGCGGCGCGCGTCCGCCCGTCTTCCTTGAGCTTCTGCTCGCGCTCAGAGTCCCTGCCGTAGAGGACGTAGCCGACGCTCCCCGAGGCGCTCGTCGAGGGCCTCACGTTGATGGTGCTCATGTCCGCGTCCGATCACCGAGAGAGGCACGCACGTCATCCACCGCAGCCATCACCTCGCGCAGGAGACCGTCATCGACGGCAGCACCCCGGCGCAGTGCCTGGTTGAGGTTCACCCCAACACGACGGAGCTGGTCAACTGCCGGAGCAAGGATGGTAAGCGCCACGCCCTTCTCTCCGGCACATGCCTCCAGCGACTCGACCTTGGCCGACCGAGCATCCAGTGCATCGAGCATGACTGCGCGAGCCCACGCGCTTGGCTTCACGCTGAGCACCCGAGCACGGCGACGGATCGCATCGCGATCAGCCACCGTCAACCGCACGTCGAGAGAGACCTCCCGTCGACGGCTGTTCCGAGGCTCCACCGGAGCCTCGTCCGACCCTGTCAGCTCCGCATCGCCCCGACCGGTGTTCACCTTGGAGTCGTGGTGCTGCTGCGCTGACAGAGCCGGGTCTTCCTCCCATCCCTCCGACCGATCCCGACCAGCGTTGCCATGGGTGTCGGGCTCGGTCTCCTGGGTGTACGGAAGACAGCCAGCAGGGTTCTTGTCGGACATTTCGCTAGCGCTCATGTCTTCCAAGAACCGCTGGCCTCCGTCCTCGCTCGCTACGCTCCCTGCGGGCGGAGGGTACCCGGGACGCTGGCGCAAGTCCCGGATCGGAGCCGTCAGCCGTTCCACGGTGCCGCCTCCTCATGTTCAGAGTCGACAGCCTGTGCGGCAGCCTCGTCGACCACATCACTCGAACGCGATGCAGCCTTCTTAGCCCGCTTGGCCCGCTTGTCGCGCTCGGCCGCGAGAAGCTCAGCCGCCTCCTTCGCGAGGCCGTCGTAAAGATCGGGGTGCTCCTCGCGGAGCAGCTCGATGACCCGCGCGTCAACGCGGCGCTGCTCTTCCGCAGCAGCACGCTTGAGCCTCGCGATACGGTCGGCTGCGCGGCGGCGCTCCTGCACGATCAGCTCGTCGAAGTTGGTGGAGATGTTGTTCGTCATGGTCAGTTCCTTCCGATTGAACGGCCGACCGGCCGCAGGTTTGTGATGCATTTCTTGATGGACCAGTTGTCGTCCGTGCCGTCCTCGTGGAGCACGAGGAAGTTCCTCGTGCCCCATTCAGGGATGAGGGCGACGATGATCGCGGAGATGCCGACGCCGTGCTTGCGGTCGGCCTCTGGATGATGGGCGAGGAGGTCGCGGGCGAACGAATCATCGGGACCGTTCAGAACCTCTCCGAGGCCCGAGCGGTTCAGCACGGCGCTGGCGTGCTTGGCGATCGCCTGTTTGGTCGGGAACGTGAGTCCTCCGAGGATGTAGCTCATCGTCATCACCTCATGTGGCGTCGGCAGATGCCGACGCATCGAAGGGGTTGACCGCCTGCATCCACTCGACGTAGGGCTGAATCGCGTCCAAGTCGACGTCGATCTGACGTTCGGTCTTGGAACGGGCATGCGACCAGAAGCGCTCCTTTACCCGAGGGAGCCCGAATGCCTCGAAGGCGTCCAGACGGTCCGCCAGAGGCACACCTGGATGGAGCCACGGGATGTCGATGATCTCCTGGCGGAACGCGATCACTATGCCCTTGGCGATGCGCACAAGCTGCTCTGCATAGGCGACCGACCCGTCCTCGTCGAGCAGAACGTCGAGCCGATCGAAGTAGTCCTCCCACTGCTCGACCGTTCGACGTACGGGAGAGCGACTCCACACAGGTTCGCCAAGGGCGTCGTCCCATTCCTTGAGCCCCTGATCGACCGAGCGCCCCAGCAAAGCCTGCTCGGGAGACTCCCAGGGCATGGTGTGCACGTGGGCGACCTCATGCTGAACCCCGTCGATGTCGATGATGTCGAGGGACATCCCCTCACTGATAGGGCGGCGCTTACGGTCGAACTCGATCGTCTGCTGCTTGTGGACCACACGCGGCGCAAAGTCCAACCGCTTCTCGATTCGAGTCAGTTCCTGCACAGAAGGGAAGACCTTCATCGTCACTGGGAGCGCACCATCACGACTCGCCATCAGCGAGTACATGTGGTCGCGGTCGGCCTGGCTGTCGTGCTCGATGCCTTCAGGGAGCTTGTACCCCCCGTGGGCCAGGACCCCGCCGGGCTGTCGGCTGAAATTTGCCCGCGTGGTGACGTTGAGCAGATCGGTCTGCTGGTGCTTGCGCTCCCACATCTCGTCGGAGCCGGTCAGCACGAGACGGGACTCACGCCAGATCGGACCGAGCCCGAAGAGGTCCAGGCCGTTGACCACGTCCAGGTCGGCGTCGGTGATGAACCCGTCGGTCGTGCAGGACGGCGTGCTGTAGCCCAGCTCGTGGAGCTGGTTAAGCGTCGCGAGTAACACCGCCCTCACGAGCCCAGTGGTCATGGACGCGTGCCACGGCGATGTGATCGCAGACCCACCGACGGAGTCCCGCTCCTGAGCCCATGCGTCCCAACCGCGCTGACCCATGACGCCCTGTGCCAGTTTGCCGTACGGGGAGTTCGCCATCAGTTTGAGGACGTTCTGTTCGAACGACTTCTTGCCGAACTGCTCTTTGGCCCGTGCCCGGTCATCGAGGAGCTGCTTGTACGCACCACGAAGCAGACGAGACGGAGCCCCCTGCGCGTCGGTGAGAGTCCGCCCGAAGTGTCCGATCTGACACGTCACTTTCGCACCCAGGGTCAGTGCGAGCCAGACCTCTGGGCCGGTCGCCCAGACCCCGCGAGCACCTCCACTCGTGCGGGGATAGATCATCGACCCTTCGACCGGGACCGGCAGCGACGGGAACGCGACCGTGCTCGGGAACTCGAAGCTGACGAACCCGAGGAATGGCGTGAGAGGGCTGTCGAAGTCAGACAGTGCGAGGTCGACGTTGTTGACCGTCCGGAGGATGACGCCGTCGGGGTGTTCGTAGTCGACATCCCAGATCGTCGAGCTGGACGTGGGATAGCACGACTGGAGGTCGAAGTCGTTGGTCACCCGTGCGAACAGACCGAGTTCCGCAGACATGTTGTAGCCACCACGAAAGCTCATTGCTGAGGCATGAATCCACGTCGCTGCAGCCCCGTCGATCGGCTCCAAGGCCCGCACCCGGTAGAAGTCGAGTTGCTGTTCCTCGACACCGGCAGCACCCTCCTGGGTCTTCGTTACCTTGTGGAGTCCGCCGAAGACGGTGTTGAAGTCCCGGCTGTCGCCAATCTCCTCCTGGATGAGACCTTTCACCGCTTTCGCAGCCGCCGTCGGTAGGGTCAGCGGGACGGCCCGATGATCACCGTAGAGCTGGCTCACGTACTCCAGCGCGATCACTGCGTTGTTGGCCGCATAGTCGAGAAACTCCACAGGATGCAGAGCGAGGTATTCGTCCATCCGCGTGATCCAGTCACCGGGAACGTCCAGCTTTGGTGTCCCGATCGCTGCTCCCAGCGCCTTGAGCGGTTCAGCACCGCTCTGCGCCATCGTGTCGCGGATCGCGACTTCCACCGGCAGCTTCCACCGCCAATTCTCCCCAGACAGCACCATGCGGGCGGGTTTGGTAGACACCATGCCCGCGCTGGCCGAGATCACCGTGCGGAGGATATCGGGGGCACGACCATCCAGCCACCGGGCCTGCCGACTGTCCCATCCAGCACGATCGGACAGAGCTTTCGCCCTGCCCGGATAAGACCGGTTCCAGACGTTGATCGCTTTTCTGCGGTCAACGAAGGTCGTCAGGTCGGCGTGCTGGAAGTGCGCGACCAGCGTGATCGGCAAAGCACGAGGAACACCCTCAGTACCGCGCTTGAACCACACCGCCGGATGAGACTTACCGTCATCGCCGACAGCGGTCTGGGCAGGAACGCCTTTCTCCTTCCAGCCTACGGCGAGCGGGTGTTCGTGGAGGCCCAGGGACATGATCGCGATCTCAAGACCCTTCTCGAACGAGAGACGGGCCGTGCGAGGCCCGCGAGGCCCGATGTAATTCCGCGGGATGACCACGCACAGCCGAAGCCGGGAATCATCGAGAGGATCGATCGCCGCGAACTGGTATGAGACGATCTTCCGTACCACGTGCTCGTCCTCGCCGACCCAAGCGCGATCGGCATCCATCAGATCAATCGCCACGAACTCGGTGTCGAAGCCGATGACAATGGACTCCTGATCGGTGGACATCGCGACCACCGAGGGGTAACGACCGAACCCAGCAGCACTACGAGGGTCGCGCTGAATTGAGCGCGTCAGCACCTCAAATACGGCAGGGTGCTTTCGCGACGTCGCCGTGTCGGTGACTATCGACCGCGACCATCCGGCATCATCGACGGTCTCGCTGGCATTGGCGGCGGCGGCGGAAGGGGGCTGCTCCCCATACGACGGTGCCGCCAGTGCGCTCTGACATGGGGTTTTAGCGGTCTCACGCGTGCGGATAAGGTCTTTTCCGCACGCTGAGGAGTGTTCGTCGTACCCGGTGGCGGCGATCATGATGCGTCCCCGAGCAGGTGGCGCAATCGCCGGGTTTGCTCTGCGCTGAGAGGGGGTGCGGCTGACACCAGGCGCTCGATGGCAGCATCGACTTGGCTAATGCGTGGGGGAGCCAAGAGCGCGTCGAGGTCACTCTGACGCAGTCGGATGCGTCGACCGAGTCGATGGGCAGGCAATCTGCCATCAGTGATGTACTTGCGTAGGGTTGAGTACCCGGCGTAGCCGAGATCAACAGCCTCGCGAAGACTGAGAAACTTGTCGTGGCTGGGAGTGGACTTGGGGCGTGCAGGCATAGCGATGCGACTCTCCGTGAGGAGTTGTCGCTCGCGTGGCTATAGGCGGAGCCGCTGGAATTCTTACCAGGCTGTGGTTTGGTCGCTCGCAAAGTGTCGACCTGCTGTGCCGTCCCGCACTTCGACGGACCGCTCTCTAGTGGCTAGGTCTTCGCGTAGTCGAAGGTGTTGATTACTTTTATGCTAGCGCAACGAAGCCCGTGACGCCAAGTACTAGCGCTAAATAGACATTAGTACTGTCCTAAACGTTGTGGAATTCCGCTTCAACGTCTAGAACGTCATTCTCAGCGCAGCCAAAGCCGGGAACTGACTCGCGCCAACACCTTTAGAGCGTTGTTGTGGCGTAGTTAGAGTACTTTGCAAGGCCCCTTCACTCCATGAACTGGTCCCTGGAAGCTAGACAACTTAATTAAAGCATCACGCTGCGAGGGCATGAGCACGGTATTCCATCGGGCTCATGCCCTTAAGCGTTAACGAGAGACGCACGGATGCGATTACTCAATGGCCTGTCGCTCCAGGTACTACTCGGCTGCTTCGCTTTGGTCCACTTTCTTGGCGGCCAAGGCTTTCACAATGATTCCAGCTCCCACAACGAGGAAACCCCAACCCAGCAGGACCCCGAATAGTCCAAGAAAGTCGTTGTTGTTGGCCCAATCCCGGTAGAAAACAGAGGTCCTGATAGCTTGCCATGCAAGGCCCAAACTGATGAGCGCTACGCCGCTTACCCACAGAGTGATGTTTTTAGCCATGAATGCAAGCCTAGGTTAACGTGCAGGAAAGTCGCGTGCGTTCCGCCAGTGTCGAATTTTCTGCGCATGCAGTTGTTCTAATGCGCTTCGACGAGTGGGGCCGGGCATGATGTTCATCTCGCGCACCCCGCGTTGCCTTGGATAGAATTATTCAAAGTTATTCCGTGCCGGAGCGTGGTGGAGTTTCAAAGCTCGAACTGAAACTTTGGTATCTGATCCCACAAACTCCGTCGGACTCTCTGTGTGTTAGTCAGCGATGACGCTGCGGTCTGCGCTGAAGCCGATCGTTTCTGGTTGATGCCCGGACGAAGAGATGTCCTCCTGCCTGATCCTTGGAAGAAGAACTGGGTAATTCCTATCTGAGATAACTCGATCATGGCGGCTGCAGAGGCGCTCTTCGAATCGATTAACTTCCAAGAACACGCCGTCGGCGTGCTCTGTGGCTTCGGGTCTCTCACTAATTGAAGGAGAAACTAACTGATGGCAACAGACTTGGAAGGCACCTGGAAACAGTTCTGGGGCACGGGCCGACTGTGGAAGGCCTTTTTGATCGCGCTGATTTATCTTTGCCTATACCTTGCAGCAGGCTGGGTCAGTGCGGAGATCTCTCCCGCACACATCAATCTTGATAGTGTCTTCGATTCACCAGCGGGTGTCTTTTATGGGTTGACCTTCGGGTTGATTGTTGGTGCGATTCTGCTGAGTGTGTTTGTGGCCTCGCTCGGATGGTTTGGTGACCTGTTCAGACGACAACCGGTCAGTGGGCGGTGGTAGATGTGGCTTGGCCCCGTGATCCCCGTGCTCGCCATTGTTTTACGGCTCTTTGGCATTGACTATCGGATGTATCCGCCGAGCGTTGTCGTCTTGACCATGGCAACAGGGCTGTTGGTTGGATTCACTGAAGAAATCCTTACCCGTGGTATTGCCGTAAAAATTCTGCGTGACGCAGGGCTGGGTGAATGGAGTGTGGCTGTGGTGTCATCTGGCATCTTTGCTTTGCTACACGCAGCCAATCTCTTCTCGGGGATGTCAATCGTGACCGTTCTGGGAACGATAGGGTACACGTTTGCGTTTGGCATGCTGATGTATCTGACGCTGTGGGTGACCGGGCACTTGATCTGGCCCATGCTCATTCATGGGCTGACTGACCCCACGATCATGCTCGCTACGGGTGGAATTGATCAGTATGGTATTACGGAGAATACTCTTCTTGAGTTAGCCGGTCCTGCGAATCTTCTGACAATGATTGTGGCCGTAGTGGCACTAATCTGTATTCGGGGTCGAGTAGCCAAGGACAATTCTGCGACTGGATTGAAGTAGTCCGTATATGTACTTGTCCCGTTAGATCTCAGAAACCAATGTTTCTGGTAGGCAGGTATAAGGGTCTTGCCGGATGCGCTGGCCCGGTGCGAGAGGGACCTCGTTGTTTAGTTGCGTGCGCGGACGTAGCATTAGCCTGCCCCAATCGGAACCGGGGCAGCACATTAGTGTGGAAGCAAGCACTTCATCTAAGATGGTGCAACGTCTGTGTCTGCCAAGATTTGAGGTTTCTGCGTGACTGAAGTGGTGTCTACCGTGATTGATCCGGCTCAGATTTTGGCCCAGTTTGATGCTGCCAGTGAGGACGCGACGTTCATAGACCTAGACAACGGCTATGCCTACACAATCGATGCCCGCCTGCATGTTTACTCCGATGGCCAGCGCTGGGCGCTGATTGGTGAGGTGCTCGGGTACAACCCGCGGTCCGGAAATGTGGTCGACGTGCTTCACTACTTTGGCAACGCCCTGACCAGCGGCCCCGTTGGATACGAGAATGAGGACTTCTTGTTCCGCGTCGAAAACATGGAGCAGGTTGAGGACGTGAATGAGCCCGAGGAATTCCGCGGCGGTCCCATCCGAGTCCGTGGCATAGACCTTGTAGTTCAGGCTCAGCCCGGCGACGAACTCGACGGTGTTTTCCGGAGTCTGGTCCCGGAGCACCGTGATTTGTTGCTGGCCACCGAGGAAGAGTTGCGCCGGCGAATCCCCACCGATCTGCCAAAGGTGCTTCGCCTTGAGGAATGGAACCAACCTGACCTCTTTGAGACTCCACCTAGTGCTAGTGAGAGCTACCGGTTGATCGCGCAGGTTCTTGCCACGGCTGATGCTTCTCGGTGGATCCCTACGCTGGCTCCCAATACCCACTGGAGCAACTGGCCGGATTCCGGCTCACTTTGAGCCATCGCGCAGCAGAATTAGACATGGTGCGGCAGGATGACACTTTGTGCGGCAGCAGTCAAACCGGACCAGCAGGCTTTGGGGGAGCCTAGGTAGCACGGCGATCCCTTAGTGATCCAGGTCTGTCGTGATGCGCCGGATTGCCTTGCCAGGATTGGGAGCATTATCGGGGTTGAGGTCGAGTGCGCGGTGGATGGTGAGGCCCTCAATCAGGGCATCGACTAAACGTGCGGTGGTGGGATCGAAGTGTTCCTCGAGTGCGGCACGGGTGCGACCCATCCACTGGGTGGTGATGTCACGAAAGGCCGGGTTGCGGGCCGCGAGCGTGTAGAGCTCGAGGGTGAGCGTCAGATCGTGTTGCTCGGCAAAGATGTCATCGCTGATGTTTGCGGCGACAGCTAGTAGGGCATCGTCTTGGGTAAGAACTTGGGCCATGCGCTTGTCAAAACGCTCGGCAACGTTGTTGGCAAACCGGCTAAATGCACTGTGAAGTAGCTCGTCCATGCCTGTGAAGTGGTAGGTCATTGACCCGAGTGGAACGTCCGCCGCCGCGGCAACCTTACGGTGTGAGGTGCCGGCGACACCCTCGGTTGCAATGACGCGTAGTGCGGCATCGATAATCTTGTTACGGCGGTCGGGATCGACCCGGCGGACCGGTGCGGGGGTAGCGGCCCGGTTGGACGCGCCGGACTCAGATTTCACGGATGACCTTGGCTGGGTTGCCTACAGCGACTACGTTTGCGGGAATATCCTTGGTCACCACGGCGCCGGCACCAATCACCGAGTTGTCACCGATTGTCACTCCCGGGCAGACGATCACGCCGCCGCCGAGCCACACGTTATTGCCAATCACAATCGGCTCCGCTGCCTCGAGTTTGTCCTTGCGCGGCTGTGGATCGACCGGGTGCGTTGGGGTGAGGAGCTGAACGTTGGGTCCTATCTGGCAGTCCTGCCCAATCGTGATCGTAGCGACGTCGAGGGCTACAAGGTTGTAGTTGGCAAAGGTGCGGGCACCAATGTGGATGTTCTCGCCGTAGTCAACATAGAACGGCGGCTTGATGTAGGCGTCATCGCCGAGCGTACCCACAACCGATTCGAGTAGACCCCGCGCTGAGGGGTCATCAGCGAGAACCGCCCGGTGATACTCGTCCGCTAGACGAGCTGCCCGCTTTGCGAGGTGTTCACTTTCTGGATCGTCGGCAATGTAAAGGTCGCCCGCGAGCATTCGTTCGCGGTTGGTTCGGGGGTCACCTGCAAAATAATCGGTCATGTGTACGATCGTACATCAATGGGGTGCGGGTGTGCACATCAAGCAATATTGCTCGAGCAGCGTGACCTTTCAGCCCAAAGCCCCAGAAGAACCTGGGAGCTGCCTTGAGTTCCTGCGGATCAGGGTCAGAAACTGCGACGCCTCATCGAAGTGGTCGGGAAGGTTTAAGGTGGGCCAAGTTGGTCAGGGAAGACCAAACGCCAATGCGCGGGTAATCGATGGTCACGCCGGTTACACCGTATTTTTCGAATGACATTGCCCAATCTAGGGCTTCTGGCAAAGGTGGCGCGAACAGGATCAGGGGGTCACCTTCTGCGAGGATCCCAGCCGAGAGCGCGGCTTCCTTGGCTCGTTGAGGAGTGGTGAATACGCACAGGATTGGGCCTGACTGACCCGCGAGCATGAATGGGCGAGGGGCTTGGGGCGTACCGCGATTGATGCATATCCAATACGGCAATGAAGCCACCGCTTCCCAGAGTTTGACTTGGGGTGCGACCTCCTTGGGGGAAGCCTTGCAAACCTGGTCTAACCGATCAATCGCTTCCAAAAGGCGAGGGTCGGGTGGAGACAACTTGGGGGCGGGCCGCCCATGGTTTTGAGATTGCGTGCTCAACGGGAGTCCTAACATGGGCTAATGAATCAGTTCATGGTATCCCTATCTGGAGTCATGCTGGGGGTAGAGGTGTTGGACGCTTTGACGCGTGGAAAGATTTCCTGTGAGGATCAAGAGATGCAGACTCAAACGCCCGTGATGACCCCATGAGTTTTTTCTCTTTCCATCTAGCAAACGTGCCGCTAGTGACGGCAGCCGGTGCACTCCTCGTAGCCCCCAAGTCACCGGGGCTCTTGCACATTGAGGTCATGGCCAACATGGAATTGGGGGCGGCGGTGCTGTCCCTAAAGCGGATGCAGCTGCGCTGTATTGCCGTATTCGCCGAGTGGGAAAGTGAGGCGGCGCTGGAGACGTTTCTGGCCGCGCACCCGGTGGGGCGCAGACTCAACCTGGGCTGGCACGTGCGGCTTGCATTCTTGCGCCGCTGGGGGCAAGTCCAAGAGTTTGCTCACTTGCCCGAGATCGCGGGACGTTCCATTCCAAGTGAGCCCATCGTCGCGCTCACGATCGCTCGCATGCGGTTGCCGCAACTTCTCCGCTTCATCCACTGGGGACGTCCGGTTGAACGCCAGGTATGAGACCATCCCGATGCCGTACTTGCGTTGGCAGCAATCCGCTTGCCTAGGACCGTGGCTACGTTTTCAATCTGGACTTCTGCACGGGCGATGACGTCAATGGTTTTTGGGCGCGACCAAGGACAATCTTCCCAACACCACACGGCGGGGATGGCCGAGCGGGAACGACGAGACTTCCACCATGAATTCACTACGCTGCGGTTCCGGCCCCTGTCCGAACACGGAACCTGGGAAGGCCAGTCGAACCATATTCCGTGGTCGGTATGAACCGTGCCAACTGGCTCAGCAAGAACGCAAGGCCGATCCCGGAAGCGGTCAGGCATCGTCAGTCTTTGGCCTTCCCCTAGCTAGACCTTAACGGCGTACGGAAAATCCGGTTCGCGGTCTTGGAAGCTCAAGATACTGTCATTTTGGATAATGCCGTCTTGGATCTCGATCGAGCGAGAAATAGTGAGATCGTTGGCCCACGCCGCTGGCCCTTCCATGACCGTACGAAGGAAAGGCAAAATCGCCTCGCTGATCTCCCACGTCGCGGAATTCCACAGGTAGGACGGGCTGTGGTCGACACCGTAGTAGTGCACACCTTGGCCGACCGTGAACATTGGCTCGTCAAAGGTTGTTGGCTTTGCCCATTCAAATCCCATACCTTCGTCGCAGGAGACATCGATGATCAGACTCCCTGGCGTGAACGATTCGAGGTCTTCATTACGCAGGTAGGTCAGCGGGGCTGCCACGTTCTGAAAGGTGCAGTTCACAACAATGTTATGCGACGCCAAGAACTCGGGGAGTAGAACCGTCCCGTCTGGAGTCTCGACTTCACTGAGGTGGACCGCGCCGTCATCGGTGTTGAGTTGGGTGATGTGTGCCGTATGAATTGGCGAGCCCACCGCTGCCGCGCCGCGTTGGGTGAGCACCTGGATGTCGTACACGCCGTGCGCTTTGAGCGCGGTGACTGCGCCACGTGCCGTCGCCCCAAAACCAATGACCACCGCGCTCAGTCGGGGCCCGTAGTCACCGGTCAAGCCGACTAGGCGCATTGCATCTAGAACCGAACAGTAGCCCGCAAGCTCGTTGTTCTTGTGAAACACATGGAGGCTGAAGTCTCCCCGAGGACTCCAGTGATTCATCGCCTCGAACGCAACCAGGGTGAGCCGGTTGTCAATCGCGGTCTGCGTCATTTCGGTATTCTGGACACAGTGCGGCCACCCCCACAGCACACGGCCGGCGGGAATTTCCGCCGCATCTGTGACCTGGGGTTTGGGCAGAAGCAGGACGTCAGCCGACGCAATGACCTCGGCGCGTTCTGCGACCCGGCCTACTCGGGACTCGAGGTAACCCGGCTCCAATTCAAAGTCGGCGCCGTAACCGCGCTCAACAATCATGCGAGCACGTATGTCTGGGTCAATGCGGTCAAGGTGAAGCGGGTGGATGGCGAGCCAGCGCTCGTTTTCCATTGTGGAGTCTGCAAGTAGTCCGAGAGTGAGTAACTCTTTTTCCGGCGATCCTAGGTGCGGTGTCGCTGCGGAAGTAGCAAAAGAGGGTTGGGTAGAGTCGGACATCTAGATCCCGTCGTTGGAGAACCAAAGTTGGCTCCTGCCTTGACTCTACGCTTGTCTGGGCTGGGACTCGGTTTGCTCAGCATGTTGCCCTGCGTTCCTGAAGACTTCAAGGCGCGTTGCAGCAGCGCTGAAACTTACTAGCTACGGTTCTCTTTCAGGCGCCGGTTGGCACGGCTCAGGCTTATGCCACCGCCTATCCCCGCGCCGGTTCCCATCACCATGAAGACGATGCCAAGATAATTGGGGAAGGACCAGCCCGCCTCTGCAAGAGCCGGGATCTCATTGACCAGCAGCACCGCGGGACTGTCTCCAACCCGGTACAGTACGGCTTGCCCAACAATTTGGTCTTTGGTGGGGAAGTCCTCCAGCCAGCCATAGGGGGTGCCCAGGTCCGGAAAGAACCGCGGATAGCGATTGGTTTCCATGACATGCTCGGTGCCGTCGGTTCCGGTGAAGACCAGTTTTGCGTGAGAGGTACTCAGTTCCCTGTCGTTGCCTCGTCCGATTGAAACTTGGGCATCGGTGACAGCTCCGGAAAGCCCGGTTGCCTGCAAGTCGTGAGCCAGATTGGTATCGCTTGAGCCTATGCGGAACATATTGAAACCAAAGAGTAATAGCGCACCGGCAAAAATCAAGATAATGATCGACGCGCCTCGCATGGTGCGAGGCGGAACGGGTTGCGGGTAGGCGTTCATAGTCTTAGCGTATTCCTCAGGACTACCTTGCCAGGACTACCTTGCAAAGTTCCGTCCCATTTTTTCAGGTCTTTCATCCGGGTCTCAGGATCCATGCATCAACCAAGGGAGTTGGCATGCCAAATATTCCACCGGTCGTAGTTGCAGGGGCAGCGGGTCTGACCCAATTGGTGCTTGCCCGCGGGGCTCGGTCTGGAAAAAGTGCTTGGGCGCTGGGTGGGCTGGTGGCGGGGGCTGCCGCCACCCTTGCCGGCAGCGCGGTAACTACCTTCCAGCACGTTGGCACCACGGTTGATCCCATGGAGGTTGACCGCGCAAAGGCGCTTGTTGACCGCGGACCTTTTAGGTTTACCCGCAATCCCATGTATCTAGGAATCACGGGGGTTCTTTTGGGCCATGCAATAGCTCGTAGATCAGTTTTGGCCACGTTGCCCGTGGCGGGTTTTATGGCCGTCATGAGTGCCACCCAGATTCCGCGTGAGGAAGCGGCATTGACCGCCAAATTTGGCAGCGCTTATACGGAATATTTACGCAGGGTTCCGCGCTGGTTAGGTCCCATTGGTGAGGCCAGCCATCGTCAATAATTAGCAAGCCCGCACACAACCACTTACTTTGGACCTAACCTGACCGGGAGTAAACATGGGCACTTGGGATGCCACCCCTTTTGGGAATGACAATGCGGCAGATTTTGCCTTCGAGTTCGATGATGCTCACACGATCGCTCAGATCGCCTCCGTCCTGGAGGCGGCTTTGGACACGGTGCTTGATGAACCGGGTGAGATTGAGGCCCCGGATGGGGAGATTGCGATTGCCGCTGCGGCGCTTGTTGTTGCGTGGGAATTTCCCGATGCCGCAGATGCGGGATACGCGCAGTCACTTGACCCGTGGCCGCGTGTGGCACGGCCGCTTCCGGAGCACTTGTCGTTGAAAGCCGCGGAAGTGTTGGACCGCATGCAAGAGGCAGAAGAAAACGAGTTAGTCGAGCTGTGGCGCGAGACAGAATCATATTCCGAGTTCGTTGCGGAGCTAACTTCCTTACGTTCCTACTTTCCGTAGCCTTGCAAGGTGCCCCATACCTCGGGTATTCCCCAAGAACCGGCCCCCAAGGTCAGTAGGAGATATTTGGGCGCAAGGCAGGCGCAGACTTCCGCAACCACTGGGTGTTTCGCCCGTAGTATCTTGGTATGGTAACTAACTCCCAGATTCAACGAGTCAGCCTAGGTCCCGTGAACAACGCGGTTGCAAACTTGTCGCCGGGTTACTTTGCCTTGGTGATGGCGACCGGGATTCTCTCGGTGGGATTTCATAACGTGGGGGCGGGGGTGCTCTCGGGGGCTTTGTTAGGAATCGCGTTGGTTGCCTACGTGACCCTGTGGGCTCTTTATATCTGGCGGGTTGTCCAGTTTCGCTCCCACGTACTCAGAGACATGCGGGACCCGGAGAAAGTTTTTGCCTACTTCACCGTTGTTGCCGGAACCGATGTGCTTGCGGTTCGGCTACTCCAAGCGGACCTGCCCGGGTTGGCAATGCCGCTGGTATTTTTTGGAGCCATCTTATGGTTTGTCTTCGGTTACATCTTGCCGTGGCAGGTTTTGATGACCAGGGATGGCAAGCCTATCTTGGCTCGTACTAATGGGACCTGGTTCATTTGGGCGGTAGCCAGTCAATCCCTGGCGATCGGGATGAGTCAGATTCAACCCTTCTTTAATGATGGTGCCCCGTGGGTGGGGCTTGTCGCGGTCCTGTCGTGGTCTGTTGGGGTGGCGTTATATGTGGGAGTAGCAATCCTGGTAACGCTGCGTATCATCCACTACGGCATTACCGCCGCCCAATTTGAGCCGCCCTACTGGGTATCCATGGGAGGCCTAGCAATAGCGGTGGTTGCAGGAGCGAACATTGTCGATATGCAGTCCACCCCCATGGTTGATGCCACCCGGGTGCTTATAGCCGGAACCGTAGTGATCTTTTGGTGCTTCGCTGCTTGGCTGGTCCCCATGCTTATTGGTGCCGGGGTCTGGCGACACTGGGTGAGTAAAGTTCCACTGGCTTACACAGCGAGCCTCTGGTCAATAGTTTTTCCGCTGGGAATGTTTGCCGTGGCCTCAATTAGTTTGGGGAGGGTGGACAAACTTCCAATTGTCGAAGCGGTAGGTGACGTTGCCCTTGTTGGCGCCCTGCTGGCGTGGTTGTTGGTCTTGGTCGCCATGTTGAGCGGGACCGGAAGGCTCATGCTCGCTCAATGGCGGGCATCGCGAAAAAAAGAAAACTAGGACAGCTGAAAAACTTGATTGTTACGCCATGTTACGGCCCGTGGACGTTGATAATGGGCCGAAGTGTGAAATGAATATCAATATTTGAGAAATAAAGCAACTCAAGTCGAACTTATATCACTTCGGTAACGAAGTTTCCGCTCACTCCGAAAATTGCAACGGCAAGCGTTAAACGTGGGTACCGTTGTACCTAACACTATGGGAGCCACTGTGCCGTTTTGTTCAGAAGCTATGACAGGTTCTGCAAAAAAAGTTTCGGCACCTCCCATTCTTCAAGGAGGAATGTTGAAGATCAACAAGCTCGTTGGGGCGGCCGCAGCCGTTCTGACCGCATCGCTTGTGCTGACCGCTTGCGGTGCCAGCGACAAGCCAAAGGAAAGCGAAACACCATCGGCTTCCGAGGGTACCGACAAGCCATCAGGCTCGGGCGCGACCTTCCAGATTGCATACAACGCTGACGGTGGCCACCAGGCATGGGTTGACGCTGTAACTAACAGCATCAAGAACACCCTTGAAATCGATGCTAGCGGCGCGCCATACCCAACCTTTGGTGACTTCCGTACGGAAATTACCGAAGAGAAGATCCAGACCGGTTTCCGCACCGGTTGGCAGGCTGACTACCCAAGCCTCTACAACTTCCTTGGCCCGCTGTACGGCACCGGAGCCGGTTCAAACGACGGTCGTTACTCATCCGAGGAATTTGACGCAGCGATCAACGCGGGTCTGCAGGCAACTGACCTTGCTTCCGCAAACGCTGAGTTTGACAAGGCACAAGAGGTACTCCTCAAGGATCTGCCAGCAATTCCACTGTGGTACGCCAACGTCAACGGTGGCTGGTCAAAGGATGTTGAGAACGTAGTCTTTGGCTGGAACTCCGTTCCGCTGTACTACGCAATCACCAAGGCGGATGGTTCAGCAGTCACCGCTAACGGAACCGAGCCAGCAAACGGTCTGATTCCAACCATGACCAACGAGGTCGGTGGCGGACGCATCATGGACCTCGTCTTCACCGGTCTGGTGACGTACACCGCCGAGGGTGAAACTCAGAACGAGATCGCTGAGTCCATCACTTCGGAAGACAACGTAACCTGGACCATCAAGATCAAGGGTGACAAGAAGTTCACCAACGGTGAAGCCATCACCGCCAAGTCATTTGTTGATGCTTGGAACTGGGGTGCTGCGCTCAACAACAAGCAGCTCAACTCCTACTTCTTTGAGAACATCAAGGGCTTCTCATGGGATGAGAACGTAGAGGCTATGGAAGGACTTGAGGTCGTTTCCGACACCGAGTTCAAGGTGACCCTGAACGGTCCACAGGCTGACTACCCGCTGAGTCTCGGCTACACCGCGTTTGTGCCACTGCCATCGGTTGCATACGACGACATGGCCGCCTTTGGTAAGGCTCCAATCGGTAACGGTCCATACACGATCGTTGACGGCTCATGGAAGAAGGACGTCTCAATCGACCTCGTTCCAAACGCTGACTACAACGGCAACCTCAAGGCCGCCAACTCCGGTATCAACTTTGTCTTCTACGACTCCTATGACACCGCGTACAACGACCTGCTCTCAGACAACTTGGACGTCATTGACGGAATCCCTGACTCTGCATTCACCACCTACGAAGAGCAGCTCGAAGGCCGCGCAGTCAACCAGCCAGCCGCTATCTTCCAGTCCTTCACCATCCCAGAGCGTCTAGACCACTTTGGAATGGATGAAGAAGGCCAGCTGCGCCGTGCTGCAATTTCCATGTCGATTGACCGTGAACTGATCACGGAAAAGATCTTCGCAGGCACCCGTACCCCAGCTAAGGACTTCACTTCACCGGTTATCGCCGGTTGGAATGACTCCCTTGCCGGTGTAGACGTGCTGTCCTACAACCCAGAAGAAGCTAAGAAGCTTTGGGCGCAGGCAAACGAAATCAGCCCTTGGTAATCTGATCTATTTCCGTTTTCGGAACTAGTCACCAGTGGTTCTGACGAGGTGGAAAACTACTATGTTTTCCACCTCGTCAGTGTTTGTATGGCGCGTGGTCTTAATATATGGACCAACGTATGTAGGATAAGGCGATTGAACTTAACAATGACGAGGAAGGATTAAGCCGATGCTCCGATATGTCGGGCGGCGAGTCCTGCAGATGATCCCCGTGTTCTTCGGGGCGACTCTGTTGATTTACGCAATGGTGTTTGGTCTGCCTGGAGACCCAATTCAGGCGATGGGTGGAGACCGTGGTCTATCGCCCGAGGTTGCCGCTCAAATTAGTGCGCAGTACAACCTGGATAAGCCTTTTTTCATTCAATATCTTTTATATATCAAAGGGATCTTGACGCTCGATTTCGGTATGACCTTCTCCGGTGAGCAGGTCATCGACGTTATCGCTCGAGCATTCCCAATCACCATCAGGCTCGCGCTCATGGCACTCGTACTTGAGGCCGTTTTTGGTGTTCTGTTTGGTTTCATCGCAGGAATGCGAAAGGGCGGGATCTTCGACGGCACCGTTCTCTTGGTCTCACTGCTCCTGATTGCCGTACCAACCTTCGTTGTTGGTTTTATCATGCAATTCTTTGTTGGAGTTAAGCTCGGTTGGCTGCCCACAACAGCGGGAGATGGGACGAGCCTCAAATCGCTTCTGATGCCAGCGATTGTGCTGGCTGCCGTCTCCTTTGCATACGTCTTGCGCCTTACCCGCACGGCGGTTGCAGAAAACGTAAGCGCGGACCACGTGCGTACTGCGACGGCGAAGGGCTTGCCGTATTCTCGCGTCACCGTGGTGCACATTTTGCGTAACTCGCTGATCCCGGTAATTACCTTCCTGGGGGCCGACCTTGGAGCGCTCATGGGTGGGGCAATCGTCACCGAGGGAATCTTTAATATCAGTGGTGTGGGTGGAACCCTATACCAAGCAATTATTAAGGGGGAACCCGCTACGGTTGTCTCCTTTGTGACAATCCTGATTGTCGTCTACATCGTTGCCAACCTCCTTGTAGACATGCTGTACGCATTACTTGACCCAAGGATTCGATATGCCTGATAACAATAAGCCACGGGTCAAGTACCCCAAGCAAGAACACTTCGTTGCAGACGCCAGCAAGCTGGAAGAGCTCGTAGTCGACCGGATCGATGAAAATACTCTTTCCGCAAGCTTGTGGCAAGAAGCCTGGCGCAATCTGCGCCGGCGGGTCATGTTCTGGGTGGCCGCGGTCTTGATCCTCGCCGTCCTTGTCGTGGCATTCTTCCCATCGCTGTTTTCGAGCGTGGATCCTGCGTATTGCAGCCTGATCACCTCGCTTGATCCACCTACCGCAGGTCACCCATTTGGGTTTGACCGGCAGGGTTGCGACATTTACGCACGCGTAATCTATGGCGCGCAAGCCTCGGTTTCGGTCGGGGTGGTGACAACACTGATCGTGGTGATCCTTGGTGGCACTATCGGTGCGCTTGCCGGGTTCTTTGGCGGGTTCTGGGATTCGCTGCTGTCACGTATCACCGACATCTTCTTCGCAATTCCACTGGTGCTCGCTGCGATCGTCGTTGGACAAGTATTCCGCTCCAATGCTGGTATCTGGGGAGTGGTAATGGTTCTGGGGGTCTTTGGATGGCCTCAGATCGCCCGTATCACCCGCGGTGCCGTCATCGGGGTCAAGAACAATGACTTTGTAACGGCCGCTCGTGCTTTGGGTGCTAGCCGTTGGAACATCTTGTTCAAACACGTGCTCCCTAACGCAGCTGCCCCGATCATTGTGGTCGCAACGACCTCACTTGGCGTGTTTATCGTTGCCGAGGCCACCTTGTCCTTCCTTGGTATTGGGCTTCCGCAGGGCGTCCTATCCTGGGGACACGACATCGCCACGGCGCAGGTATCTCTGCGGACGAACCCAATGATCTTGTTCTACCCATCCATGGCGTTGGCCATCACGGTGCTTGGCTTTATTTTGCTCGGTGACGTAGTCCGTGATGCACTCGATCCAAAGGCGCGCAAACGATGACTGAAAATCAAGCAATGACACCGTTACTCGACGTTACGGATCTTGACGTTACATTTACTACGGCGGCGGGCGTGGTCAACGCGGTCAAAGGTGCAAACCTGACCGTGTACCCGGGACAAACCGTTGCGATTGTGGGGGAGTCCGGATCCGGTAAGTCCACCACGGCCCACGCGGTCATCAACCTTTTGCCGGGAACCGGTAAGGTCACCGGCGGGTCCATCAAGTTCGATGGTGAGGAGCTCACTACCGCCTCGAAGAAGCGGATTGTCGAGCTTCGAGGCCGCGACATTGGTTTGGTACCACAGGACCCTATGTCTAACCTGAACCCCGTTTGGAGTATCGGTTTCCAGATTAAGGAGACCCTGAAAGCCAATAACGTGGATGTTTCTAGGACTGCGATTAGCAAGCTAGAGGCCGGGTTGGATGCCGCTGAGAGTGAATTCATTATCGGCTCCAAGTCGCTCAAACTGCTGAAGGCAGAACTCGGTGACAAGGCCGCTCTGATCGACGGCAAGATCGTGGCCGGTGCGACGTCCAAGAGCGGCGTCATCAAGGCCCTTTCAGCGGTGGGCGTTCCCAACGCGGATGCGCTGGCTGCAAAGTATGTCACCGGTGCAACCAAGAATGACCGCGTAGCGGGTCTCCTTGCAGAAGCAGGTTTGGCCGATGCCGCCCGGCGGGCAAAGCAGTACCCGCACGAGTTCTCCGGTGGTATGCGGCAACGCGCACTCATTGCTATTGGCTTGGCCGCGCGGCCAAAGCTCCTGATTGCCGATGAACCAACCTCGGCTTTGGACGTAACCGTTCAGCGGCAGATCTTGGATCACCTCGAAGGTTTGACCCAAGAATTTGGAACCGCTGTCCTGTTCATTACCCACGACCTAGGTCTGGCCGCCGAGCGCGCCGAGCACCTGGTAGTGATGTTCCGCGGTGAGGTTGTCGAATCCGGACCCGCGCTAGAGATCTTGCGCAACCCGCAACACCCGTACACCCAGAAGTTGGTAAAGGCAGCGCCTTCGTTGGCTTCCCGGCGTATTCAAAGCGCCAAGGCCGCGGGTGTTGAGGCGACCGACCTCTTGGCGCCAACCGCCGGGCACGGCGTGGATGAGGCTCGACCAAACGTCATTGAAGTTGAGCGCCTTTCCAAGGTGTTCCACATCCGTGGCCAAAAGGGTGACGCCAAGAACTTCAAGGCGGTTGACCACGTGTCATTTGCTTTGCAGCAGGGCACCACGCTTGCGATTGTGGGAGAGTCCGGCTCCGGTAAATCAACCGTAGCCAACATGGTCCTGAACCTTCTTGAGCCCACCGAGGGTGTGATCAAGTTTGATGGCCGTGACCTGGCAGGTCTCAGCGCCCAGGAACTGTTCAAGTTCCGGCGTCGGGTGCAGCCAATTTTCCAGAACCCATACGGCTCGCTCGACCCCATGTATTCGATCTTCCGAATCCTGGAAGAGCCTTTGCGGGTGCACAACATTGGCAGCAAGACCGAACGTCGCCAGCGCGTCAAAGACGTCTTGGAAATGGTGGCCATGCCAGAGTCCACCATGCGCCGGTACCCCAATGAACTGTCCGGTGGTCAGCGTCAGCGCATCGCGATCGCGCGGGCGCTAGCGTTGTCGCCAGAGGTGATCGTGTGCGATGAGGCTGTATCAGCGCTTGACGTTCTGGTTCAAGCGCAAGTCCTTGAACTACTCAATGACTTGCAGGCCGAGTTGGGCTTGAGTTACCTGTTCATTACCCATGACCTGGCCGTTGTGCGCCAAATCGCGGACGAGGTCATTGTGATGGAGAAGGGCAAGATCGTCGAACACGCATCAACCGATGAGGTCTTTGATAGTCCTTCCGCCGAGTACACTAGGCAGTTGCTTGAGGCAATTCCAGGTGGCTCGATCGAGCTAGGCGTTTAATTAAGGTTCCTAGCTTCGACCTTTAAATGCAGCGCCGCTAGACATTCGATGTCTGGTGGCGCTGTATTTTTTCTGTGCAAACAGTCACAACCAAAGCGCGTCGCTGCCATGCTCCGGTACTATTGCATAGGCCATCGTGTGAAATGCCCCGTGCCAGACAGATAATGTCCGCAATGGTCCAGGCGCTGATATCGTCAGCGCGTCCCAATCTAGACACCGTGAAACGAGTTATTTATGTCTGTGCGCTCTGACCTGCGCAACGTGGCGATTGTCGCCCACGTCGACCATGGTAAAACCACTATGGTAGACGCCATGCTCCGCCACACCGGCGCTTTTGACGCACGCTCCAACGTGGATGACCGTTCCATGGACTCAGGTGACCTGGAACGCGAAAAAGGTATCACCATCTTGGCTAAGAACACGGCCGTGCGTTACACCGGACCAGCTGCTGCGGCTGCCGGACACCCTGAGGGTGTCACCATCAACGTGATTGATACTCCTGGCCACGCCGACTTCGGTGGCGAGGTAGAACGCGGACTGTCCATGGTTGATGGCGTTGTTCTCCTGGTGGACTCGGCTGAGGGTCCTCTGCCACAGACCCGCTTTGTACTGCGTAAGGCGCTAGCCGCCAAGAAGCCAGTCATTCTCGTGGTGAACAAGGTAGACCGCCCAGACGCACGTATTGACTACGTTGTTGAAGAGGCGACCGACCTGCTCCTGGGTCTGGCATCAGACTTGCAGGATGAGGTAGACCTTGACATCGAGGCCGTACTTGACGTCCCAGTTGTGTACGCTTCCGCCAAGAACGGTCGCGCTTCACTGACTAAGCCGGCTGACGGTACCCTGCCAGAGGAAGAAGACGTCGAGGCTCTCTTTGAGACCATCATGTCTAAGATTCCCGCCCCAGAGTACGTGGCAGACGCGCCTCTCCAGGCGCACGTCACCAACCTTGACGCAACCCCATTCTTGGGCCGGTTGGCTCTGCTTCGCGTTCACAACGGTTACATCCACAAGGGCCAGCAGGTTGCTTGGTGCCGTGCGGACGGTTCAATTCAGTCGGTAAAGATCACGGAGCTCCTTGAAACTAAGGGTCTCGAGCGGGTTACAACGGACAAGGCTGGCCCCGGCGATATCGTTGCAGTGGCCGGAATCGCAGAGATCACCATTGGTGAGACCCTTGCGGACCTTGAAAACCCAATCCCGCTGCCATTGATCGAAATCGATGACCCAGCAATCTCCATGACCATTGGTATCAACACCTCACCGCTTGCCGGTAAGGGCGGTAAGGGCCACAAGGTCACCGCACGCCAGGTCAAGGACCGTCTGGACACCGAGCTCGTGGGTAACGTTTCCCTCAAGGTCGTTCCAACCGAGCGTCCAGACGCTTGGGAAGTTCAGGGCCGTGGAGAACTAGCTCTTTCCATCCTAGTTGAGCAGATGCGCCGTGAAGGTTTTGAGCTCAACGTTGGTAAGCCACAGGTAGTAACCAAGCAGATCGATGGCAAGACGCACGAGCCAATGGAGCGCATGACCATTGACGTTCCTGAGGAATACCTCGGTGCCGTCACCCAGCTGCTCGCGCAGCGTAAGGGACGCATGGAGTCCATGGCCAACCACGGTTCCGGCTGGGTTCGCATGGAGTTCGTTGTTCCAGCTCGCGGCCTGATTGGTTTCCGCACCCGGTTCATGACTGAGACCCGTGGAACCGGTATTGCCGCTTCACTGGCTGATGGTTACGAGCCATGGGCAGGTCCAATTGAGACCCGCACTAACGGTTCCTTGGTTGCCGACCGTTCCGGCTCGGTCACCCCGTTTGCCATGATCAACCTCCAAGACCGCGGTCACTTCTTTGTGGACCCAACTCAAGAGGTTTACGAGGGCATGATCGTTGGCGAGAACGCACGCGCGGACGACATGGACGTCAACATCACCAAGGAAAAGAAGCTCACCAACATGCGTGCCGCTTCCTCGGATAACTTTGAGAACTTGGTGCCACCAATTCACTTGACCCTAGAGGAGTCACTTGAGTTTGCTCGCGAAGACGAGTGCGTTGAGGTTACCCCGGATATCATCCGTATCCGCAAGGTCATCTTGGACCAGACGGAGCGCGCTCGTGCGCACTCCCGCGCCAAGAAGTCTTGATCCAAGTAATTTTGGATTTGTAGCTTTAGTTCAGTAGTTTTGGGCCCGGTACCCGCTTTTGTGGGTGCCGGGCCCAACCCATTTGACCCGAGGAATCACCATGCCCCAACTTGAGTTGCAGCCCCTTCTCGCAGTTCATGCCCACCCCGATGATGAGACCCTGTCCAACGCAGGACTGCTCGCCGCAACCGCTGCGGCCGGATTACCCGTTGCTGTCGTGACGGCGACCAGGGGAGAGCTGGGGGAAGTCATTGGTCCTCGCAAGGGCGAACTTGAAGGAGCTGGGCCGGTGCTGGCCGCGCACCGGACGACCGAACTTACCGGCGCCCTTGCGGCGTTGGGAGTGCGCCAGCATGTGTTTTTGGATCAGGTGCCTGGCGGCACTGACGGCCGGTTCCAGGATTCAGGTATGGCTTGGTTGGATCAGGAACTGGGTGCGGGACATAGCGCCGCAGCCGCTTTGGGTGATGACGTCCCCGCGGGTGCGCTGGTGAAGGTACCGCTTGCCGATGCCGCACACCGGTTGGCCCGGGTAATCACCGAGTTGGCACCGCATACGGTAGTCACCTATGAACCGGGGGGAGGTTACGGTCACCCCGATCATGTACGCACCTACGACATTACTACCGCAGCAATCGCTCTAGCAGCGAGCGGGATTGACGGTCGCAAGTATGAGGTTCAGCGACTGCTATGGACGGTCATTCCAAAAGAAGTACTGCAAGCAGGGCGCAGTGCGCTGTTGGCAACCGGCAATACCGCGGCGGATGCTTCCGGACTGGCAAACTATCCAGCTACGACGGACCCGATCGCGTCGGTGGGAGTACCACTACAGGATCAACTGCTAACGCTGGATATTCGCCCGGTCCTGGCAAACGTGCTTGGGGCACTGCAATCTCATGGCACTCAAGTGCAATGGGCCCAAAGTTATGCGCCACCCGTTGAACTTGAAATCGCTACCCCTGACGTGGGGGCGGCCGCGGGCAGCGCTGGCCCGGGCGCAGCGGATCACAAATCTGTGGCTAAATATGAGCTGAGCGGCTCATTCGCCTTGTCAAATAACATAGTTGCCCCGTTGCTCAGCCACGAGTTCTATCTGCCCGCCCAACTTGGCCAGGCCAATGAGACGATCCACCAACGTGTGTGAGCCGTTACCGCGCTTAGGTAATACCCAGCCCACCTACGAGGCTCAATCAGCAACTACGGGTAACGTTGGACCCATGAATCTAATGAAGTCCAATGTGTGGTGGAAAGTTATTGAATACCTGACAGCGCTTGTGCTGGGTGGATTCATTGGACTCGTAGGCACCGCAGTACACCGCCAGTGGCAACCGATCATGCTCATTGCGGCACTATTGGTGGTTCTCAGCGGTGGAATCATGATGCGGGCGTTTAGCGGAATGATCGCCGTTGGCGTGTATGGCGCCACGTGGTTTGTTGTGGTTCAGGTCCTGTCCTTAGAGGGGCCCGGCGGGGACGTGTTACTGCCCGGTCAAATGCTGAGTTACTTTTGGTTGATTGGCGGACTGGTCATGCTCGTTGTTGCGAGTTTCACCCCCAGAAGTTGGTTCAGTGAACGAACACACAGCCCCGTTCCACAAAATATTCTCTAGACTATGCGGGGGCACCTCTGTCTTTTGTGTGTATTCCCCCCCCCCTTTGACGTGTACTTTAGCGCTGCATCAGCCACACCCGTGTGCGCAGCTTTCTGACTGGAGTTTTTTCCTTGGCTAACACCGACGACCAGGTCCCCGCGGATTCTGAGCTCGAAGCGTCCGGTTCAATCGCACCTGAAACCGGCGATCAAACTCCGGATTTTGAGGTCCTCGCAACGGTTCCCATCGAGGATTCGCCCGTCGGTCAAGGCGACGAGCCTGCCCAATCGGATGGCGGAAGCGAGCCAATCGACGAGACGCAGCCACAGGCATCGGAAAGCGTTGACTCCGAAAGTGACGTCGCACCGGACCAGGCAGACGCCGTACCGGACCAGACAGTCGAGCCTGACGCGGCAGCCGAATTTTTCGAAGATGCCAATGCTGAAGATCAGCTCGACGCGGCAAGCACGGTAGACACCCCGGTAGACGCTGTTCCCGTTGTAGCAGACAGTGCAGTTGAAGCAGACAGTGCAGTTGAAGCAGACAGCGCAGAGACCGTCGAGTCTGCGCCTGAATCAGCAGATGCCGCATCCGGCCTTGAGCCTGAAAATCGGGTAGCCTCCCCAGCGCCCATCCCGATCTTGTCGACCCCGCCGCAGGACTTCGATGCTGCAGACCTCACTCCCGCGAATGATGTTCCAACCGAGACTCTCGCGGCAGTTCCAACAGAGTCATCTTTGGATACGAGCGCTCACAGCGCAGACCAAGACGCTCCGAATGCCGACGAATCGCAGCTCGCAATCGATGAAACTGCGATCCTAGCGGGCGGACCAATCCGGGATGCCATCGAACCTGGCGTAATCGAACCTGGCGTAATCATCGAACCTGGCCTAGAGCAGGAGCCCAAGGTGGCGCTGAAACAGACGAAGCAGGGGCCCAAAGCGAAGCAGAAGGCCAAATCTGCCAGCTCAAAGAAGCGGGGCCGTAAGGCGCTGATCGGCACGGCCGTGGGCATTGTTGTAGTGGCCGGTGCCTACACCGGTGGGCAGTGGCTGGTCAGCGACAACGTGGCGCGTGGCACGACGGTTGCGGGCGTTGAGATAGGCGGCCTGCAAACTGATGCTGCGGTGGCCAAACTGGAAGAATCGCTTGGGGGAGTGCTGGACACTCCGGTTGAACTGGCGGCTTTAGACCTCACCGCCACAATTGTTCCCCATGAGGCAGGGGTAGTTTTTGATGCCAAGGCAACAATTGCGGGCCTGACGGACTTCAATATGGATCCTATGATTCTGTGGTCCCACATTGTAGGTGGCGACGCAATTGAACCGGTTTTGACCATTGATGAACAGAAACTAGACACTGAGTTTTCTGCAGCGGCGCAAAGCCTGCGCACTGAACCTACCAATGGCAGCGTTGGCTTCGAAGGTACCAAGGCGGTCATGACCGACGCGATCGAAGGCACGGAAGTTGACGTGCCTGCGGCCAAGGACCTGCTCATTGGGGAGCTCTTTACCAAGCAACGGCCACTTGCCTTGCCAACCCAACCTATTGAGCCTGAGATCAATGCACAGGAATCCGCTGCTGCGTTTGCGCAAGCCCAGAAAATGGCTTCCGGACCAGTAACCGTCGCGGTTGGTGAGCAGAAGGCTGAAATTCCGGTTGACGCTTTTATCCCGGTGACCAGCTTCCACGCTAAAGAGGGCAACCTTGAGGTTAATGTGGATGCCGAGGCGCTGGCGAAGGCCGTAATCGAGCGGACCGACAAACTCCTTGCACCGGCCAAAAACGCGGCATTTAAGTTTGAGAACGGAAAGCCAGTAATCGTTGCGGGCAAGGCCGGAACCTCACTCGACCCCGAGGCGCTGAAGACGGCGTTTGTCACTGCGGCAACGGGAACCGAACGCACGGCAACCACGGAACTGGTAACCAAGGATCCAGAACGTGGAGTCACCGAGTTAGAAGCGATGGGTGTTAAGGAAAAGGTAGCAACGTTCTCAACCCCCATCACCAATGAACGCCAACGTAACCTCAACTTGAGTAACGCTGCTGAGAAGATCACCGGCTACCTAGTAGAGCCCGGTAAGGAATTTGACCTCCTGAAGATCATTGGCCCAATCACCGCTGACAACGGCTACCACAATGCCGGTGTTGTGGTTAATGGCGTGCACACCGACGGTATGGGTGGGGGCCTGTCCCAGGTTGCTACCACCACCTACAACACCGGATTCTTTGCCGGTATGGCTGACGTGACGCACCGCCCTCACTCGTACTACTTTGGGCGCTACCCGGCGGGCCGTGAAGCCACGCTGTATGTCGGGTCGATCGACATGATTTGGCGCAATGACTCCCCGCATGGTGTCTTGATGCGAGCCTACCTCGCCGATGGAAAACTCACGGTCGAGGCATGGAGCACCAAGACTTACGAGGTCAAGGAGTCCACCTCCGGGCGCTACAACGTGGTTCCCATTCGCATGGTGAACTCGACGGATGCCAAGTGCAAACCGTTTAGGGGTGGAAACCCCGGTTTTGGTGTGACCATCAGCCGCACCGTCACTGAGATTGCGACCGGCAAGGTTGTGATCGATGAGAAAAACTCCTGGACTTACAAGCCGGATAACGGTGTGACCTGCAACAAGCCAGAACCTAAGACGGAAACTAACGACTGAGCCTAAGGCTGATACGCTCAAGGGCGAACTTGTTTTTCCGGGCTGCCGGAAACTGCTGCGAGAGAATGGGTTGAACATGCTGGGCAAAAGCGGACGTGAGTCTGGCGCGCATGCGCGCTTAGCTGCCGAACTTGGTAACTGGTCCGCAAACGACAATGATCTGCTGGATCTTGGCGCACAAAGCGTCATGCTGGCAACCATTGCCGAGATCGACGGCATCAGCGCCGTGGTCCACATTGGTCACCCGGCCCAGCCGTTGCCCGAGTTGGAACGCCTGCTCCTGTCAGCGCCGGGAACGCTCATGTTGACCTCTGCCGTGGCAGTTGAGTCCCAGTGGACTCTGGTCTACCGCGGCAAGGAACACTCGGGTGTGGTTATCGTTGACGAGGCAGGTATGCGGGACACCCGGTACGCGCTGCGCTCCTTAGGCCTGACCCCACACGTGGTCCAGACCCCAATGTCGATCGAAGCGCGCGTTGAACTAGCGGGTGAGTTTGACGCACTCGTGGTTGAACGCGATCAAATTCCGGCGGGCTACGTTGCGCACCCGGACAGCGACCGGCTCAAAGAGTTGCCAGTGATCTGGTACGGACTACTCGAGACAGTTTCCGAGCTTCCGCAGTTCCAGGATCCCGCCCAGGTATGGCTGGCTTTTGGTCCGGAGCAGGATCACCGCGGTAGCCTGCAGTCAATCTTGCAGGTATTTGCCGACCACAACGTCGACCTGCAGCACCTGCGGTCGCAGCGGTCTACCGAGAGTTCTCACGTCTTTTTGTCCTCGTTTGGGCTGGATGGCGCCCAGAGCCTGCGCAATTTGGTGACCGATCTAGAGTCCCGCGGGGTTCAAAACCGTATCCTTGCGATCTTTGATGGCCAGCACTTTGTGCCTGGTCCGGACGCGCTCGAGCCGGTCTGGTCACGGCAGTTGTCCGCGGAGCAAAGCGCGTAGCCTCATGTCCCAAACGATCGCTTACCTAGGACCTCAGGGAACGTTTACGCATGCTGCCGCGCTCAAGGTTGCGGTCCCCGACTGCCAGCTTGAAGCGCTAGGGCAAGTTACCGATGTGTACGAGATGGTTAATTCCTCGCGTGCGCGCTTTGGGCTCGTTGCTATCGAGAGTTCGGTTGAAGGCTATGTGGTGCCGTCTCTCGATGCCTTAGCGGCCAGCGCCAATGTGGTTGCGATCGATGAAGTGTTCGTTGAAATATCTTTCGATGCCTTCGCCCATAAAGCGGCAACGGGGGAGTTCACCGAGGTCACGTCCCACCCGCACGGCTTGGCGCAGTGCCAAGGGTTCATTGACGCCCGAGGTTTGGCCCGGGTGCCCGCAGCGTCAAACGCCGCGGCCTGCAGAGACGTGGCACCGCATCAAATTGCGTTAGGTCCGGCAATCTGCGGTGATCTCTACGGTCTGACCACGGTTGCGACCGATGTCCAAGATTTTAGTGGTGCCCGCACCAGGTTCCTGCTCATTACTGCACGCGATACCGCCGCCGAACATTTGGCAGCGGTGCGACAAGGCTCGCAATCGCCCATAGGTTTGTCGATCGCACAGGCCACACAGTGGCACTCGATGATCGCAATTACGCCAACGGTGACCGGACCCGGTGTGTTGGCCCGGATCACCCGAGAATTTGGTCGCTTCGGAGTGAATCTGTCGAGCGTCATTACTCGACCGATTAAGGCTCTTGAAGGTAAATACACGTTTATCTTGACGGTCGATCAGCCACCGTGGCAAACGGAATTACGCCAAGTTCTAGATCGCCTGTTGGCTGCAGACGACGCCCTGAAGACCCTCGGAGTGTTCCCCTCTCGTGGGCAGATTGATGACCGCGTTGACGAGTCCCGGCTGGCGCCGGGAACTGCCTACCGGCAACTGTCCCAGGCGGAACTGAACCGTGCACTGCTGTGGCCGGACCGGTAAGTTCGGTGACCACTGCACGGGCGACGTCAGCCAATTCGGAGCCAAGCTTTGTGGATAGCCAACGGCACGGACCACTACGCGTCGCCGTCTTGGGTTTGGGGCTCATAGGTGGCTCGGTAGCGCTCGGAATTTTAGCCCATCAGGCCAGCTCGGCCGGCAAGCTATCCGTGGGTGCGGACCAGGCTACTTTAGCCGCCGTGGTTGGTTGGGACCCCGATGACCAGACCCGGGCGGCCGCAGCCGAGCAAGGGATACAGATCGCACGGACGGCCAGTGCCGCGGTAGACAATGCGGACCTCGTGGTGCTGTGCGGACCGCTGAAGACGCTTGCCGCGACGGCACGTGAAATAGCTCCGCACCTGCGACCGCGCGCGATGATCACGGATGTTGGCTCCGTTAAGTCAGCGGTGCGCCGGGCCATGAAGGATGCCGGCCTCAATGATCGCTATGTCGGGGCCCACCCCATGGCGGGCATGGAAGTCGCCGGCTTTTCTGCTGCTCGCGCGGACCTGCTCCGGGGTGCAACGTGGGCGCTGACCGTTGATGACCATACCGTCGCCGCCAACGTTGTGACCCTGCTGGAGTTTGTTACCTCGGTGTTTGCGGCCCGCGTTATCGTCCTTGATGATCACAGCCATGATGCCGCCGCGGCAATCATTAGCCATGTGCCGCACGTATTGGCCCACGCACTGTTGGGGCACGCCGCAATGAGTGCACAAAGGGTTGTCGCTCAACGATTAGCTGCCGGGAGCTTTCGCGATGGCACGCGGGTCGCCCGGCTGAATCCGGCCCGCAACCAGGCGATGGTGGAAGACAACCGTGAAGCGGTGATCAGCTCGCTGCGGCTGGTCATGGCGGATCTCGGCGCGCTCGTCTCTGACCTGGAAACGGGAACGAATACAGCTGAGTTCTTTAACCGAGCGTTGGACTGGGAACCACCACGGGACTCGACGGGCCAGGTCGTTGAGGTAGACACGGTGAACTGGCGCCAAGAAATACTTCAGCTGGGCGCTCACGGAAGCCTTATTACGGGAGTAACCGTTGTGCAAGCTGCGCCATACACCGCCGTGCTGGCCGTCGAACGCGCTTAGGACCTGGGGCGGCGCGGTGCGGGGCGTGGTGGAATCATCTTGCCTATCGCGATTTCTAGAGCCGCAATTGTAACTGTTTCGGTCTGAGTCTGTAATGTCACACCGCTGGCATCGGTTTTCACTACCGTTCCCTTCACGTCGGTGTAAAGATGGGGAGAACCAGATGGCAGTTTTTTGCGCACGACTACCCGTTGCCCGACGAGCCAAGTCAGCCACAGCGGGTCGGGTACGTTCTGGGCAGTATTATTGTTCATAGGTTGCTTAGTTTACCCGGCCTGGTAATGGCTTGGGTGAACGGGGCTTAGGGAAGAGTTGCCGTACAGTGCACCATGAATTCGGACTATAGTTATTGCGCCGGAGTCAGCATTACGGGTTGAAAGGATTAAACAATGACATACGTGATTGCCAAGCCATGCGTTGACGTAAAAGATAGGTCATGTGTGGACGAGTGCCCCGTTGACTGTATTTATGAGGGAAACAGGTCGCTGTACATTCACCCAGACGAGTGCGTGGACTGCGGCGCCTGTGAACCGGTGTGCCCGGTTGAAGCCATCTATTATGAGGACGATGTGCCCGAGGAGTGGTCCGAGTTTTACCGCGCCAACGTGGAGTTTTTTGACGACCTAGGTTCCCCAGGTGGGGCAGCGAAACTAGGCGTAATCAACAAGGACCACGAGGTTATTTCGGTTCTCCCACCCCAGGGTGACTAACAAAAGTTGCGGGATCCGCCTCCGTCTCAGGTGGCGGATCCTTCTTCCCTGTGAGAGTTGTCACTAGACTCGTGGGTCTTTGGGCCCTATAGAATTTCGGTATTTCCCCCGATCCGGGTACCTTCATAAGAAGGCCAATCTGCTGATGGGACTCGTTCGAGTGCCATCGATGGATAACGAATAAACATGCCGCACAATCGGCGTGGTGTTTATGCGCTCACGAAGCCGTGAGGGCATACGGAAGGATGACATGACGGATACCCTAAATGCACCAGTCAAACTGACCGTTGGCGAGCAAACCCAAGAGCTTCCGGTGGTTTCAGCAACGGATGGCAATGACGGGATCGTGGTTTCCTCGCTCCTGCGCACCACCAACATGGTGACTGTTGACCCAGGATTCATGAATACAGCCTCGTGCGAGTCCCAGGTGACTTACATTGACGGCGACCAGGGGATCTTGCGGTACCGCGGTTACCCCATCGACCAGTTGGCGGAAAAGGCAAACTTCCTTGAGGTGGCTTACCTGCTGATCAACGGTGAACTTCCCTCGGCTTCCGAGCTCGAGGCATTTGAGGCTCGGGTAAACCGGCACACCCTGGTTCCAGAGGACTTCCGGACGTTCATGGGTTCGTTCCCAACGAACGCACACCCAATGGCGGTGCTGTCATCGTCGATCAATGCGCTGTCCACCTTCTACCCGGAGTCGTTGGATCCGTTTGATGATGAAACCGTAGAACTCGCCACGGTGCTGTTGCTGGCAAAGACCCGCACGATCACTTCTTTCCTACACCGTCGCCGTATGGGGCAACCGCTCCTGTACCCGGACTACTCCCGCGGATACGTTGATGACTTCTTGCGTATGACGTTCTCAGAGCCGTACCACAAGTACGATTCAGACCCGGCAGTGGTGGATGCGCTAGATACGCTCCTGATCCTGCACGCAGACCACGAACAAAACTGTTCCACCTCAACCGTTCGCATTGTTGGCTCGAGCCACGCAAACCTGTACGCCTCGGTCGCGGCCGGTGTCAATGCGCTCTCGGGCCCCCTGCACGGTGGCGCCAACGAGTCCGTGTTGACCATGCTCACCGAGATTCAGGCTACCGGCGGTAACCCTAAGGCGTTCATGGAGCGGGTCAAGAACAAAGAAGACGGTATCCGTCTCATGGGCTTTGGTCACCGGGTATATAAGAATTACGATCCACGCGCTGCGATTGTCAAGAAGAGCGCGGACACCGTACTTGCAACGCTGGGTAAGAAAGATCCGTTGCTAGATATCGCTTTGGAACTTGAGGATATCGCGCTCAACGATGACTACTTCATTTCCCGCAAGCTCTATCCAAACGTGGACTTCTACACCGGGCTGATCTACAAGGCAATGGGCTTTGAGCCAGCAATGTTCACGCCACTCTTTGCGCTGGGCCGGATGCCCGGTTGGATTGCGCAATGGCGTGAAATGATGAAGGACCCGCAGACCAAAATTGGCCGCCCACGCCAGATCTATACGGGCGCCATAGAACGCAACTACGTGGATCTGACACAACGCTGAGAAACCACGCTTAGGTAAATGCTGTCCGACCATCGGTCGGGCAGCATTTACTTTCTCATCGCGTCCTTGGAATAACCCGACCGTTCGCAAATTCGCGGTGAAGTTTTCAAGAATCATAGGTGTTCGCAGGCCAAATGGGCCGCAGCGGTGACCAAAGGAAATAGGCTTAACTCATGACCACATCATTTAGCACTGGAGCAGCAAAGAACCGCAAGGCTTACCAAAAGGGTCCTGTGGTGTTGCGCGGAAGTCAGATCCCAACGTCAACCTCGGATCAGCGCCTGCTGAGTAACACCAACCAGACCGATTGGGTACACAACGATCCGTGGCGGGTCATGCGTATTCAAAGCGAGTTTGTTGAGGGCTTTGGTGCGTTGGCTGAGATTGGTCCGGCCATCTCCGTATTTGGCTCGGCCCGCACTAAAGCGGATCACCCTGACTATCTGCTAGCGGAAGAAGCAGCCCGGCTGATTGTTGAGCGCGGATACGCGGTTATTACCGGTGGTGGCCCAGGTGTCATGGAAGCTGCCAACAAGGGCGCCCATGAAGCAGGGGGCCTCTCAATTGGGCTTGGTATTGAACTACCCTTCGAGGAAGGGATGAACCAGTACGTGGACCTCGGGGTGAACTTCCGTTACTTCTTTGCCCGCAAGACCATGTTCTTAAAGTACTCCTCCGGTTTTGTGGTGCTTCCTGGTGGCTTTGGTACCTTTGACGAACTCTTCGAGGCCTTGACACTCGTACAGACGCAAAAGGTCACCGAGTTCTCCATTGTTCTCGTGGGTAAGGAGTACTGGAGCCCACTGGTGGACTGGCTCAAGAACACGGTCGCCGAGCGCGGCATGATCAACCCCAAGGACTTGGACCTCTTCCAAATTGTTGAAACCGCGCAAGAAGCTGTCCAGATCGTCGCGGATCGTGCTGATGAAATTCGGGTCAACGGTCAAGACGGTCAGCCAGTTAAAGGATGAATGTGTCGGCTTCCTTTGGGATTCCTCCGGCGAGCAGTCCGCTCATCCTGCGGGGCCAAGAAGTCGGGCGCCAGAGCCCTGCGATTATGGCAATCATTAACCGCACCACGGACTCGTTCTACTCGGGCGCCCGGCAACTCGACGATGATCAAGCGCTGCGGTCAGCCGAGTTGGCTTTGACTGGTGGCGCGCAAATTGTGGACATTGGGGGAGTGCGCGCCGGGGGAGGTCCGGTCATCGACACGGAAACCGAGATTCAGCGAGTTGTGCCATTTATTGCGCGCTTGCGGCAAGAGTTTCCAGACCTGTTGATCTCGGTGGATACCTGGCGGGCTCAGGTAGCCCAGGCCGCGGCGGAAGTCGGGGCGGATCTTATCAATGACACTTGGGCCGGGCATGACCCGCAGCTGGTCCATGTAGCGGCGCGTAGTGGGGTCGGGGTGGTGTGCTCGCACACCGGTGGTCTGACCCCACGCACCGACCCGTACCGGGTTACCTACCATGCGGCAGACCCTGCTGCCGATCCGCAAGACGCCGTCGTTGCAGACGTCTTGCAAACATTGGCAGCAGCGGCCCAGCGAGCGGTCGATGCCGGGGTCAAGCCTGAGTCTGTGCTGGTCGACCCCACACATGACTTTGGTAAAAACACCTGGCACTCGTTGCACTTGGTTCGCAACACTGCGCGGTTGACCGAGCTAGGCTTTCCGGTACTGATGGCGCTGTCAAGAAAAGATTTCGTGGGTGAGTCCCTAGATCTTCCTGCGGGTGAGCGTCTTGAGGGCACCTTGGCAGCGACCGCGCTTGCGGCTTGGCTGGGAGCAAAGGTATTTCGTGCTCATGATGTCCAAGCAACGCGGCGCACATTAGACATGATCGCCACCTTGCGTGCGGATCTTGCGCCGGCTCGGATTACCAGGGCAGTTCAGTAGTTTCAGGTGAACTGGTTCACGGCGGCGCGCGGTCAATGGTGGCTTATGGGTATTCCATGAGTAAAATGGAATTGAGTTTGCCGCTCTTTTATCCCCACTCATCTGTGCGGATACCTAGTAACTGCCGGTTTGGCTCTGATTGAGCGGTCTAAAGTCTAACCGAGCGCAACGATTGGAGAGCCACAAATGGCTGCAATGAAGCCCCGTACTGGAGACGGCCCAATGGAGGTTGTAAAGGAGGGGCGCGGCATTATCATGCGTGTTCCACTGGAAGGTGGAGGACGCTTGGTTGTGGAACTTAACCAAGCAGAAGCAGATGAACTTGGCAACGCCATGCAAGAGGTAATGAGCTGATATTGATTTCACCAATGAGTGCCCAGTCAGTGCGGGAGCAGGGCGTGCAGTTGCGTGGCCTGCCCGCAGTGACGGTAACGCGTGGCACGATCAAAAACTGTACTTTTCTTGACGACGGCACCGTTGACGCAATTGCGGTAGGCGTTGGAGCACCGGTCTTGGGTGACGATGAATTGCAGCCACGTTCCGGAACGGTCCACGCTTCGGCGCGGTACCGGGTGGACCTCGCCGAATTGGCGGAACGAGCACACTTTAAGGCGGCTGCGGGTACCACCCACATTGTTGATCTACCACGAGTCCACGGTGGATCCGGTGCCGTTTTGCCGTGGCAGGGCCTGCCGCTACGAATCATTATCGTGGGTGTAGGAACGGGCTCCGACTCGGACCTGCGCAAAGCTGGCGCCGCCTTGGCTAAGGTAACCACCGGATTGGGCCGGGTCGTCACGACGGTCACCGGCCGCAGCGATGACCGAGGAACCGGGCACTTTGTTGAGGGGTACCTTTTGGGTGCCTACCGTCCGTGGAATTTGCGCACGGCAGCCCCCGGGCCTCAAGCGGCCAGCGAATTGGTTTTGCTTGGCCCAAACAGCCAGGCGGCAGTCGATGTGGCTACCCGTCATAGTCAACTGACCTGGCTGAGCAGAGACCTTAGCTCTGTTCCACCAAACCTTAAAACTCCGGTCTGGCTTGCCAACCAGTTTGAAGCCATCAGTAAGTCCCTTGGGCTTACCGTACGCCGTTGGGAAGGCGCCGAGCTGGCTGCAGCTGGCTTCCGTACCATCGCAGCGGTTGGAGACGGCTCAGCAAACCCGCCGGTCCTTCTTCAGGTGGACTACACCCCGCAAGAGCCTGCGGACAAGCACGTAGTTCTGGTGGGTAAGGGCGTCACCTTTGACACCGGCGGAATCTCAATCAAGCGGCCGCGCGAGACCATGGTCGACATGAAAATTGATATGACCGGTGCCGCAGCTGCTTTTAGCGCCGTCTTGGGGGCCGCCCAATCGCAAGTCCCCCACGCGGTGACGGCATTACTGCCACTCGTGGAAAACCACTTCGGTGAGCGTTCCTACCGTCCCGGTGACATCATTACCAGTTACGGCGGCACCACGATTGAAATTGGCAACACGGATGCTGAGGGCCGCCTGATCATGGCTGACGCCCTTGAATATGCGGTCACGCAGTTGCAGCCGGACCTCATCATTGACTTGGCTACCCTAACCGGAGCCGCGGCGGTGACCCTAGGAAGTTCCCACGCAGCACTGTTCACCAACGATGACGCACTGGTTACCTCTCTCATAGCTGCAGGTGAAGAGACGGGGGAGCGCCTATGGCACATGCCATTAGTCCCGGACTACGCACCCGCACTCGAATCCACGGTGGCGGACATTCGAAACATCCCGCAGACACCACTTGGGGCGGGTGCCACCGTTGCGGCGATGTTCTTGGAACGCTTTGTGGGCACGGTGCCCTGGGCACACCTCGATATTGCTGGCCCAGCGATCAGTGCCAAGGAACGCCACGAGGTCAACAAGGGGCCAACCGGTTTTGGGGCTCGCGTAGTGACAAGATTCTTGGAGACCTTGTAAACCTGCACGCAAACCCCAGCTAGACCCAACAGTGTGTGTGCGCTAAAACCAGTGCACCCACTCGAGAACTAAAAATAGTGCGGGACCGGTGAATACTCTCACCGGTCCCGCACTGTTTTGCCACCCGAACAAACTTAGCGTACTTAGATAGCCTGTTTCACTGCGGCCAGTAGTCCGTTGCCTACCGGCACAAGCGCCGGGAGCCACTGTGGGGCATCGAGAAAGTACTTGTGCAGCGTACGCAGAGCGACCACTGGCTCCTCCCGATTAGCTGGATCCGCCACGCGGCCATTAGCCAGTGCATTTTCAATGATGACTAATCCGCCCACTCGGAGCAGCCGCTCAGCCTGCTCAACGTACTGCATGAGATCGCCTTGACCTGCGCCTATGACAACCATGTCGTAGCCGGAGTCGGCCAATCGAGGCAGCACCTCGTGCGGGTTACCGGTGATCGCACGGCACCGTACCGGGCGGATTCCGGCGGCTGAAAAAGCGAGACGCGCCGCCTTGTGAAGCTCAAGTTCCGAGTCGATTGTGGTGAGCACTCCGTCCGGTGTCATACCTGACAGCAGCCACAGTGAGCCAACCCCCGTCCCGGTGCCAATTTCCACGGCGGTGCGTACCGCTGCCGTTGCGGCTAGCAACCGCAAGGCCGATCCAACGGCAGGTGTTACGGAGGTGGCGCCCAAATGGGCGGCACGTTCCCGAGCGTCAAGGAGAATCTCATCCTCGGTAATGAACTCTTCCGCGTACGCCCAATCACGAGCTATCTCAGTCACGCGATGCCTCCACCTGCAAAGAATTGCTGTTCCGCTGCATGAACCAAGCTGCGGAATCCTACCGACGCATGGGCCGGTAGGTACGGAACCCATTTTAACTGGCAACGGCGTTAAGACAGCGAACCGGCGCGGCCAATATTTTGGTGACTGATAAGTATTGCGCCACCAGAATAAATTGTGTGATGACCGTGAAAAACCATGCCGTGGCCGGTTTAGTGGCATTTAAAGGTGGAATAATGGCCGTGATGACTAATCAGGGATTATCCGCAGCGGCCGAGTGGCACCCGCCATCTTGGGAAGAAGTGGTGCAGGAACACTTTGGCAGGGTGTACCGGCTCGCGTTTCGGCTGAGCGGCAACCAGCATGATGCTGAGGACATAACCCAAGAAGTTTTCATCCGGGTGTTCAAATCACTGAAGAACTTCCAACCCGGCTCAATTGAGGGTTGGCTCCACCGAATCACCACAAACGTGTTTCTGGATCTCGTGCGCCGCAAGAAGCGAATTCGCATGGACCCAATGGGGGAAGAAGCGGCCGGATACGCGGATCGAAGTGACCTCAATGATCCGCAACGCCATTTTGACTACCGCAACCTCGACCACGACATTCAGCGTGCGCTCAATGACCTTGCGCCGCAATACCGAATTGTTGTGGTGCTGTGCGACATTGAGGGACTGAGCTACGAAGAAATAGCGCAAACCCTTGGGGTCAAGCTCGGTACCGTGCGGTCCCGTATCCACCGGGCCCGAGCGAAGCTGCGAGTGAGTTTGACACACCTGACCCCCAATGAACCGCTTCCAGCTGCTGCCAGCGTGGACCCAACCCTCAGCGCTGCGGGTGGTGGCCAGTGACGCCACACCTTGGGGAGCAAGCCTCTGCGTTGGTGGATAATCAACTTTCAGGTGCCGAGCAGGAGCGCGCTTTTATGCACTTAGCGCAGTGCGCGAGCTGCGTTGAAGAAGTAACGGCGATCCGGCAGGCTCGGGCGCTCCTACACCGAGCCTCGCAGGTCCCAGCCCCCCGGTTGGAACTGATGGAATCGCTCATTCGATTGGAAGTTTCCGGGCCGCCCGCCCAATTCGCATCCCCGATTCCCGCGTTAGACGCTAACCCTTTCTTGGTTCCTCAGTCGGTGACCGCATCCGGGTATCGAGGCGATATTAGTGGGCCCCAGGGACTTGCAAGACACTGGCCCAAGTATGTGGCGGGCCTAACCGTGAGCGCGTTATGTGCCAGCATGTACGTCCTGGGTGGACGTCCAACCGTAACGCCCCGGTTAACAGCGCTAGCAACGCAGGAACACCTGAGCAGAACATTGACCACTCATGACTTTGCGCCGGTATCTGAGGTCGCACAGCGGGGCAGATCCGGAATGATCAACGCAATTGATTGGCCCAAACTTGAGTCGTGGTTAGCCGCCCACAAGTACGCCGTCCCACAGAATCTACCTGCCTCGGTTACGGTCGAAAGGGTTGGATTTTCAACTGCGAACCCTGGAGTGCTCGAAATGGTTTTTGGTACCGACGTAGGCCAGGTCATGTTGACCGAAACTTACGGTCAACTGGATTTATCTGCGGTTTCCGCCCTGCCGCCAATTGAACATGAGTCAGGTAACATCTACGTGATCAGCCAGAGTCCGGCACACTTGATTTGGCAGAGCGGTGAAAACGTTGTTGAACTGAGCTCGACGGCCTCGGTATCCCAGATTGGTCAGATGACTGAACAGTTTGCAGTCAGCAACAGCGATCAGGGTCTGACGGACCGCATGGTTCGTGGGCTCACACAGATAACCGGAGTGCAGCCATGACATATCCTGACCAATCGCCGATCATCCCTGACCCGGTCAACAGGTTTGCGCCGCCGCCAAATGGAATACCTGAGCCGCCAGTCCAGCAGGCAGGGTCAGCACCCGAGCAAGTATCCGGTTTTCCAGCAGATCGGCCAGATACTCAACCAGCGGCTAACGGAAGCCCGTTCGCAGCCCCCGGTGGGCTGGGAGCCGAATACGCGGCCCAGACGAGCCCGTTTGCGGCCCCAGGTGGGGGAGGAACCCCGCACGGGGCCCAGCCCAGCCAACCCGAAACCCCGCCGGTTCCACTTCCACCTACGGCGGGCTACAACGCCACGTTGCACCAGGAAGTCTTTGGGCAGGTTCCTTCGCCCTTTGATCAAGAACACGGCTCACCGTATTCATCCATTGGCGCAGGGCCGCTCATGGCAGCCGGTTACTTTGGTGAATCTCAAATTCCGCACACTCCACACACGCCGAGAAAGCGTGGTCTTGGGTTTGGTGCGGTCACCGGCTTAGTTCTACTGGCATTGGTAGCGGGCGCCGGCGGCGGTGTGCTGGCCACAAAGTTTCTCCCTGGGTCGTCTACAACCGCGGGTAAAACCGTCATTACCCAGGTTGGCCCCGGTGATTCGGATACGGACTTGAGCCGCACCCCCGGATCGGTTGCGGACACTGCGTCGCGCGTTTTGCCTTCGGTGGTATCGATCCAGGTCGCTAGCGGCGGCGGGTTTAGCACCGGATCCGGGTTTGTCCTGACCGCAGATGGCTACATTATTACAAATGATCACGTCATCCAAGAGGCTAAAGATGGTGGAACCGTCACGGTAGCATTTGCCGATGGTCAGGAGTACACCGCTGAGCTCATTGGGTCGACGGTTGAATACGACCTCGCTGTAATTAAGGTCGAGCGTGACGGACTGCAACCCCTAGCATTAGCTGACTCGGACGCCCTCGTTGTTGGTGATCAGGTCATTGCGATTGGTGCTCCGCTGGGTCTTGAAGGCACGGTTACTACGGGTATTATTTCCGCGTTAAACCGCCCGGTTACGGCCGGGGACGTTCAGTCCACCTCGTATATCAACGCGGTCCAAACCGATGCTGCAATTAACCCGGGCAACTCGGGTGGCCCGTTGGTCAACGTGTCGGGAGAGGTGATCGGGGTGAACTCCGCGATCGCCCAAACGCCAAGCCAACTCAGTGGCACCACCGGATCAATTGGTCTGGGCTTTGCCATTGCGTCCAATCAAGTTGGCCGCACTGCCGCCCAGATCATTGAAAATGGTTATGCGACCTATCCAATTATTGGCGTCCTGTTGAACTCCGTGTACGCGGGTGAGGGTGTGCAGATTGTGCCAACCAATACTCCGGGTCAACCGGCAGTGACGCCGGGCGGCCCCGGGGCCCTAGCCGGTTTGGAACCGGGGGAGATCATTTTGGCCATAAATGGTCGCCCCGTAACCCAGTCTGATGAGCTCATCGTTGCGATCCGGGCCAAGGCTCCCGGGGATGAAGTAGAGTTAACAGTTCGCAATGGCTCGAAGGAACGCTTGGTAACGATGGTCCTTGGGGAAGCAAAAAGCGAGTAGTTTACCGGCTGGATTCAATCTTAGAAGGCGTTGACGTGTTCGGAATTAATGGTGGCGAGCTCATCATCATCCTTGTGCTTGCCGTGGTTATTATCGGGCCTGAACGGCTGCCGCAATTTGCGGAACAATTAGCGCACTGGGTCCGCAAGGGCAAGCAACTCTTTGCGCAAGCGAAAGAAAAGGTTGACGAGGAACTGGGCCCAGAAATTGGGGATGTCGACTGGGCCAAGCTTGACCCACGGCAATATGACCCCCGCAAGATTGTCCGTGAAACCCTCCTAGAAGACACGGTTCTGGACCCCGCGTACGCAGCGAAACAAGCAGCCAAAGCGGCTGGAGCCGCGGTCCCGGTAACAGCTATGGTCGCCGGGGGCCCAGCTGCGGCATCGGGAATCCCAAAATCGCCATATGCCGGGTCCGGATTTGAAAGATATCAACCTCTCGATGCCGGGAAACCTGCCCCGTTTGACCCAGAAGCCACCTAAAATAGGCCGCGATTGGGTAAAGCCGCTTTAGCCTGCAAGAATAGATGCATGAATTCGCAACTGCCACGCCCTCGTATCCTGTCCGGGATGCAACCATCAAATGATTCGCTCTCCCTTGGAAATTACATCGGAGCCTTGACACAATGGGTGGCGCTGCAGGATTCCTACGACACCCTATACATGATGGCGGACCTTCACGCGCTGACCGTCAACCCAGATCCCGCAAAGTTGCGGGAACGCACCCGTAACACACTCGCCCAGTATTTGGCCGGGGGAGTAGACCCGGACCGGTCCACGTTGTTTGTCCAGTCGCACGTGCCGCAGCACACCGAGCTCGCATGGGTGCTGTCTTGCCAAACCGGTTTTGGTGAGATGAACCGGATGACCCAATTCAAAGATAAGTCGCAGAAGCAAGGCAACGAAGGTACTACGGTCGGACTATTTACTTATCCGGTATTGATGGCCGCAGATATCTTGCTCTACAACGCGGCGTTGGTTCCCGTTGGTGAGGACCAACGCCAGCACCTCGAGATCACCCGCGATCTTGCCGACCGAATGAACTCCCGGTTCGGCGAAGATACCTTTGTGGTTCCCCAAGGCCACATTGTGAAGTCGGTTGCTAAGATTTACGACCTGCAGGACCCAACGGCCAAGATGAGCAAATCTCACGGCCCCAAGGGCACCATCTGGCTTATGGATGACCCAAAGGTCACGGCGAAGAAGATCCGGTCGGCAGTCACGGACGCAGGGGCGGAAATTGTGTTTGACCCGGAGAACAAGCCGGGCGTATCCAACCTCCTGACCATCTACTCGGTCATGGCCGATAAGACCATCGCGGAGCTGGAAGCCGAGTACGCGGACAAGCAGTACGGTCACCTCAAGGTTGACCTCGCTGAAGTTGTCACGGATTTCCTTACCGATTTTCAGACCAAGGTCAACGGCTACTTGGCCGACCCTGCCGAGCTGGACGCAATTCTTGCTTCCGGTGCAGCCAAGGCACGCGACATAGCAGCCGAGACCCTTGAGCGCGTGTACACCCGCGTTGGGTTGCTTGCCCCTAAGCAGGGCGCTTAGGTATGAGTCCAGACGAGCTAGGGCCGGATCAAAAACAAATAGGAATTTCCATAGCAATTCCGCCGCCATTCGCAGAGGAACTGACCGCTGCACGGGAGAGCTTTGGTGACCCGCTTGCGCGTGCCATTCCTCCGCATATCACCCTGCTTGGCCCCACGGTCATCAACGTTGGGGACCTTGACATGATCCGGGACCACACCGCTAGGGCCGCTAACACGATCAAGCCCTTCCGGGTGCACCTTCGTGGGACCGCGACTTTTAGGCCGATTTCTCCCGTGGTCTTCATCCAGGTGGTACAAGGTATCTCCGAATGTGAATCTCTTGAGCGGGCAGTTCGTAGCGGACCGCTGGATCTACCAACCAGGTTTAACTACCACCCCCACGTCACAATTGCGCATGAGGTTTCAGAGCGTGAACTGGACCGAGCCTTTGCAGACATGAACTCCTACAATGCGATTTTTCAGATCAATAAGATCCACCTATTCGAGCACGGCTCCGACCATAGGTGGCGTCCTGTGACGAGTTTCCCATTGGGATCTTCCGGAGGAATCTCCTAACAGGCCGTGCCATGACCAGGCATTGGGTTTATGGTCGCTTAGGCTCATAGGGTGAGTCCTAACAAACGATTTTCTCTCCCCGCACTGTTCACCGCGCTAGCACTGTGGCTGAAGCAATTCAGTGCACTGATTGTGGCCTCCCGTCCATTGCGGGCTTGGAAACGGTTCACGCAGGCGAATGGTCCAACCCTCTGCGGTGGCATTGCATACACCGCGCTATTTTCTATTTTTGGTGCACTGACCATCGGGTATACCGTGTTCTCCCGGATCCTTGGTGGTAATGAAGAGCTGATGGATTCACTGTTGGATACCATCGACGACTTCATGCCCGGGTTACTGAAGATCAATGGAAAAGATGGGCTGATTGCTCCCAACAGTCTCATTTTGGAATCCGGCCTGACCCTGACCTCGGTGATTGCCGGTGTCGTACTGTTATGGGCCGCGCTGGGGTGTATGAGCGCAATTAGGCGTTCGACACGGGCTATGTTTGACCTGCCGGTCAAACAGTCCAACATGGCGCTGGCAAAGTTGCGTGAGCTGGCAGGTTTGGGAATCCTTGGATTGAGCGTCCTCGTAGTAACGGTCGCCTCGGTCTCAGTCACGGCAGCCGGGCGCTGGTTCATTGGCGCATTTAACTTGCCGGACTTCGCCAACTGGGCGATTCCCACAGGAACCATTTTCATCAGTTTCCTGATCGATGGTGCAGTCTTCTTGCTCGTTGTACGAGTCCTTGCCGGGGTGCAACTGCCTACGCGAGACAAACTCCTTGGGGCTGGGCTGTCCGCACTGGGATATGGGGCGCTGCGACAAGTTGGAACCGCGCTCGTAGCATCCAGCGCTTCGAATGCCTCGGGTAACTTCGTTGTTGCTTCCCTTGCTGTCTTCATAACCCTGCTGCTGTGGGTAAACTTCAGTGCCACCATTTTTCTTGTGGTGTGTGCATTTGCTGCCAACCCCACACAAGCGGAATTAGATATGGCCACCCCTATTCCAGGGCAGCAACCACTCGTGACAATAGCCAACCAGCCCGTAGACCCTATTTCCCAGCAGATTTCACGGAACCGGGCTCTCATCTTGCGGGAAATTCTGGTAGCCCTCGCCGCTTTCCAACTGGGCAAACGAGCCCAGCGCAAGCAGGCAGTCAAGAACTGCACGGAAGCGGGCAACAAAGATAGGTTGACCGTCTGACTCCAGCACTATGAACTATGAGGTTTCCGAAATTTCCACGCGGGCAAAGCGCCTTGCGTGGGGCCACTGGGGCTGGGGGGCTTTGCTGCCGGTGGGGATGGCAACCGCTGGCAAAAAAACTAGGTGGGGCTACGGCCCCACCTAGTTTTTTTGTCTACCTTGTTACTGAAACTGCTTAGAAGGCGCGGCGGATCATTGCCTGCTTGACCTCGGCAATTGCCTTGGTCACTTCAATTCCACGTGGGCAAGCCTCGGTGCAGTTGAAGGTGGTGCGGCAACGCCACACGCCTTCCTTGTCGTTGAGGATCTCGAGGCGCTGCTCGGCACCCGCGTCACGGGAGTCAAAGATGAAGCGGTGGGCGTTGACAATGGCCGCAGGGCCAAAGTATTGTCCATCGGTCCAAAAGACCGGGCAAGATGACGTGCACGCAGCGCACAGAATGCACTTGGTGGTGTCATCAAAGCGCTCACGTTCGGCAGCACTCTGAATGCGTTCCTTGGAAGGCTGGTTGCCCTCGGTGATCAGGAACGGCATGATCTCACGGTAGGAAGCGAAGAACGGTTCCATGTCCACAACCAGGTCCTTCAAGACCGGCAAGCCCTTAATGGGCTCAACCAGAATTGGCTTGTCCGGGTTAATGTCCTTGAGCAGAGTCTTGCACGCAAGACGGTTGCGGCCGTTAATGCGCATGGCGTCTGATCCACAAATACCGTGGGCGCATGAGCGCCTAAAGGTCAGCGAGCCATCGTGGTCCCACTTGATCTTGTGTAGAGCATCAAGAACGCGGTCCGTGCCGTACATGGTGAGCTTGTACTCGTCCCAGTACGACTCTTCGCCGCGGTCGGACTCAGGCAGGTAACGCCGTACCTTGAGGGTGATATCAAAGGTCTTGATTTCACTCGCGGGCTTGGGCTGGGCGTTTTCAATTGTGGGCGACATCAGTAGTTCCGTTCCATCGGCTCGTACCGGGTCTGTACTACGGGCTTGGACCCGAGGACAACCTTGTACGTATCGAATTCTGATACGTGCGCAAATGCAGTGTCCAGGTTGATCTCGTCTTCGACGGACTCGTGGTTACCCTCCGAGCCTTCGAGTGGGCGACGGTAGATCATGGTGTGCTGCATGTAGTTTGCGTCATCACGGTCTGGGTAGTCCTCGCGGAAGTGGCCACCGCGTGACTCCTTGCGGTTGAGCGCTGCAATAACCGTGACCTCAGCGAGGTCCAGCAAGAAGCCGAGCTCGAGAGCCTCAAGCAGGTCCGTGTTAAACATTTTGCCCTTGTCCTGGACTGAAACGTTCTTATACCGGCCCTGAAGCACCCGAATATCAGCCAGTGCCTGGCGTAGGGACTCGTCGGTGCGGAAGACCTGGGCGTTAGCGTCCATGGTCTCCTGTAGCGCGCTACGTACCTCGGCTACGCGCTCACCGTCTGGGCGCGTGCGTAGTTCTTCAAGCTGGCGTACCACGGGTAGGTGGGCCTCAGCTGGCAGGTCAATGAAGCTCGCGGTCTTGGCGTAGGCGGCGGCGCTGCGTCCGGCGCGCTTACCAAAGACGTTGATATCGAGCAGGGAGTTGGTACCCAAGCGGTTGGCGCCGTGGACCGAAACGCAGGCCACCTCACCGGCCGCATAGAGGCCACGAACAACATCGGTTGAGTTCCGTAGAACTTCGGTTTCAATGTTGGTTGGGATGCCGCCCATTGCGTAGTGCGCGGTTGGGTATACCGGAACCGGTTCCGTGTATGGCTCAATACCTAGGTAGGTACGTGCAAACTCGGTGATATCTGGAAGCTTGGCGTCGATGTGAGCCGGTTCCAGGTGGGTCAGGTCAAGCAGAACGTAGTCCTTGTTTGGCCCGGCACCACGGCCTTCACGGACCTCATTTGCCATTGAGCGCGCAACAATATCGCGCGGGGCAAGGTCCTTAATGGTCGGTGCGTAACGCTCCATGAAGCGTTCACCATCACCGTTACGTAGAATTCCACCCTCACCACGGGCAGCCTCAGACAGCAGGATGCCCAAGCCCGCAAGGCCGGTTGGGTGGAACTGGAAGAATTCCATGTCCTCAAGTGGCAGTCCGCGGCGTAGAGCCAGGGCCATGCCGTCACCGGTCAGGGTGTGAGCGTTTGAGGTGGTCTTGAAGATCTTGCCCGCGCCGCCGGTTGCAAAGACGATCGACTTGGCCTGGAAGACGTGAATCTCACCGGTCGCAAGGTCGTAGGCAACCACGCCGGTTGCGTTGACCTCTTCGCCATCGGGGACATGCCCAGCAGATAGATCGTGATCAACGATGAGGTCGAGCACGTAGAACTCGTTAAAAAATTCAACGTCTTGCTTGACGCAGTTTTGGTACAGGGTCTGCAAGATCATGTGCCCGGTGCGGTCAGCTGCGTAGCAGGCGCGGCGTACGGCAGCTTCACCGTGGTTACGGGTGTGTCCACCGAAGCGGCGCTGGTCGATCTTGCCTTCTGGGGTGCGGTTAAACGGCAGGCCCATGCGCTCAAGGTCGAGAACAGCGTCAATGGCTTCTTTGGCCATGACCTCTGCTGCGTCCTGGTCTACCAGGTAGTCGCCACCCTTGACGGTGTCAAAGGTGTGCCACTCCCAGTTGTCTTCTTCCACGTTGGCCAGTGCGGCGCACATGCCGCCCTGAGCAGCACCCGTGTGGGAACGGGTTGGGTAAAGCTTTGAAATAACGGCTGTGCGGGCTTCCCCGGATGCCTCCAGTGCTGCGCGCATTCCCGCGCCACCGGCTCCGACGATCACTACGTCGTACTGATGGATCTGCATCTTGTTCGATGCCTCCTGTTTAGAAGTTTGAAGGGGAACGATCAGGCGGTGCAGATCGAGGGGAGCAGGTCTGCCGGGGCGCCGGGTGGGCACGGTTCAAACGTGAAGATCACAAGGGTACCGAGCACCACGGTGATGGTGAAGGCCAAGTACAACAGTACTTTCAGCGTTGCCCGGGTGCGGTACTTCTCTGCGTAGTCGTTGATCACCGTGCGGACACCATTGGTGCCGTGAATCATAGCGAGCCAGAGCATGAGCAGGTCCCAGATTTGCCAAAACGGACTGGACCACTTGCCACCAACAAAGGCGAAGTCGATTGCGTTGACGCCCTCGCCCACCATGAGGTTGACAAAGAGGTGACCGAAGATCAGGACAACAAGTAGGACACCGGACCCGCGCATAAAGAGCCAAGACCACAGTTCGTAGTTGGACCTGGTGATCTTCTTACGCTTATATGGCGCGCGTGGGTTTGGAATAGCAGTAGTCATCAGTGACCCCCAAAGACATTCATGAGGTGACGTGGCAGGAAGCCGGCCATGGTGGCAACGACGAGTCCCACAACAATCCAGAGCATCAGACGTTGGTACTTAGGACCCTTGGCCCAGAAGTCCACCAGGATGATGCGGATACCGTTGAAGGCGTGGAACACAATCGCTACAACGAGCCCGGCTTCACCAAGACCCATGATGGGGGTTTGGTAAGTACCGATCACAGCGTTGTACGCCTCAGGTGACACGCGCACCAGGGCGGTGTCGAGGACGTGAACAAGTAGGAATAGGAAAATAAGTACGCCGGTTACGCGGTGCGCAACCCAAGACCACATGCCTTCACGGCCGCGATAGAGCGTACCTGCAGGTGCGCTTGGCACTTTGGCGCCTCCTGTGGGAGCGAGTAGGGGTTGAGGCTTGTCCGCGTGGTGGCGGCGCAGTATTTACTGTCAACTTTGACCACGCGTAAAAGTCCCTGATTTCTCTCCACTGTAGTGAATAAAAAGTGCCGTTGTTGCAAAGTCCATGATTTTCGAACGCGTTTACCAAAGTTTGTGAGACATCCCACAGGGTGGGACGGCTTGATTCCGAAAGGCGTTATTAATTTGTCCACTATTGAGTATGCTCTGGATATGAATCACGCTGAAAATGATTTCTTTGCCGTTGTTCCGGCTGGTGGAGCAGGGACGAGGCTGTGGCCGCTATCGAGGTCCGGCTTCCCTAAGTTCTTGCATGACCTCACCGGAAGTGGCCGCACGCTCATTCAGGCCACCGTGGATCGGGTAGTCCCACTATGCGGCTCAAGCAATGTGATGGTTGTGACCGGCCAAGCGCATGAGGCCGCAATTCGGAGCCAGATCCCCGAGTTAGCTGACGGCGCGGTCTTGGCCGAGCCTTCTCCGCGTGATTCGATGGCGGCGATTGGGCTGGCAGCGGCGGTTCTGCAGGTAAGACACGGTGATGTCATCATCGGTTCGTTTGCCGCGGACCACGTGATTACTGACGATGCCGGATTTCAGCAGGCGGTACGTGACGGTATTGTTGCCGCACGCGCCGGCTATGTAGCCACCATTGGGATTTCTGCGACACGTCCGTCAATCGCCTTTGGATACATCCATACGGGAGGCTCTCTGGATCTGCCCGGAGCGCGCTCGGTACGCAAGGTTTCAAGCTTTACCGAGAAGCCAGACGCTCTCACGGCCCAGCGCTACTTGGCAACCGGGCAATACCGCTGGAATGCGGGAATGTTCATTACCAAAGTGTCGGTCCTGTTGGACCACCTGGCTCGGCTGCACCCGGCGCTTCACGCGGGACTGGTTGAGATCGCACAGGCTTGGGACACCGCGGACCGGCAAGCGACGCTCGACCGAGTTTGGCCCGGGTTGGACAAGATTGCTATTGACCATGCGGTAGCGGAGCCGGTTGCAGCTGCCGGAGGTGTTGCTGTGGTCCCGGCCAGTTTTGGCTGGGATGACGTAGGTGACTTTAATTCACTGGCCGCGCTGTTACCGGCCGAGGATGATTCTGGTTCTAAGGTTCTCGGCGACCCAGGTCAGGTAATTCGAATCCAAAGTGCCGGATCCGTAGTGGTTCCCGGGGGAGGCCGGGTGGTGACAGTCTTGGGACTCGATGACGTAATCGTTGTTGACACCCCGGACGCACTCCTGGTGACCACCCGCGCGCGGGCGCAACAGGTCAAGGACATCATAGGAGAGTTGCGTTCTAGGGATTTAGACGAGCTCATTTAATCCTCGGCACGTCGCGGCCAGGAGGTTTTGGGCTGGTCTGGCGGTTCGCGGATTGTTTCAAGCCGTGAACCCAACTTAGCAATTGCCTAGAACCAGATAGTCTGGATTGGTGACCTCCAAAAACTCCGCGCGGATTACCGAACTTACTCAGGCCCTCCAAGATGAACTGATCGCCATCAGGCGAGATATTCATGCGCACCCGGAGTTGGCGCGTGCGGAAAAACGCACCACCGCGCTGCTAGCTGAGCGGCTCCGTCAGGCGGGGCTCTATCCGCGACTGCTCAAGGGGACGGGGCTCACCTGCGATATTGGGCCCTCAGTTGAAGAAACCGGACTTGAACTCATTGGCTTGCGCGCGGATATTGATGCCTTGCCGCTCCAGGAGAGCAGCGGGTTGCCATTTGCGTCGACCAACCCCGGGGTGAGTCACTCATGCGGTCACGACGTCCACGCAACGGTTGTCCTGGGTGCAGGGCTAGTCCTTGCCCAACTGGCTCAGGAAGGTAAACTCGCCCGCGGCGTGCGGCTCTTGTTCCAACCGGCAGAAGAAGTCCAGCCCGGGGGAGCGCTCGATCTCGTTGCCCAAAATGTTATGGATGACATCAGCGAGATTTACGCGGTGCACTGCGAACCCAAGATCGACGCCGGCATCATCGGTACCCGGATCGGCCCGATAACGTCCGCGTGCGACACCATCACCGTGACCGTCAGTTCCTCGGGAGGGCACACCTCTCGACCGCACCTAACCGGGGACGTTGTGTACGCACTCGGTGAGATCATCACCGAAGTCCCAGCCGTGCTGGGCCGCCGGCTCGACCCGCGCTCGGGTGTCAATCTAACGTGGGGATCTGTTCAAGCGGGCTCTGCACCCAACGCAATTCCGGCATCGGGAATTATTACCGGAACTTTACGCTGCCTCGACGTTAGCGCGTGGGAACAAGCTGCGGAGTTGCTGACCAACACCACCAAACTAGTCGCAGCCGCATACGGGGTAGACGTAGCCGTCCACCACCAGCGCGGGGTGCCACCGGTAGTCAACCACGAGGACTGCACCCTCAACTTGGAAGAGGCGGCGCGGGACACACTGGGTCCCCAGGCTGTGGTTCTGACGGAGCAATCGCTTGGCGGCGAAGACTTTGCCTGGTACTTGACCAAGGCCAACGGTGCCCTTGCACGGTTGGGGACCCGTACCCCGGGCGGAAAATCTTACGATATTCACCGCTCTGACCTCATCATTGACGAATCTGCGATCGCAGCAGGGGTAGGCATGCTGGCGCGGGTGGCCGGCCGCTAACTCCAATTGTCCACGTGTTTGACATATAAATCTCAGAAACTGGACTCGATGCGAGAAAACTCCAAAAATTCGGTGTCCGCGCAATCCGACACCGAATTGTTATCGTTTAGTTACTGGACGTTAACGGCTTAACGTCTAGAGTTACTTACATAATCCCCGTCGTACTCTGAAGGGGTGGAAGTACCGCTGAACTGCCAATAGGCATCTCGCCTCGGCAACGCAAGATGAAGCTGCACCCGATGCATCTTTTAATCTGCATAGTTGTCTTTTCCCAACTCGCATACAGGAGAACTTAAAGTGAAGAAGTTCGCAAAGATTGCTGCTATCGGTGCAGCCGCCGCATTGACGCTGGCCGGTTGTGGCACCGCACCAGATGAGACCCCATCCAAATCCCCTGAGGCAACCTCAACAGACTCCGCCGAGCCAACACCTACCGACAAGGTCGACTTCCTCGGTTGCATGGTTTCCGACTTCGGTGGATTCGATGACAAGTCCTTCAATGAGACGTCATACAACGGACTCAAGCGTGCTGAGACAGAACTTGGCATCACCATGAAAGTTGCCGAGTCAACCGACGCGAGCGACTACCCGGTCAACATCAACGCAATGGTCCAAGAGGGCTGTGACATCATCGTCAACGTCGGGTTTGGACTTGCGGACGACACACTGGATGCCGCAATCAAGAACCCAGACACGAACTTTGCACTGGTGGACTCGGGCGTCAGTGAACCACAAGATAACGTCAAGGCCTTGCTCTTTAACACCCAAGAGGCTGCTTTCCTTGCCGGCTACGTAGCCGCAGGCGTGACCAAGACTGGCACCGTAGCGACGTTCGGTGGAATGGCATTCCCATCTGTGACGATCTTTATGGATGGATTTGTTGACGGCGTCGCCGCTTACAACGAAGCCAATGGAACGGACGTGAAGGCCATTGGATGGGACAAGGAAACCCAGAAGGGCTCCATGACCGAGACCTTTGATGAGATCGGTGCGGGCAAGACCATGAGCGAAGACCTTATTAACCAAGGTGCCGACATCATCATGCCGGTCGCTGGCCCGGTTGGTGCAGGCGCTCTGGCAGCGGCAAGTGAAAAGGAAGGCATCTACGTCATTGGCGTAGACTCCGACTTCTTTGTTGAGCACCCTCAGTACCAGGACTACGTGCTCACCTCCGTCATGAAGGCTATGGACCTTGCGGTATTCGAAACCGTTCAGTCCGCCATGAAGGGCGAATTTAGCGCAGAGACCTACGTTGGAACACTGGCTAATGGAGGTGTGGCACTTGCTGAATTCCACAACCTTGACAGCCTAGTATCCGACGATGTCAAGAAGGACGTCGAAGACCTCAAGGCGAAGATCATTTCCGGCGAACTAGTGATTGAGTCACCAAGTGCCACGGAAGTCAACTAGCAACTGACGCAGAAGTACAATCTTGATGTGTGTGGCCCCGGGTATTAAGCCGGGGCCACATCCGTCAGGTTGGATATTGAGTCCCGTGCGCACCGAAGCGCACACGTACTGCACACTTGCACAGGCGCGGAAGGCGTAAGGGCATGAAGCTGGAACTACGCGGCATCACTAAGAAATTTGGTTCCTTCACTGCCAATGACCAAATTGACTTGGTTATTGAAGAGGGCGAAATCCACGCTCTGCTGGGGGAGAACGGTGCGGGTAAGAGCACCTTGATGAACGTGATTTATGGTCTGTATGACGCAGATGAGGGTCAACTCCTAATTGATGATCAGGAGGAAAGTTTCTCGGGCCCGGGCGATGCGATGGCTGCCGGAATTGGAATGGTTCACCAGCACTTTATGCTGGTACCGGTTTTCACCGTGGCCGAGAACGTTATCCTAGGGTTTGAGCCCACCGGCAAGACAGGCATCATTAGTCTAAAAGAAGCTCGCCGCCGGGTTAAGGAGATCTCAGACAAATTTGGATTCAACGTTGATCCAGATGCACGGGTAGAGGATCTGCCGGTTGGAGTTCAGCAGCGTGTCGAGATTATCAAGGCGCTCTCGCGTGATGCCCAAGTCCTGATTTTGGATGAGCCCACGGCCGTTTTGACACCTCAGGAAACTGACGAGCTCATTGAGATCATGCGGCAATTGAAAGCGAATGGGACTTCGATCGTCTTCATCACCCACAAATTGCGTGAGGTCAAAGCCGTCGCTGATCGAATTACCGTTATTCGGCGCGGCAAGGTTGTTGGGACCCAGAGTCCGGATGCCTCGGAGACTGAGCTGGCATCTGCGATGGTTGGCCGCAGCGTCAACCTAGGGGTAGACAAGGAGACCGCAAAGGTGGGCGATGTCCGGCTCAAGATCCGTGATTTGTCGCTGCTAGCTGACAACGGTGTTCCGGTTCTACAAAATATTGATCTAGATGTTGCTGCCGGGGAAATCTTGGCAATTGCGGGTGTCCAAGGAAATGGCCAAACCGAGATTACCGAGACCATCTTGGGGATGCACCCAAAGGCTTTCGGGTCAATTGAACTTAACGGCGCACAGATTTTGGGTAACTCCATTAAGGAGGTGCTGAACCAAGGAATAGGCTTTGTTCCCGAAGACCGCTCCAAGGATGGCATGATTGCCGAGTTCACAATCGAGGAGAACTTGATCCTTGACGTCTTTGATCAGCCCCCCTTTGCTAAAGGATGGGGCATTCAACAAGATGTGGTCGCCAAAAATGCGGCAAAGTACATAGACCTTTTCGATGTACGGACTCAGTCTGCAAAATCGCTGGGCTCTCAACTCTCCGGCGGAAACCAGCAAAAAGTAGTATTGGCGCGGGAAATGTCACGCCCACTGCAACTCTTTATCGCATCCCAGCCCACTCGAGGGCTTGACGTCGGATCGATCGAATTTGTGCACAAGCGCATTGTGTCCGAACGCGACGTAGGAACCGCTGTCATCATTGTCTCGACCGAGCTAGATGAGGTTTTGGCTTTAGCAGACCGGATCGCGATCATGTACGAGGGAAAGATAGTAGGCATAGTTGGCCCAGAGACCAGCCGAGACGTGCTTGGTTTGATGATGGCTGGACTTTCTCTAGAGGAAGCGCAGGAGCAGGCAGCGAAGCATACAACTGCTCTCGGGCAAGCCGACAAAGCAAGTGATAACCCAATTGGAGGCGCACTGTGAGTATTTCAGCACCGAGCACGGCGGCTCCCAAAGATGAGTCCCCGCAGAAGCCGAAGGAAACGCGCTTTAGTGGTGTCCTGCGGGAAATTACCCAAAGTAACGCAACCGTAGTTTTCCTTGCAATCGTAGCCGCACTGCTATTGGCCGCAGTGCTGGTAGCAGCAGCAAGTTCTGAGGTTCAGCGCACGGCCGGCTACCTTTTTGCCCGCCCAACCGACTTCTTTGGCGCAGTTTGGGACGCAGTAGGTGGGGCGTACTACTCACTGTTCCGTGGTGCAATCTTTGATCCGCAGGCAAAAGACTTTACCCGGATGATTAAGCCAATTACCGAAACATTGACTTCGTCAACACCGCTGATCTTTGCGGGGCTGGGATTGGGTATTGGATTTAGGTCCGGAATCTTCAACATTGGTGCCCAGGGGCAGGTTATCTTGGGGGCGGTCTTCTCCGGTTTCATCGGGTTTACCTTCCAGCTGCCATTCGGCGTGCACATGCTAGTTGCCATGATCGGTGGGTTGCTGGCTGGAGCCTTTTGGGGTGGTATCGCCGGTTTCCTCAAAGCAAGATTTGGTGCCAACGAGGTTATCGTCACGATCATGTTGAACTCGATCGCAGGGTTCCTCATGTCCTATCTCCTGACAACATCGGCGTTTATCCGACCGGGCAGCAATAATCCAATCTCTCAGCGTGTCCATGACACCGCAATGTTCCCAAACCTGTTGGGCGATCCGTTCCGCCTCCACTTAGGGTTTGTGTTTGCGCTGCTAGCGGCGTGGGCGGTTTGGTGGCTCATGGAGCGCTCAACCCTGGGATTCAAGTTCCGTGCGGTGGGCTTCAACGCCGATGCCGCTAGAACCGCCGGTATCAAGGTCAGTGCTACCTACCTGTACGTCATGCTCGTCTCTGGTGCACTAGCTGGCCTCGGTGGAGTAGCCCAGTCGCTAGGAACCGAGGGAGCACTTCAAGAAGGCGTTGCCGGGTCGATTGGTTTTGATGCGATTACGGTTGCCTTGTTGGGCAGGTCGCGGCCGCTAGGCATTGTTGGTGCAGCACTACTTTTTGGTGCGCTGCGGGCAGGTTCACCGCTCATGCAGGCCGCAAGTAACACGCCGATTGATATTGTTCAGGTTGTTCAGGCCCTGGTAGTTCTCCTCATTGCCGCGCCACCGCTGGTGCGAGCCATGTTCCGTCTACCCGTTCCTGCTAAGGAGGTTCAAGCATGAGTTCGACGACTCTTTCCCCCGTGCAGCCAAGAGAGCTAGTGCACAATGTGCAACCTGCGATTTCTTGGAAGGCTCCTATTGCCTACGCGGTGATTGGTGTGTTGTGTTTGGTTGCTTTTGCCTTCGGTTCAGGAGCGCAAGACACCACCACATTCCAACTATCCACGGGACGCGACACATTCAAAATCGCTCCAATTGAGATGGGCTCGCGTTCGGTAGCAATGACCCTGAGCGTGATGGTGCTCGTATTGGCTGGTCTAGCAGCGTACGGTGCGGTCAAACGCATCCGGTTTGGGGCTTGGTTACCAACTTTGGTTGGGTTGCTATCGATTCTTGCTTTCCTTGTGTGGGCTGCAGCAGGTAAAGATGGTTCGATGCCGCTGCCACAGTTGCTAGGTACGGGAATCATTTTGGCAGTCCCGCTTGGCTTCGGAGCCATGTCCGGACTAATCTGTGAACGAGTTGGCATCATCAACATCGCGATTGAAGGCCAACTCCTTGCAGGAGCCTTTGCAGCCGCTGTATCTGCGACTCTATTGGGTAACCCGTATGTTGCTCTGGTTGCCGCACCAATTGCCGGAGCGCTGGTAGCGGTATTACTAGCATTCTTCACAATCAAGTATCACGTTGATCAGATTGTGGTCGGTGTGGTCTTGAACGTGTTGGTAGTTGGTGTCACTAGTTATCTATTTTCTACGGTTCTCAAAGAGAACAAGGCAACTTGGAATACCCCACCCACCTTGCCAACAATCGAGATACCACTATTGAGTGATATCCCGGTGATTGGCTCGGTCTTGTTCAACCAAAACATCCTCGTGTACTTGATGTTCATCTTTGTCATTGTGTTGCAGTTTCTGTTGTTCCGCAGCCGGTGGGGCCTACGCCTTCGTTCGGTTGGGGAACACCCTAAGGCCGCGGACACCGTGGGCATCAACGTCATCAGGACCCGTTGGATTAACACCATGGTTGGTGGCGCCGTTGCCGGGCTGGGAGGGGCCTCCTTCACCGTGGCCCTCGGGTTGGGCTTTGGTAAGGAAATGACCGGTGGCAAGGGATATATTGCTTTGGCGGCAATGATTCTAGGCCGATGGAACCCTAACGGAGCGCTGGCTGCAGCATTGTTCTTTGGCTTTGCAGAAGGTTTACGCGGCACCCTGTCCGTGGTGGGAACCCCCGTGCCCACTCAGTTCCTTGCGATGCTGCCGTACCTAGCTACAATCTTTGCGGTTGCGGGTCTGGTTGGAAAAGTTAAGGCTCCTGCAGCTGAAGGCGTTCCTTACATTAAGTAGGGTTACGCAAGCTGCTTTTGGGTGGCCCACGCGACAGGCGTGGGCCACCACCCCATATGGTTTTTCCGCGCGGTTCCAGCACATAAGAGTTAAGCGCTTGATGGACCGTATTCGAATCATTAGCCGCGTTGCAACACATTGAGTTTGGGAGGAAATGAATGTCACGAGCACAAGCATTAGCCCAAGACATTGACTGGAGCGCACTGCGATTAGCCGCGCTGGAAGTTATGAAAAAGGCCTACGTGCCATATTCCAACTTTCCCGTTGGAGCGGCGGGCCTAGCCCATGACGGGCGGATTGTGGCCGGGTGCAACGTAGAGAACGCCGGCTACGGGGTCACCCTGTGCGCTGAGTGTGGACTTATCTCAGATCTTGTGGCCACGGGAGGCGGACCCCTCGTCGCCTTCGTATGTGTCGATGGCAACGGAGATGTGCTCATGCCATGTGGGCGCTGCCGCCAACTGTTATGGGAACACGGTGGACCAGACCTTGTTTTGGACACTGTCAGCGGTTTCAAAACGATGGATCAGGTCCTTCCGGACGCATTTGGACCCTCAGACTTGAAAGAAAGAGCTAAAAAATGACTGCAAAACCAGCTGCAAATGCGTTTGACGCCGTAGACATCATCCGGGCCAAGCGAGACGGACAAGAGCTGAGCCGCGACCAGATTAACTGGGTTATTGACGCTTACACGCATGACTTGGTGCCCGACTACCAGATGGCAGCGCTGAACATGGCAATTCTCCTCAACGGAATGGACCGCACGGAGATTGCCACCTGGACATCAGCGATGATCGCCTCGGGTGAGACCATGGATTTCTCTGCACTGCGTTGGCCAACCTCTGACAAACACTCAACCGGCGGTGTGGGAGACAAGATCACCTTGCCGCTCGCGCCCTTGGTCGCCGTGTTTGATGTAGCGGTCCCACAACTTTCCGGGCGGGGCCTTGGCCACACGGGAGGTACCCTAGACAAACTTGAGGCGATCTCGGGCTGGCAAGCGGCCATGAGCAACGAACAGATGATGGCCCAGCTGGACTCCGTTGGCGCCGTCATCTGTCAGGCGGGATCGGGCTTGGCCCCGGCAGACCGCAAGCTGTATGCACTACGGGACGTGACCGGCACGGTTGAGGCTATTCCGCTCATTGCATCCTCAATCATGAGCAAGAAGATCGCTGAAGGCACCGGTGCGCTCGTGCTTGATGTTAAAGCCGGCTCAGGAGCCTTCATGAAAAACCAGGATCTGGCACGCGAGTTGGCCCGGACCATGGTAGATCTTGGAAAGGATGCTGGTGTGCACACCGTGGCGCTCATGACCAACATGGATGTTCCCCTCGGGCTCACGGTGGGTAATGCACTTGAAGTGCGAGAGTCGATCGAGGTGCTTGCCGGTGGTGGGCCAAAGGACGTTGTTGACCTGACCGTTGCCCTTGCCGTTGAGATGCTCTTGGGTGCAAAGAAAGACGTTTCCGAGCAAGAAGTCCGGGCGGCACTCAACGATGGCCGAGCCATGGATAAGTGGCGTGCCATGATCGCTGCCCAAGGCGGCGACAATGATGCTCCGTTGCCGGTTGGCAAGGAATCACACCAGATTGTTGCCGAACGTGACGGTCTGCTTACCTCTCTCGATGCCATGGACGTGGGCGTTGCGTCCTGGCGCTTAGGAGCTGGGCGAGCACAGAAAAATGCGCCAGTTCAGGCCGGTGCCGGAATTGAAATTCACGCGAAGCCGGGTCAACAGGTAACCAAGGGACAACCCTTGATGACTCTGTACACCGATACCCCGGATCGTTTTGAACGAGCAATCGAATCGGCTACCAACGCGGTTGGCATTGGAAACGTTGGCGACACGATTACCGGTGAACGGTTGATTTTGGATCGCATTGAGTGATCTGCCGCTCTATGGTTAGAGAACACTACCAATTTTAACTGTGAGGGCATGTCTTGGCGGGTTCAAGTTTTCAATTGACCACTTTTCTGTATGGACTCGGTGGTGGGCGCAGGCGAATTCCGGCTGCGCCCACCCTCAAGCAAACCAGAACCGGGTTGCTGCCAGTAGCTGAAGGACGGGTTGAACTTGTTGGTCAAGATTCCACTTGCCACGCTGTCCAATATGATTTCACCTCATGCGGCAGCGCTGCCGGAGCTATCGCTTTAGCCGACGTAAATGAGTCTCTAGCTCAGTGGCTGCAAGGACATGAACCGGATCTGCCGGAGGGCCTAGCCAAGTTGGAGATGCCATCCGTCCCACTCGATACTGGTGGTCGGTTCGAGTGGTTGCAAAAGAACTTGAAACAGATTAGTAACCACCGGGCGCTTGGGCCGTTTACCTGGCCCAGTGGTGCTGGAACCCCACCGTGGGGTGCAAAAAGGGTCATGAGTCTTGGGTCGGGAGTTCGATACATCGACCGTATGGTGGTAAACACCTCCATGCGCCAGCGTGAGCGGACCCTTACCGCTGCGGCGGTTGCGGCAGACCTCGGATACCCGGTCCTGCTGTATGTCGGTGGGGACAGTTCAAAGGGCTGGAAGACCGCCGTTCCGCGCCACGTTGTGGTGCTGCACGGCGGACCAGCACCCATCGAGGAGACCGAGGGTTTTCTTGATGACCTGGACACGGAGGCTCGGCTGACCAAGATGGCCCGGGAAATCAAAGACAGACTACAGGCGGCACGGGGTGAGGTTTTTGACCCGAGTCTGCTCATCTATGACCCGGCGACAGGCACCAACACTGCAGTAACTATGAAGCAACTCATGAGCAACTCCGTACCTGCAACCGCATTGGGTGGTTGGCCGCACATTGTGTGGATGGTACTTCCGGTACAACGCTAGAGGGAGAAAAACGTGACTACCAACTTGGCAGTGACCCGAGAACAGCTCTTAGCCCTGCCCAAAGTTGTTCTGCACGATCACCTAGATGGGGGACTACGACCCCAAACAATTATTGACCTAGCCGCTGAGATTGGGCACGTCCTTCCTCATGACACCGCCACCGAGTTGGGTGCTTGGTTTGTCGCTGCGGCAGACTCGGGGTCACTTGAACGCTACCTCGAAACGTTTGAGCACACCGTTGCGGTCATGCAGACGCGTCATGGGTTGATTCGAGTAGCCCAAGAGATGGTAGCTGACATGGTTGCCGACGGCGTGATCTACGCTGAGTCTAGGTGGGCGCCCGAGCAACATGTGGCCGGGGGACTCACAATGCAGCAGGCCGTAGACGCCGTCCAGGAAGGTATTGCAGCGGGGGTTGCGCAAGCAGCAGCAGATGGACAATTTATTGAGGTCCATCAGATCCTAGCCGCGATGCGCCACCTTGATCGCTGGGACGAGGTTTCCGACTTAGCTTTGGCCAATAGGGAACGAGGCGTGTGTGGGTTTGATATTGCCGGCCCTGAAGTTGGCTTCTTGCCGGATAGGTTTGCCCAAGTATGGCAAAAATTAGCGCTTGCGAATTTTCCGGTGACCATCCACGCTGGTGAAGAACCCGGGATTGACTCCATAAGCCGGGCGGTGCACGTGGGCCAGGCCAGTCGCCTTGGCCACGGCGCGTATTTGAGTGCGGATATCACGGGTTTGGGAACAGAAAACGCACGGTTAGGGCCGCTGGCAAATTGGGTACGGGACGCTCAGATACCACTTGAGGTTTGTCCGTGTTCCAATCTTCAAACGGGCGTGGCCGCAACGATTGCGGAACACCCCATTACTGCGCTGCGCGACCTCGACTTTGCGGTGACGATCAACACCGACAACCGCCTCATGTCCGGCACTTCGATGACCAATGAGATGTTCCGGTTGGTTAGTGAGGCCGGATGGACCGTTGCAGATCTTTGTGACGTCACATTGGCGGCGGCGTGGGGTGCTTTTATCCACCATGACCAACGCCATGCACTGGGCCAGCGGATCTTGGCTGGCTTTGAACAAGACTCGAACTAACAATTTCTAACGGACCTAGGAGCTTTCATGTCACAAGATTTACGGGCGCAGGTAGCCAAGATGGTTGACCACACCCTACTCAAGCCAGAATCCACCCCGGCAGATGTTGCTGCGTTGATCGCAGAGGCAGCAGACTTAGGTGTCTACTCGGTCTGTGTTTCACCATCCCAACTCCCCGTCCAGATCCCACAAGGCTCGGGCGTGCTTGTGGCAACGGTCGTCGGGTTCCCATCCGGTGCTGTCAAGAGCTCGGTCAAAGCCGTCGAGGCCGCCCAAGCCGTTGCCGATGGGGCCGACGAGGTGGACATGGTCATCAATCTTGGCGCGGTCAAAGCCGGCGATTGGGACCTGGTGCAAAGTGACATCAAGGCGGTTCGTGATGGCGCACCAAAACCGACCGTGCTCAAAGTCATTATTGAATCGGCAGCCCTGACAGATGACGAGATAGTGCGTGCCTGTGAGGCCAGCGAGGCTGCAGGTGCCGACTTTGTCAAGACCTCAACCGGATTCCACAGCGCCGGTGGGGCCTCTGAACACGCAATTAAACTCATGGCCCAGACAGTTGGTACCCGTCTTGGTATCAAGGCGTCCGGAGGAGTGCGCGATGGCGCCACCGCCCGCAAGATGATTGCGGCCGGAGCTACCCGCCTGGGTCTTTCCGGAACCGCAGGGGTCTTGGACTCCCTCGATGACCAGGCTCAGGATCAGTCCGCTGGGTCAACCGGATACTAGGGGACCGGAGCTTCACATGAGCCGAACCCGTTAGTGCAGGTCATGAGTTTGCCCACAACTTCAGTTAACCCCTCTTAGTTAAGTTAGGCTAGCCTAAGTAACTAGGAGGGGTTCTTGTGAGTAATGAATCTGTACAGCACGCCGCATCCGACTTCAGGATTGCGCCGGTACGTAACAAGGATGGTTTTACTGCCCGGGTAACGGGTTCGCGCAGGCTTAGCGACCAATTGATCCGCGTCACGTTTGCGAGCCCAGAAATTGGTTCCGCAGACTTCTCTGTGTGCACGGACCGCTACGTAAAGCTCAGGTTTCTGCTCGATGGCAAACCCGTCCGGCGCTCGTATACGGTTCGTAACTTTGACAAGCAAGCGTGCACACTAGACATCGATTTTGTGGTGCACGGGGATCACGGTGTTGCAGGGCCTTGGGCTCAGAATGCCCAACCCGGCGACGAACTCGAATTTAGCGGTGTTGGCGGCGGGTACCACCCGGCACCGCATGCACCGTGGCACCTGCTCATAGGTGACGAGTCCGCTCTACCCGCGATTGCCGCAGCGCTCGAGCAAATCCCGGCTGGGGCCAAGGTCCACACGTTCCTTGAGATCGCAGACTCGTCCCAGCGTATTGAGCTGGCTCACCCAGACTCGGTCACTTGGTTGTCGCGCACGAGCGAAGACAACGAAGTACAACCCTTTGGCAAGGTGTTGGCCCAGGCCGTCATGGACTACGAGTTGCCGGATGAGCCCGGCCACGTGTTCTTACACGGTGAGGCAAACATGGTCCGCGCGCTGCGCAGACACCTTCGCGCCAAGGGATACCCCATGAGTGCCATGAGTATTTCTGGCTACTGGCGCGACGGGGCTTCGGATGAAATGTGGCGGGCCCAAAAGCAGCAGTGGAAACAGGCAGTTGATCAGGACGAGGCTCAACTTCAGCAATCCTGATCAGACAGGGTTTTGATCCGCGCGCAAAGGCCCGGATTCTAGGCCCACTTGTGGCGGCCTTTCAGGCATGACAGGTGTGATCTGACAAAATAGCGGTGGGTAACGGGACTCGAACCCGGTTACCCACCGCTATTTTCGTTCGCAATTCCTAACCACTGTGTGGCACGGGCCGCGACCTAGATCCCGAGAGCAGCCCCAATGTCAGTACGGACCTGATCGAGAGCTGCTCGGGCGTGAGATCGTACCTCGGTCAGCTCATCAAAGTCGGCCCCCGGGCGCACCTGAGTAATGACCTCGAGGTAGCACTTGACCTTGGGTTCAGTCCCTGAGGGCCGCACAATGACCCGGGTGCCATTGTGTGCCAGCAGGACAATGCCATCGGTTGGAGGCAATTGATCCGACCCGGTGGATAGGTCAATGACCTTGGAGACTGGCGAACCGGCCAAAGTAGCCGGTGGATTCGCACGTAACCGAGTCATCGTGGCGGGAATCAACGAAAGGTCCGTAAACCGTGCCGAAAGTTGGTCCGTTAGATAAAGCCCATGCCGGCGGGCGAGGTCATCAAGGTATTCAATGATGGAACTTCCCTGTGCTTTGAGCCGAGCGGCAAGCTGCGCCACGACCAGGGCAGCGCTAATACCGTCCTTGTCCCGAACGAGGTCCGGAGCCACGCAGTAGCCGAGAGCTTCTTCGTAGCCATACACCAGGTTTGGTGCCCGACTGATCCACTTGAACCCGGTCAGCGTGGCCCGGAAATTTAAACCGTAGTGTTGGGCGATCTGCCCAAGTAGCCGTGAGGAAACAATTGAATTGGCGAGCGTTGCCGGTTCCTCGCTGTCGTGGTCGGTGTGCACGTGGGTGCGGGCCATGTGGTCGCCGAGGATCGCGCCTACCTCATCGCCGTGGAGCATGCGCCATCCGGCCGCCTGAGGTGTGCCGGGGGATCCAGTGACGCGTGGGTCCTTGATAGCCACCGCGCAGCGGTCGGTATCAGGGTCGTTAGCGATGACTATATCTGCGTTGCGAGCAACTGCGTGGGCAAGTGCCAAGTCGATTGCCCCGGGCTCCTCTGGGTTAGGGAAGGAGACGGTTGGGAAATCTGGGTCAGGCTTGACCTGTTCGGGGACCGAACTGAAGTTCGTAAACCCGGCACCTTCAAACATCTCCTCTACGACCTGTCCACCAACCCCGTGCAGGGGAGTTAGGACAATACTGAGGTCGCGTGGGGCGTCATCGATGAGGGTGTGCACCGCATCGATGTAACTGGTGACGGCCTCGTCACCCAAGACTGTCCAACCGGACTCAGCACGTGGCGTGGCTCTGACCGACTCGACCGCGGCGATCTGTGCCGCAATCATCTGGTCATGCGGCGGCACAATCTGGGCGTCCTTACCCTCGTCCTGAACAACGCGGCCGCCAAGGTAGACCTTGTAACCGTTATCTGCTGGAGGGTTATGGGATGCCGTGACAACAACTCCGGCATCGACCCCTAGCCGTCGCATGGTGTACGCCAAAACCGGTGTTGGTAAGGCGCGGTTCAAGATCGAAACCCGACAACCTGCTGCGACCCACACCCCCGCGGAATCAAATGCGAACTCCTGCGAGAAGTGCCGGGCGTCATACCCAATCACAATGTGCGGGGTTTGTCCGGGGAGCTCTTGTTTTAAGAACGCCGCAAGTCCTGCCGCGGCACGAATCACCACGGACCGGTTCATCCGGTTGGGACCGGCGCCGATGGCGCCACGTAATCCGGCCGTGCCAAACTGCAGCGTGCCATTAAATCTGTCGGTCAAGGATGCAAGCGACTCTGCGTCCCCTGCCGCAACCGACTCGAGTAGCACGCGCAACTCGTGCTGGGTTGTTGACTCGGGGTCATCGTCTAACCAGGCGGCGGCCCGCTGCAAAAGTTCTTCCTGAGCAGCCATGTCAGATCAACCTAATAATCTGCGCGAGCAGGGCGCTGATTCTTGGACCAGCGGCAACACCTGCCTCAATGACTTCCTCATGGGAGAGGGGGACCGGACTAATTCCAGCGGCAAGATTGGTTACCAACGAGATCCCAAGGATTTCCAGGCCCGCTTGCCTAGCTGCGATCGCCTCAATCGTGGTTGACATACCAACCAAGTCAGCGCCTAGAATTCCGGCCATCTTAACCTCGGCCGGAGTCTCATAGTGGGGTCCGCGGAACTGTGCGTAGACACCCTGATCAAGTGAGGGATCAACCGAGCGGGCAAGGTCGCGCAAGCGCGAGGAATACAGATCCGTCAGGTCAACAAAGTTTGCGCCCTCAATGGGGGAGGTAGCCGTCAAGTTGATGTGGTCGGAGATCAGCACCGGGGTCCCGGGGTTCCAAGCCGGGTTCAGGCCGCCGCAGCCGTTGGTCAAGATCACTGTTTTTGCCCCTGCTGCTGCGGCCGTGCGCATGCCGTGGACAACCGCCCGGACTCCCTTGCCTTCGTACAGGTGGGTGCGGGAACCGAGCACAAGAGCGTGTTTGCCAGAATCAGCGATGCGGATCGAACGGATGGTGGCACCATGGCCGTGGACTGATGGGGCGCTAAAACCGGGGATATCTTGGGCGGGAATCTCGGCTACGGTCTCACCTAGCAGTTCTGCCGCCCCGCCCCAGCCGGAACCAAGAACAAGGGCAATGTCATGGTGGCTAACTCCAGAAAGCTGTGCGATTTGGCCTGCAGCGCTGCGAGCCAAATCAAAGGGATCATCTTGTGACAAAGTTTCATTGGGGGATTGCGGAGTAGTAGTCATAATCAGAGCGTAACCTGATCAAGCGCTTGACGCGAGTGTATAGGCCAGATTCTGTAACCAATTTGAAACCAATATCCGACGCGTAGGTACAAACTACTCTGCCCCTGCTGTCATAATGAAACGGTGACTACAATAGACGCTCTCGCAGATCAGCACCCAGCCCCGCACATCGCCATTATTGGTGGTGGACCCGGCGGCTATGAAGCGGCACTTGTGGCCTCACGACTGGGCGCAAAGGTAACCATCATTGAACGGCGTGGTATGGGCGGTGCAGCGGTGTTGACGGATGTGGTTCCGTCAAAGACCCTCATTGCCACGGCTGAGTGGATGACCCTGGGCGGCGCCGCGGCGGAGCTTGGGATTCGTATCAACGAAGATAACGACTACACAAGCCAGACCATTAGCGTTGACCTCAAAGCTGTCAACCAACGAGTCAAGGCGCTTGCAATTGCCCAATCCGAGGATATCCGGGCCCGTCTTGATGCAAGTGGGGTCACCGTTATCAATGGTGAAGGACGATTCTTGAGTCCTACCAAGTTGGCGGTGAGTAACGTGGTTGACGCTCGAGGACACCGGCTCGATGACCTCGAGGTTGAGGCAGACTTTGTTTTGGTTGCGGTTGGAGCAACGCCGCGTGTGGTCCCCGAAGCGCAGCCTGACGGCAAACGAATTTTGACCTGGACGCAAGTGTACGACCTTGATGAGCTCCCAAAGAAACTTATTGTCGTGGGATCGGGTGTTACCGGAGCCGAATTTGCCGGTGCCTATCACGCACTCGGGGCCGAGGTTGTCCTAGTGTCCTCGCGAGATCGAGTCCTACCGGGAGAAGACGCCGATGCCGCAAACCTGATCGAAAAAGTCTTTACGGCCCGCGGGATGACCGTGATGGGTAAATCTCGTGCCGAGTCCGCCGTGGTCAAGACCATTGATGGAGAAGAATGCGTTGAGGTGACGTTGAGCGATGGCCGGACCGTGACGGGTAGTCACGTGCTCATGGCCGTTGGTTCCATCCCCAACACGGCAGGGTTGGGTCTAGAAGAGATTGGCGTACACCTCACGCCCTCAGGCCACATCGAAACGGATAAGGTTTCCCGCACGACCGTGGGCACCGTCTACGCCGCGGGGGACTGCACAGGTGTGCTGCCGTTGGCCTCGGTTGCCGCCATGCAGGGACGGGTGGCCATGTCGCACGCGCTAGGTGATACGGTCCGTCCCATCAAGTTGCGATCGGTCGCCGCCAACGTGTTCACGGCCCCTGAAATTGCGACGGTTGGCTACTCCCAAAAAGTACTCGACGAACAAAAAATCAAGTATGACGTCATCATGTTGCCGCTGCGCCGCAACCCGCGAGCAAAGATGATGGGGATCCGAGAAGGATTCATCAAACTGTTCTCCACCTTGGAAACCGGTGAGGTGCTTGGCGGCGTCGTTGTTGCCCCGCGCGCGAGTGAGCTCATCTACCCCATCACCATGGCGGTCACGCACCGGCTGACGGTTGACAACGTTGCCGATGCCTTCACTATTTACCCATCCTTGACCGGAACTATCGCTGAGGTAGCGCGGATGGGACACCAGAGAATCGACGACTAGACGCCTCTACCGCAAACCGGGGGTGCGACCACTTATCGCCGTGGCCGCACGCCCGCAATTAATACCGGGTTCATTGTGTGCGAGTTAGTTCAGCGAAACGGTTGCAACCTGCGGGGTGTGGTCCGAGATCTGCGAAGGCAGCACTTCGAATTCACTGAACTTGAGGTCCTTTGCAGACATCCAGTCAATGCGAATGTTTGGGTCGCTAGCCGGCCAAGTTAGCTGGGAGGGGTCACCCGCGGTGTCCTGCCCGGAGATAAAGCCGTGCTCGGTCAGGTACGCAATCTCCGGCCAACCTGGTTCCGCATTGAAGTCCCCGGTGATCAGCGCAGGGCCGCCGCTGGGCATATCAGCAAACATGTCATCCAACTGCAGAATCCGGGTCGGAGTATTTTCAGCCCGGTGTTGCAGGTGTGCGGTGCTCACCCAGAACTCGCCTTGAGCGAGGTTCAGTGTGCCGCCGATTGCTGAACGCCGTTGGGGCCCGTCACCGTACGTCAGTGCTATGCGTTCAATGTCGGTTATTGGGGTGTCCGGGTGCCACAGCAGGGCATTGCCAAACTGTTGGTCGGCCGCACCAACAAAGGCGAACTCCATGCCCAGTTCGTTGGCAAGGTACGTTGCCATGTCTACGCCGCCACCCAGGATCCACCCGCGGGAGACCTCCTGCAACGTGACCACGGTGGCCTGCTCCTGGCGGATCAATTCAGCGATTGCTTGCAACTCGACTGCCGGGGAAGTACTGGTGCCATAGTGCAGATTCCAGTTCAGTACCCGGGCGGAGTCACCCGCAACGTGGCCTGCTGGGGCCTGGGCGGTAAGCCCCGAAGTCTGGATGGCACCGATCACCCCGAGCGCGCTAATCGTAGCAATGACCAATGGGACGGTCTTTGGGGCGACGGCGTTGGGGCCGGATTCATAAGGGGAGTGAGCGCCGACTCTGAGTGCCGCACCCCCGAGGAAGGCAGCGGTGGCGACAAATAGCAGCGCGTTGGGGAACCCGAGCGGAATATCGTAATCCAATTGGAACAGCAGGATAGGCAAGATTACCGAAGCGCCTGCGCCGGTTGCCGCTAGAGCAAGCGGCCCCGATGAATTGCGGTCCGGGGTGCGCGAAACCATGACGGTCAAAAGTGCAAGCGAGCTCAGCCCAAGCAAGGCAACAAAGACTGAGATCGCGATGGAGACCAACGGGCCCGGAGTCGCAGGCCATGATGGCACAAAGAAAATGGTAGCGACCGCTAACACCACAACGATGGCGTGCACCAGTTTGTGCTCGTATGCTCGGTTCAGCACGTGTGGCAGCGCAAGCGAAACACCAAGCAACACCCCGGCGCTGACCCACAGTGGTAGATGCGATTGCGAGGCGATGAACGCCGGGTTTGCGAAGATAACCACACCCAAGCTCAAGACCGGGCCAATTGCCCAAAGCCCGCGCACGTGCGGCTGCGGCTCGCTCTCCCTAACCGCGGAGCCAAGAATAATGGTCGCGACAACAAGCACGGCCGAACTCACGCTGGCTACTGTGCTCGATTGCCAGATGGGATCCAGAGTTTTCAAGGAAAGATTGAGCGCGCCCGAGAGCATTAGGCCAAGTCCAATGCCCGTTCCAACGGTACGCGGACCCTCTTGACTGACCGCCCCAGCAACGATGGTAAGGGTGGCTATGGCCAATGCCACCGTTGCTAGCCCAACGCCAAACAGGACAGTTCCGTCGAGCAAGACGAGCAACAACCGGGCAACCCCCAGCGCTACGACCGCGATCATGACCATGGAGCCGGAGACCTGGCGGCGCGCACTCAAGGTAAGGGCGAACAATCCCGGTGCCAAGTAGGTCCCGAGCGCTATGGTTCCCGCAACGATCACACCATTGCGCTCGATTGCGGAATCAAGTAGGGGGCCGGAGAACCGAATGAGCTCTGCGGCCAGGGCGGTTACAAGGACAAGGAGTGCCAAGTACTTAGAAGTGAACTTGCTGGCGGGGGCGGTCATAGGGCTAATCTACCGTGCGGTCGTCAAGAGGTCTAAGATCTGATCCAGGCTGTTCTCGAAGGCCGGCAGAAGAAGCCGCTCACGTATCTGTGACAGGGGGACCCAGAGGATTTCGATGCTCTCGGCATCGGTAGCCCCGATCGGAGCTTGTGGGTCTTGGGTTTGGGCAATGACGGTGGTGTACGACCAATCCCCATGGTCGAGCACCACCTGAGCAAGCTCCGTCACGTGGTGCCCAGCGATACCGGCTTCCTCTTGGGCTTCCCTCACAGCGCCCTCAAATGCCGTCTCACCATGGTCCAATGCGCCACCTGGGACCGCCCAGGTGCCCCCTTGATGGGACCACAGTGAACGATGCTGCAGGACCACCTCGGTGAACTCCCCGGTGTGGTCCGTGCGCACCAAGAAAAGTCCGGCAGCCCCGTAGAGCCCCCAGTGCTTTTGTCCGCACCGACAATTGACCCAGCCATTGCCGGATTCGATTTGCGCGTTAGTAGTCACAGAGACAGATTAACGCGCCACGGTGCTTTGGGTGTCACCAGACTTGCTACTCCGCGTCAACGATTTCGCAGATAACCGTTCCAGAAGTTACCCCTTGGCCAACGGTCGCTGTGAACGCGGTGATCTTACCCGCGCGGTGCGCAACCAATGGCTGTTCCATCTTCATAGCTTCAAGGACTACGATCAGATCGCCTTCGGCTACGATCGCACCCTCGGCAGCGGCTACCTTGACGATTGTGCCCTGCATTGGCGAGGTCAGCGAGTTGCCTGTTGCGGCGGCAGTCTTGGTGGCGCCCCGGCGAGCCGGGCGTCGCGTTGCTGGGCCCCCGGAGCGACCGCGGCCAAAGCCAAGGCCGGCGGGGATCACTACTTCAAGTCGTTTGCCACCAACCTCGACGACCACGCGCTCGGTTACAGGGGCTTCCTGCTCGGCTGGTGCGCCGGTTGCAGCCTGACCCAGAGCGTTACAAATGTCTTGGAACTCGGACTCGATCCAGCTGGTGTAGATACTGAACGGTTCGCTCGGGTGCTTAGGAGCGAAGGCACCGGAGTCTAGGACTGCGCGGTGGAACGGTAGGACCGTTGGGATGCCTTCGACCTGCATCTCCGCAAGTGCTCGACGTGCTCGGGCCAATGCCTGGGTACGGTTTGCGCCGGTGACAATGACCTTGGCGATCATTGAGTCAAACGCACCGGAAACGGTGTCGCCTTCAACCACGCCGGTGTCAACGCGGACACCGGGGCCGGTAGGCAAGACCAACTTGGTGATCTTACCCGGGCCTGGCAGGAAGTTTGCCGCTGGATCCTCACCGTTGATACGGAATTCAAACGAGTGACCGCGGGTTATCGGGTCCTGGTTTGAGATTTCCTTACCTTCGGCGATCATGAACTGCGCCAATACGAGGTCGGTTCCGGTGATCTCTTCGGTGATTGTGTGTTCCACCTGCAAGCGGGTGTTGACCTCGAGGAATGAGATAGTGCCGTCAAGGCCCACCAAGAACTCACAGGTGCCGGCGCCGTAGTAACCGGCCTCGGCAATGATTGCCTTGGAAGATTCAACCAGGCGCTTGTTTTGATCATCCGTCAAAAATGGTGCTGGCGCTTCCTCAACGAGCTTCTGGTGGCGGCGCTGCAAGGAGCAGTCGCGGGTGGAAACCACCTGAACGTTACCGTGTTGGTCCGCTAGGCACTGGGTTTCAACGTGGCGAGGGCGGTCAAGGTAACGCTCAACAAAGCACTCACCGCGACCGAATGCTGCTACGGCCTCGCGCACGGCGGAGTCGTACAGTTCTTCAATTTCTTCAAAGGTACGAGCTACCTTCAAGCCGCGCCCGCCGCCACCAAAGGCAGCCTTGATCGCAACCGGCAAACCAAATTCCTGTGCAAACGCGGTTACCTCAGCGGCTGAGCTAACCGGGTCAGCGGTTCCGGGGACCAATGGAGCTCCGGCACGCTTTGCAATGTGGCGAGCGCTTACCTTGTCTCCAAGGTCGTCAATAGCCTGGGGTGGTGGACCAATCCAGATGAGTCCGGCATCGATAACTGCGCGTGCAAATGCGGAGTTCTCCGCCAAGAAACCGTACCCGGGGTGCACGGCGTTAGCCCCTGAGCGCTGCGCGATAGCGAGCAGCTTCTCAATATCCAAGTAGGTGTCTTGGGCGCGGGAACCCTCGAGGGAGTAGGCCTCATCAGCCAGGTGGACGTGAAGGGAATCGCGATCGGATTCTGCGTAGACCGCTACGGAACCTACTCCGTAGTCGGAGCAGGCGCGAATGATACGGACAGCGATTTCGCCACGATTGGCGATCAAGACCTTTGAGATAGCTAGCACTGGCTTACCGTAATCCTTTTTTGCTGAGGAGAGCGACTCATTGGCCGTGCCGCACAAAAGATTGGACTGAACCCTAAGCGCTGCCCACAAGCTTTGTAGGTATCCTCTATAACTATTATTTGTTCCACAGGCTGGGCCATGCGATTCCCAGATCTAAAAGGAGATTACGCAGGAGTGGCAGACTCAGCCCAAGCACCCCGTGGTGATCGCCGGTAATCCGGGAAATGAATGGTCCACCTAGCCCATCGATTGTGAATCCTCCAGCGACCTGGAGTGGTTCCGTCGACCGGACATACGCGTCAATTTCATGATCGGAGAGGTTGGCAAAGTGGACGATGGTCGAGCTGGTGGCGCCCAATTCTTTGCCATCGGAGGTGATCACCCAGTGGCCCGAGTGCAGCGCCGCCCGGCGACCAGACATGGCCCGCCACCGTTGCCTGGCAACCTCGGAATCTAACGGCTTCCCCACAACTTGCCCATCAAATTCCAGCATGGAGTCCGCACCGACAATGAGGTCCGGTGCCAGACCAGCACCAAGGTTTGCGCACACGTCGCGCGCCTTGCCCTGCGCCAAGATGAGCACCTGATCGGCGGGGCTCAGATCCGGATCCGCAAGCAGGGCCTGATCTAAGAGTGCGTCCTCATCAACGTTAGACACCTGAACCAAGGGCTCAATTCCCGCCCGACGCAATGTGGTCAGGCGGGAAGGTGAGGCCGAGGCCAAAAGCAGCGAGGTCACGCGAGCGCTTCCTTAAGAACATCCAAACCAACCGACCCCAAGCTCAACGCGCGGGCGTGGAATGCTTTGAGGTCAAATTCCTGACCGGCGGCAGCGGCTGCGTGCTCGGCTTCATCACGAATCTGCTCCCAAAGGCGCTGACCAACCTTGTAGGACGGGGCCTGACCGGGCCAGCCAAGGTAACGGTCGAGCTCAAAACGCACAAACGCCTCTGGCATGTTGACGTTGGCCTTGAGGAACTCCCAAGCCTTGTCCGCGTCCCAAGTTCCGCCGCCCCACTCCTGCGGGCACGGCAGTTCGAGGTGAACACCGATGTCGAGTACAACTCGGGCCGCGCGTAGGCGTTGGCCGTCAAGCATGCCCAACCGGTCGCCCAGGTCGTCGAGGAAACCCAAATCGGCCATGAGGCGCTCGGCGTACAGTGCCCAGCCCTCACCGTGTCCGGAGACCCAGCACCCGAGCCGGCGCCAAGTGTTGAGTGACTCGCGTAGGTAGACTGCCTGTCCGCACTGCAGGTGGTGCCCCGGAACGCCCTCGTGGTAGACGGTGGTCTTCTCGCGCCAGGTATTGAACGTGGTGACCTCGGCGGGCACGGACCACCACATCCGGCCGGGCCGGGAGAAGTCATCGCTCGGTGGGGTGTAGTAGATGCCGCCGGTCTGGGTTGGTGCGATCATGCACTCCAGGTCTAGGACCGGCTGCGGAATATCAAAGTGCACGCCGTTCAACGCCGCGATGGCTGAGTCGGAGGTCTGTTGCATCCACGCCCGCAACTCGTCCGTCGAATGTAGCGTCCGTTCGGGATCCTGGTCCAAGAACGCGACCGCCTGCTCAACCGTGGCTCCGGGGCCAACCAACTCCTCGGCAATGGCCACCTGCTCGGCGATAATCCGATTAAGCTCGGCGAGCCCCCACGCGTAGGTCTCATCAAGGTCGATTGTTGCGCCCAAGAATGCTCGGGACGCAAGCTCGTAGCGCTCCCGTCCGCAGGCATCGGCAAGTGGTGCCTGCGGCTCTAGTTCATCGGAGAGGAACTGAGCTAGCCGGCCATAGGCATCCGCGGCGCCCTGAGCGCCTGATTCCAACGACTCCCGCAACTGCGGGCCCGCAGGGCTCGCCGCAATCGCGGCTTCGGCGGCGGGGCCGGCCACAAACTCAAAGAAGAAGGAACCGGGAACACTGAGTTCCTCGGCCTGCTCAATACCCGCGGTCACCTGGCGTACGGCCGAAACCCGGTCAATGCTCGCGCCATAACGCAGTGAGAGCGTGTAGCTCTCAAGCGCACTGGGCAAAAGCTCCAATCGAGCTGCGATGTTTTCCCAGTCACCAACGGTTGCGGTCGGGGCAATGTCAAAGACATCACGGATCGCTTGGAGGGGAGACTCAATCACGTTCAGTTCGCCGTACTGCCACCCGGACTCGTGCAACTCCACATCGAGCCCCAGACGTTCGCGCATGGCCGCAAGCGTCACGCGGTCGATTTCATCAACGGGCGTAGCGGCTTCAAGGGCCTCGAGGGTGGACTTAGTCAACTGCGCCCGGGCATCGATCCCGGCGGGCGAAAAGTCCGTCGCCAGGTGATCAAAGCCCTTAAACCCCATGAAGGTGGCCCCAAACGGGTCTAAGCCCGCCATGGAATTTAGGTAGTGTTCAGCAATTTCGTCGATTGCTGAGGCTGTACGTGTATCAATACTCATGGGTCACAACGCTACCGTATTTTTGCCGGTCACCGCCCGAGCTCGGGACCATTGTCCCGCCTCGCGGCGCGCTTGATAAGCCAACCTTAGAAGAGTCAAGGACGCGGGTTGGAACAAGTAGATGGAATTCTGACGTGAACAAGGCAGAGCGCAGTACCGAGCAAGATGAGTTAGCACGCCACGAGGCACTGATTAAGGAACTCGAAGACGGCCTTCCGGGAAAACGCCACTCGAACACACGGATCTTCGGCACCATGCTCGTGGCCGCCACGATCTCCTTGATTGCGGCGTTTGTGCTGTCAATCGATGCCGTGGCGCTCGCGGCTAATCCAACCGCGGATCTTGCCTGTGATGTGAACGCAATCTTGAGCTGTGGAACGGTGGGGACCTCATGGCAGGCGACCGCGTTTGGATTCCACAATGCGTTCTTGGGACTCATCTTTGAGTCGATGGTCATCACCATGGCGTTGATTGGAATCTCCGGTGTGAAGATTCCCCGCTGGTTGGCGGTGGCCGAGCAGATCATCTACATTTTTGCCCTCGTCTTCGCGATCTGGCTGTTCTACCAATCCATGTTCAGTATTGGTGCGCTGTGTCCGTGGTGCCTGGCCATTACGTACTTCACCATGATCGTGTTCCTGAGCCTGTTGCATTACAACATTCGTGAAGACAACATTTGGCGCACCGGCAAGGGGCGTGCGCGGGCCCGGGCATTCATTCGCAATGACGGCGACCTGTACGTGGGGATCGGCTGGTTTGTTTTGGTGACCGCCGCGATTTTGATGAAGTATGGTCCGGCCGTGGTTGGTCTCTGAGCCATGAGTTACCGGCCTGGCCGGCTTACGGACGAGTGGGCTCACCGGGTAAACGCGAGGGCCCAACCGGCAGTTACCGGTTGGGCCCTCGCGTACTGATTTATTTGCCTTAACTTAGAAGTGGGCAGACCAACGCCATTGGTCGGCGCCACGAGCCAGCGGTTGGGCGTTTAAGCGCCGGGCACGGTTTTGCCATTGGCTTGGGGCCAAAGGCTCCTCGAGTACTTCTTCGGTTCCCGATGCCACAGCGGCTAATCCGGCAACAAGCGCGGCTACTTCAATATCGTTGGGCAAACCGCCAACGACTTGAACAGCAGCGCTCGTAGTTGGGTCGAGCGGGGCGTCTTGTGTATTCACAAAAGTGTCCTTGTCTACCCGGATCTACAGCGGGATGTTGCCGTGTTTTTTGGCCGGCAAGGAGGCCCGCTTGGTCCGCAGAGCCCGTAGCGCCCGGGTGATCTGGGCGCGGGTCTCATGCGGCGCAATCACCGCGTCGACGTAGCCGCGCTGGGCAGCGTCCCACGGGTTCACAATGGCTTCCTCGTACTCGGCCGTGAGCTTGGCGCGCTCGGCCTCGACGTCTCCACCGGCATCGGCAACCGTCTTCAAAGCGTTGCGTTGCAAAATGTTCACGGCGCCGCCGGCGCCCATGACCGCGATCTGCGCGGTTGGCCACGCAAGGTTAATGTCAGCGCCAAGTTGCTTGGAACCCATGACAATGTACGCGCCGCCGTAGGCCTTGCGAGTAATCAGGGTGACCAGCGGAACCGTGGCCTCCGCGTACGCAAAGATGAGCTTGGCGCCGCGGCGAATAATGCCGTTCCACTCCTGGTCGGTTCCCGGGAGGAAGCCAGGGACATCAACCAGAGTCACGATCGGAATGTTGAACGCGTCGCAGGTGCGCACAAAACGGGCGGCCTTTTCAGCCGCGTTAATGTCGAGGGTGCCCGCCATTGACATGGGCTGGTTGGCCACAATGCCCACGGACTGGCCCTCAATGTGCCCAAACCCAATGAGTACATTCTTGGCGTACAGAGGAGATACCTCGAGGAACACTCCGTCATCGACAACGGATTCAATGACCGTCGCCATGTCATACGGCTGGTTATCTGAATCCGGGATCAGGGTGTCTAGAGCCTGGTCAATCTCGGTGATCTCTAAGTCCGTCTCGGGGGCAAACGAGGGTGGGTCCGAGAGGTTATTTTGGGGCAGGTAGGAGATCAAAGAGCGCACGTAGTCGATTGCGTCATCCTCGTCGGTGCCCATGTAGTGCGCCACACCGGAACGTTCGTTGTGAGTGCGTGCTCCACCGAGTTCTTCGAAGCCAACGTCCTCGCCCGTAACGGAGCGAATCACGTCCGGTCCGGTAATGAACATATTGGAGGTGCCGTCGGCCATGACAATGAAGTCGGTCAGTGCGGGGGAGTACACCGCGCCACCCGCAGACGGGCCAAGAATGAGTGAGATCTGCGGGATGACCCCCGAGGCGGCAACGTTGCGCCTGAAGATCTCCGCAAACTGGGTCAGGCCGGCCACACCCTCTTGGATACGAGCACCGCCACCATCGGAAATACCAATGAGGGGCACGCCCGTGCTGAGGGCCATGTCCATGACCTTGGTGATTTTCTCTCCGTGCACTTCGCCGAGAGACCCACCAAAGGAGGTGAAGTCCTGGGAGTAGATGCACACCTGGCGGCCGTCGACCGTGCCGTACCCGGTGATGACTCCGTCGCCGGCAATGCGCTTCTTGTCCAGTCCAAAATTGGTGGACCGGTGCATGGCAAATGCGTCCAACTCTACAAAGGAGTCCGGGTCCAGCAAGGCTTCAATGCGCTCCCGCGCGGTCTTCTTGTTCCGGGCATGCTGTTTTTCTCTGGCAGCAGCCTCGTGGTCGTCAACGGCTAGTTGGTAGCGGCCCGCAAGGTCGGCAAGTTTTCCGGCGGTAGTCGATAGATCAGTCACAAGTCTGAGCGTAGTTGGGAATAGCCAACAAATCAGGTAGCGCCATGCACCCTGAAACGACTGTTAGATTGTAAGTTTCCTACAAAACCGCAATTATGAGGGAAACTAAGGACATGACAAACCAATCCGAACGGCCCACGATGGTTGCAATCGACTTGGATAACGAGTTACTTCAGGCACTCCTGGTCGCGCCGCACGGTCCGCTCGCCCAGTTGACCGTCCTGGATAGTGTCGAGTCAACCAATACATTTTTGGCGCAGATGTTTGCGGCGACCGATGGGCAGCTTTCGTTGCCCGCCGTAGTTGTTGCGCGGGATCAGACCGGCGGCAAGGGGCGCTCCGGGCGACAGTGGGTGGCCCCGGCGGGCAGCGCGCTGACAACGTCCTTAATGAGTGCTGCGGGGCCGCCACTGGCCGTGCGCTCATGGCTCCCGCTGGTTGCTGGGTTGGCGGTTGTGACCGCACTTCGCTCGACGCTGGGCGTAACTGCGGTCACCAAGTGGCCCAACGACATTTTGGTGCCAACCCAGGAGCCCGACCTGCCGGGCTGGTTACACCTGCGCAAGCTTGGAGGGATCCTAGTCGAGGCGGTGGATCAAGAGACGGTAATTATTGGACTGGGCCTAAACGTCTCAATGAACCGGGAGCAGCTGCCGGTTGTGACGGCCACTTCGCTTGAGATCATTGGCTGCCAGAATCAGGACCGGAACATGTTGCTTGCTTCGTTTGCGGCCGCATACATGCAGATCCTGGCTACCTGGCGAGAACATGACTGGGACATCACCGATAGCGGTTTGTTAGCCGAACTCACCGTGGTCAGTGCCACCATCGGAGCCCATGTGCGAGCAGAGTTGACCGGTGGGCAAAATATTGTCGGAACAGCAGTTGGGTTCGCCGGTGATGGTGGCCTTGAGGTACTTGACGAGGATGGCGAGACACATATAATTCGTAGCGGTGATGTCTATCACCTTCGACTACACTAGTGAAGTCCCTCAAACTCCAGCAGAAAATAGTGACGCCTTTATGTCCGAAAATAACCTTGTGCCCACCGGCTCCCAGGATGAATCAGGAAGCGGGTTTAACGCCCACGGTGATGCCCAAGACCCCCAGCGACTTGATCTAGCTCGTCGCCTAGATGAGTCGTTGCTAGGTGGTCCAGCGATCTATGACGTGGACCAACTTGAAGCGGTAACCGGGGTGACGCAGGAACGGATCAGGCAGTTTTGGCAGGTTCTGGGGCTTCCGCTCTCGGACACGGACACCGCTATTTTTACCGAGCAAGACGCGGACATGGTGCGCAACTTTTACGCGTTTGCCGATGCCGAGGGCCTCGATGATCGGACGGTCAAGTCGCTTGTCCGCTCGGTTGGCCATACTACCGAGCGGTTGGCACTGTGGCAGGCGGAGGCGCTTGTTGAGCACATGCTGTTCTCGCACAGACTTGACGATGCCAGTGCACGGTTGCAGGTCTTGGCCCGGATTTCGGATCTGGCGCCATTGTTTGAGCAGCAGTTGTTGCACTCTTGGCGGCGGCAGACGGCAGCACTTGCTGGCCGCTGGTCGGTTGAGTTCTCCGGGGTACGCACCGCGGATGAAACAGGCCAAGGCTTGTTGCCACTTCCGCGTGCGGTTGGGTTTGCGGATATTGTTTCATTCACTTCACAGACTGCAAAGATGCGGTCTTCGGAGTTATCGGATTTCGTTTCTGAGTTTGAAACGGCCGCCCGCGACGTCATTACCGAGGCCGGAGGGCGCGTGGTGAAGACCATCGGAGACGCCGTGTTATACATTGCCGATGACGTATATACGGGGGCAAAGGTAGCTCTTGGCCTCTCCCAAGCCGGGCGTGATGACCAAGAAAACCTGCCGCAGGTCCGCGTATCGCTGGTCTGGGGGCGAGTACTGTCGCGATTTGGTGATGTATTTGGTAGCTCGGTCAACCTAGCGGCGCGGCTCTCGGATGAGGCTGAGCCAGGCTCGGTCCTATTGGACCCGGCTACCGCAGCCTTGCTCGCAGGCGACCATCGGTTTGCCCTGACGGCACAAACCGAGCGCGAGATCCAAGGATTAGGGACCATCGCCCCGGTTCGTCTGCAGCGCGCCTACACGCCGGGCACAATCTAAGCAGTTGTGCTGAACGCAAACCAGATTTGCGTTACAGAAGCGCACCTTGGGTGGGGTACGTGGTCTGATCTGGAATGATCAGGGACGGATCATTATTGGCAACCGAATTTACCGCCGTGGAAACCGCTACCTGGGTCGTGGCGACCGGTTCGACAAGTAACAAGTCCTGTACTTGGGCTCCCGTCAACTGCGGGTCTAACCACCGATCAAAGTGATCGGGCGTCAAGAATACCGGCCGCCGGTCATGGACCTCGCCTAAAGCGCCGCTGGCAGCCGCGGTAATGATGGTTGCGGTGACCAGCCACGGCCGGTCCCCGGACTGTTCGGGATCCGGGGCGGGCCGCCAAAACTCATACAACCCGGCAAAGGCAAAGAGGCCGCCGTCAGCTGGCGAAATGAAAAATGGGGTCTTGCGGCCACCGGGACTGGTTGGTGCCTGCCACTCGTAGTATCCATCGGCAACAACGATGCAACGGCGCTGGTTAAAAGCAGCCTTAAAGGACGGTTTCTGTGCCAGAGTTTCTTGGCGCGCGTTGATCATGCGCACCCCAACGCTTGGGTCTTTGGCCCAACTGGGAACCAAACCCCAGCGCGCTACCTGGACCTGACGCACAATTTGGGGCTCCGCAAGGTGCGGGATTTCCCCGGCTACGGTCACCAGTGACTCGGCCTGCTGAGCGGTTGTGGGGCGGTCCACCACAATCGAAATGTTGGTGGTTGGCGCAATATTGTAAGAAGCAGGAAGCGCCAGTGCCTCAGCCTGAAACAAGACGTCTTGGAAGTACCCTGCCCGCGCAAAGGCATCGGCAAGGTCTTGCGCCTGCCGGAAAGAAGCGTATCTGCCACACATAAGTTCAATATAGAACCCCGGGTCTAACCAAGCCAAGTCGGGTTTTTAAGTCCACTGAAAGATTCCTGATTAGGATTCTGGATATGACGGCAACTACACCCCAAAGCGCCACCGGATGGGCCCGCTTCCTTGGGATAACGCTGCGGCCCTGGTCCGGACACTCCCCGTTTTCCTTGCTCCTGCGCGGCGGCATACAAACAGCCATTGCGGTTGGGCTGATCTATCTTGCTATGACCATGGACCGCGACGAGGCTGCCCTGGACCCGGCCGTGCGCTCAATTTTGGTTCCCGTGATTCTGATCGCGATCATTACGGTTGGCTACCTGTTGCTTACGGGTGTCAGCAGCTTGGTCGTGGGTGTATTGGACTTTGGGCCGCGTAGGACTTTTACGGGTCAGGTGGTTAGTGATCGGGAACGCAAGCTTGGTGATTTTTTACCCTTGTTTGTCCAACGCATGATCTGGAACCGAGGCAGCGGCATTGATAAACGCAAGACGCGCTGGGAGGTGGTCCTGCGGACCGATACGGGGGAGCGCGCATTTACGGTCCGCAAGTTTGCGACTCGTAGACTTCTGCAATCGGGAGCCTACGTAACGGTCCAAGCGACCCCGGTCGCACATTACATTGACAAGGTCCAGACCCACCAACAGTAGGAGTTAGTCCTCGAGCTCGCGGAGCACTTCTTGGGCGCGGCTGTGAGCGACCTCGGCTTGGCGCGGCGAGCCCAAGGCGTACAGTGCCTGAGTCAAACCATCATGGGCGGCAAGATCGAACTCGTCGAGGGCCAAGATGGAACGGAACAGGTCGCATGCGCGCGAGGGCTCGCTCATTGCGGCGAGGTTTTGGGCGACATCGAGGTACACCATTTGGGCTTCTTCACGTACCGGCTCCGCCCACAGGGCAGCAAATTCGTCGCTGAAGGCCTCGCCGGCGTAGAGCCGTACCGCGGCGGCCAACTCATCGTGACTCAATTGGCTTAACCCACGGTGGGCAAGGTCCAAAAAGGCAATCACATCGATGTCGAGTCGGTGCTGGTTGAGGCCAACATACTCGCCGTCAAACGTTACAAAGTACTGCAGGTCGAGCAGTTTGTCGGGGTCCAACGCACGCCGCACAGTTGTTAAAGCGACCGCAAATCGATTGGCGAGCAAATCATGGGAGACCCCCGGCCACAGGTGGTCCAGGAGCTGGGAACGGCTAATTGGAACACCGCGCCCAGAGACCAGTATTTTCAGTAGGGTTCGGGCCCGTTTTGATGTCCACCTGACCGTGCCTTGCGGATTGACCACCTCAAATCTGCCCAAAACGCGGATGACCGGTTGGGTGATCTGCGGGGTATTTGTTGTGGTCGTGCGAGGAGTCACCATGGGCACGCCCAGCGCGTCCAAAATGAGCTTGCTTTGGCGGGCAATCTTGGGCCAACCCATTTGGGAACTGGCCACGAGCGCCTCGGAAGCTAGCCCAACGGCCAATTGGACCTCTTGGTGGCTACCACCCGCGTATTCCGCAGCCAGTTCGGTTTGAATCTGAGCCAACCACACTTGGGCACCAATTCGGGCACATGACTCTTGGGCGTCGTGGAGGTGTTTCATGCCCTGTTCACGGTCTCCGAGGGTAAGTGCGATGAGGCCGAGGGGACGGTCAACGGTGCCCCAACAGACCACGCCGTTACCAATGGGGACCAGGCGTCCGCTGTACGGCAAAAGGTGCTCGACCAGGCTAAGCATGAGTGGCTCGTCGCCAATTGCCACTGCCACCTCGGCCAAGATTGCCAGGGTCGCTAGCCAATTGCGATCGCGGCGGATCTGATCGATGGGGCCAATATTTGCGACCAACCCTGCGGCCGCGGCGATCCTGCCGGTCTTGGTCCAGTGCCAGGCCAAGGCGGCGGTCCAGACCGCGTCGTCTGGAAAAGCCTGGAACGATTGGCGCAGCACCGGTTCGATCGGGTCAAGCTCGCCTTTGATCCAACTCAACACACTAAACTGTGCGCCCCAAACGATCATCGCATCGGGATCATTCTCGGCTTGGGCCCGAACAAGTGCATGCTCAAGGTTTTGCGAAGCGGCTTCGACGTCACCGTCAAGAATTGCTCGCAGGCACCGAAACCAGGAACTGTGCCGGTTATCTTGCAGCTCGGTGAACCGCGCGGCCAAGGGTGAGTTAGCGGTCAGTTCACGGTCGATGCTCGGGATATCGCCCTGCTCAACCAACGCACCAAGTAGTAGGAACCAGGCGGCCCCCGCTAGTTCGTGGTCGCTGGTGTCCTGGGCGATTGCCAAGGCTCGCTGGGATGAGGTGAGCCGGTGAAACAAGGTATCGGGAGAAAGGTCAGCGGAGCACTGGGCTACTAACGCGTATCCCAGTGCGGATCCGGTTTCATCTTGCCGGGCCCAGATCAACGCCTGCCGTGCGGTTTGACTGGCAAGGTGGGGCGCCACCGAAACTTGCGCCAGTGTCAAAGAAGAAAGCACCCGTGATCTGTCCTGAGCCGTCAGTGCGACTTCCTCGTCCAAGATCTGCATGCAACGATCCGCAATGATGCGTGGCAGCTCGCCCGAGTAGTCAACACCAAATCTGGGCCCTAACGCGGCCTTGACCCGTACCGCCGGAGTCTTGCTAAGGGAGGATAGTTCCCAGGCTAGTTGGGATGCGGCAAGTGCACCTTCTCTGTCGCCCAGGTTCCACCTTGCAGAAGTTAACAGGTTATAGAGCGAGGCTTGTTCGACCAAGAGATCGCTATGGTCATCGGGAATGACGGCCAATGCAAGCGTGCATAGTTGGGCAGCGTCTTCAAAGGCAAATTGAACCAGCGTTTGCTCGGCGGCGACTAGGCAAGCCCGAACAGCCTCGGTGGTGAACTGTGGCCCAGCCTGAATGAGATGGCGTGCAAATGGAACGCCGTGCTGGTGGTGGGATGCAAAAAACTTTGCCGCATTGGCGTGCAGGCGACGTATCTGCTCAACATCGGTGCTAGCAAGAATTGCATCTTGAATAATTTGGTGTGTGAACCGGGTAGGGGAGTGGCTCGATCGCGGGACCTCGACAAGCCGCATGGACCCGGCCTCTTGGAGTGCATGCAACACAACCTGGGTGTCTATTTGTAGCAGTGCGGCGACGGTCGTCGGTGGGCTCTGCTCCAAAACCGCCGCCGCTGCGAGGACCTCTAAAACGCACGGTGACAACCGTGCGAGCCGGGAATGCAACAAATTGATTAAGGGCTCGCTTGCGGAGATTGGATCAAGCTCATTGGTCAGGGCGGGCCCGTGCGCGATGTGTTCAAGATGCAGGGGCAGGCCCCCACTTGCGGCAAAGACCTGTTCGAGATGGGGACCGGCCCAATCACCGAGATATTGCGCGGTCTCGGCAACAGTAAATCCGGTAAGCGGAACTTCGGCCTCGAACGACTTAGCCAATTTTTCGGAACTCTTGCGGGCGGTGCCAATAATGGTGACCTTGGCGTCGCACAGCGCATAACTGACGTAACTCAGCAGAGTCTGGGAAGACGGATCTAACGCATGCAGATCTTCCAAAACCAAAACCAGTCCCTGCTGCTCACTGGCTTGACGCAGGATCGTGACTACGGCATCGAAAAGCTCAAAACTGGAATCCGGTAACGGATCATCGAGGACCAACTCAGTCAGGTCAACCGCGCGTGGTTGACCTACCAAATCCCGAATAATTTGGGTCCATGGCCAGTATGTGGGGCTGTGCGCGGTGGTCCAACACCTCGCGGTCAGAACCTGCAAGCCTTGATCACGCGCATACTGAGCCAGTTCGAAGGCCAACCGCGATTTCCCGACCCCGGCAGGTCCGGTAATAAGACGGGTGGCGGCCGCATTGCGGGGCAAAAAACGCAGGGTGCTTTGCAAATCTTGGAACTGAGAAGCGCGGCCAATAAACATATTTGGGGCAGGGATAGGCCGTTGTCGGTTCGACATAATCCCCCTTTTCACCCAGATCGATCGTGTAGCGTAATACCCGGTTAGTTTGGACTATAACCTCTATCACACTCGCGATGTGAGTGGGGCGCGCAGTATCCGAACTATGGGAAGCAATCGCCCATTGTTCGCACCTAGTCTTCGTCTTCCCAATCGGAATCGTCGTCGGATTCTTGATTGTGCGCAAACGGGTCAGGGTCCACGCCCGGCATCCAACTTAATCCGGGAACTCCCCAACCATTTTCCTTGGAAATCGCCTTGGCCTCGCTCGCGCTGCGGCCTTTGAGTCGGTCCACATACAAGTAACCGTCTAAGTGGTCATACTCGTGCTGAAGCATGCGAGCAAACCAGCCCTCACCGGCAACTTCAACCGGTTGGCCGTGCTCGTCAAAGCCTTGAATCAGGACGGCATAAAAGCGCTTCAATTCGAAGTCCGGTCCCGGAAAGGACAAGCAACCCTCGTTGTCGGTCAAGAACTTAGGTGCCTTCTTGCGGGGACCAAATTCTTGCGCAAAGCGGGGTGGGCGCTGGACTATCTGGAGCGTTGGGTTGATGAGGACTCCGCTACGTTGCTCATCTTCATCAGGTGCATCAAAGACAAAAATGCGTTTGCTGACCCCTATTTGAGGGGCCGCTAAACCCACTCCGTTTGAGGCCGCCAATGTCTCAACCATGTCTGCGACAAGTGTGCGTAGAGCGTCATCGAAGACCTCAACTCGCTGTGCTGGGCGGCGCAGGGCAGGATCTCCATCGATAACGATTGGATGAATCAACGGTACTTCTCCATAACGGCTGGCGGGGCAGGAATTGCAAGCCTTATCCTATCGCACCGGGGTGCGCCAATGGTCGAGGATGGTAGATCGTAGCTGGCCACGCACTTGGCCAAAATGAAACTTCAGACAGATGCCGGGGACCAAAGTTGAGCGGTCAAGCACTCCGTCTGGGGAGGCGCAAGAGACGGGCCGGATAGACTGAACCGGTGACCACCACAAATCAGCCATCTCGGTTCCGGGCTAGCTACAAATATGTCCTCATGCTCGGGGCGATTGCCGCGATCCCAGCAATCGCAACCGACATCTACCTGCCGTCCCTACCCACGGTCGTAGATGATTTGGAAACCACCGCGGTTGCGGTCCAATGGACCATCACCGGAACCCTCATGGGCGGTGCCGTAGGACAACTGATTTGGGGGCCACTGACCGACCGATTTGGGCGCAAGCGCCCGCTCCTGGTGGGGTTGGCGTTGCACATTGCGACTTCGTTGCTGTGTGTATTTGCCGCCAACATTGAACTACTGATTGGGCTACGGATCCTACAAGGATTCTTTAACGCCGCCGCGTCAATCGTGGCGATCGCAGTTATTAGGGACAGGTTCACCGGGGCAGCGGCCGCACGCCTCTTGTCACAGCTCATGCTCGTGGTTGGGGTAGCGCCACTGTTTGCGCCAACCGTGGGTGGCTTCATCGCTTCTCATTGGACTTGGCGAGCGGTCTTCCTATTTCTAGCGTTAGTCGGAGTGGCGCTCGCAATCATTGTGTTGCTCAAGTTGCCCGAGACGCTGCCCCCGGAACAACGGGTGAGTGGGGGAGCAAAAACCTTTGCGCGCGGGTATTGGTCAATCCTCAAGGACCGCAAGTTTGTGGCCCTTGCGCTCATGCCCGCCCTGGCAATGACCACGATCTTTGCTTATGTGGTGGGGTCGCCGTTCGTGTTCCAAGGGTATTTTGGGCTGAGCCACGGCGAATTTTCGCTTCTCTTTGCGGTCAATGGAATTGCACTCGTGGTTTCTGCCCAGCTCAACGCGTCACTCGTGCACAAATTTTCGCCCGAGTACCTCCTGCGAGCCGGGCTAACCGCGCAATGGATACTGTCGGTGTTACTCCTTATTGTGGCCCTGACCGGATTTGGCGGGTTTTGGGCATTTGCCTCGGTGCTGTGGTTCTTGCTTGGATGCCAAGGTTTCATTGGCGCTAATGCGCAGGTGCTGGCGCTGGCCGCATACGGACACATGATCGGAACCGCAGCGGCCGTCCTAGGCGCGGTGCAATCCGGGGTGGCCGGGTCACTGAGCCCATTGGTCGGAGTCTTTGGTGGCGGGACCGTGGGCATGGCGGTAGTTATTTGTGGTGGCCTCCTAGCCGGGCTGATCATCTTGCGATTTGCGACCCCGGTCTTTGGGGCACCGCGCCGCACGCCAGGGCGAGACATCAAGAAGATATTGGATTCGTAGCCTCTCTTCACTGTTATCCACAGGACAGCGGTTCCCATGTTGCCGGGAAGTGAACTGTCTTAGTCTTGCAGATCTATGTTGTTTGTCTCTTTTGGTGAACAGGATGAGGTTTGTAAGAGGTAGTCATGGACGCAACGGCGCAGTTGGAACAGGATATTCGTGAGCGGGTGCTTACCCACGGGCTGGACCCCGTGCGAGAACCTGAACGAGTCTTCGCCCTGATTACCGAGGTCGTTTCGCAGTACGAGCAAGACGCTCGTGACGGACGCGTGCCAACCCTTGCCAACGCAGAACAGCTTGCCCAACAGTTTCGCGATTCAATTACGGGTCTGGGGCCGCTCCAGCAATACATGGATGATCCCAGTGTTGAGGAAATTTGGATCAACCAGCCAAACCAGGTGTTCGTGGCCCGCAACGGTGTTGCCGAGCTAACCCCCACCATCTTGACCTCCGCCATGGTGGCCCGCCTCGTTGAACACATGCTGAAGTTAACCGGACGGCGCCTCGACCTCTCCACGCCGTTTGTTGATGCCATGCTGCCCGGTGGGGAACGGTTACACGTGGTGATCCCGGACATTACCCGGCAGGAAACATCGGTCAACATACGTAAGTTTGTCACCCGTGCTAATTCACTGGTGGACCTGGTAGGGCGCAACATGATGCCGCTTCAGGCAGCAAAATTTCTCGATGCCTGCGTCAAAGCGGGGTTGAACATCCTCGTTGCGGGGGCTACGGGTGCGGGAAAAACCACGTTTCTGCGAGCGCTAGCAGCCGCGATTCCGGCGGGCGAGCGGATCATCACGGTTGAGGAAGTATTTGAACTCAACCTGACCAACCGTGATGTGGTCGCTATGCAGTGCCGGTTACCTAACCTTGAAGGCAAAGGAGAAATTACCCTACGGAGGCTGGTCAAAGAGACATTGCGAATGCGCCCGGATCGCATCATTGTCGGGGAGGTGCGCGAGGCTGAGTCGCTAGATTTGCTCATCGCCTTGAACTCAGGTCTTCCCGGGATGGCAACCCTGCACGCCAACAGTGCTCGGGACGCGATTACCAAAGTGTCGACCTTGCCTTTGCTGGCCGGTGAGAATGTCACCGCGCAGTTTGTTACCCCAACGGTAGCGGGGTCGATCGATATCGCTGTGCATCTGGTTAGAGACGCCCAAGGTAACCGGCGGATTAGTGAGATCGCTGCGGTAACGGGCCGAGTAGAAGAACACGTCATCGAAATGGCGGAGATCTTTGGTACCCATCACGGACAACTGATCCGAGGCCAAGGTTATCCGCCAAAGCAAGAACTCTTTGCTCAAGCGGGAATCAACCTGACCCAGGTCCTACAAGGGGAGACCCCATGGGGCTCCTAATTGGTTTGAGCGCGGGACTGGGATTGTTGCTGATCTTGCTGTCGGCGCTGCCTAAGCCCGCCAAACGCCCCAAATATTTGAGCCCATACCTCGCGGACTTGTTACTGAATGCCAAGCTAACCGGAGTGTCCGTGCCCGCTTTTGTGACCGCCTCATTCATGTTGGGTTTTATCGTCGGCGTAGCCGTCTTGGGACTGACCGGATTGCGATCCGTGGCGGCCTTAGCCGCGCTCGCGGTTACGTTCGCTCCGCTGCTCATTATTCAGGGCAGGGCCGCCCGCAATCGGTTAGCCCGCCGGGCAGTGTGGCCCGAGGTCGTCGAACATTTGATCTCTGCGATCGGTGCTGGGTTGTCCCTACCGGAGGCGGTGAGCCAACTGCAACGTCGCGGCCCCGACCTTGTGCGCGATGAGTTTGCCCTCTTCGCGCGAGATTATCGGGCGTCGGGAAGGTTTGATGAGAGTCTGGTGACGCTCAAAGCCCGCCTTGCCGACCCGGTCGCGGACCGTGTCGTTGAAGCACTCCGTATCACGGGTGCGGTCGGGGGCAATGAACTTGGCACGCTATTGCGGACTCTGGGCGGATTCTTGCGTGAGGACTTACGGATCCGAGGCGAACTCGAAGCCCGGCAGAGTTGGACAGCTGGGAGCGCCAAGGTAGCGGCGGCTGCGCCCTGGGTGGTGCTAGCGCTGTTGGCAACCCGCAATGATGCGGCGGCTGCCTTTGATACCCCATTGGGAACCGCAGTTCTGGTGATCTCGGCCGGAATTACCGTGGTTGCTTACTGGCTCATGCTCAAGATAGCTCAACTTCCGGCTGACATTCGGGTCCTGCGATGATGAGCCCTTTGCTAGGAATCTTACTGGGACTGGCTTTTGCCACCGGGACGCTTCTGATTGTGCGCCAACTGCGAGCGCGGACCATCACCCTCGAACAGCGGCTGACTCCGTACCTAGTGGTGGCTGATCAGCGGGCTCGGGTGCTTGGAGAGAATCGGGCTCAGACACCGCTCGACGTACTTGGCAGAATTATTGCCCCGTGGTTCACCTCGCTCAGCTCAGTGCTGGCCAAGCTGGGTTCGACTCAGGCTCAAGTGCAACGCAAACTTGCGCTTGCAGGCAGAGACACCGAAGTCGATCGATTCCGGCTTGAGCAAATTGGTTGGGCGTGCTCGGGTCTCCTTGTCGGCTTGATGATCGCTGTGACACTGGCGATGACCAGACAAAGCAATGGCCTGCTGTTAGGGGTAGTAGTTGGCATCTGCGCCCTGCTCGGGGTATTTGGCAGCGAGTACCGATTGACCGTCCAGATCAAAACTCGCACCGCGCGGCTCATGATGGAGTTCCCAACGATTGCCGAGTTGCTTGCGCTCGCGGTTTCTGCCGGGCAGAGCCCCCTTGCTGCACTTGACCGTGTGGCACGTACCGCCCACGGCCAATTGGCTGGCGAACTTGCCATCACCCTGGGGCAGGTCCGTGCGGGAACCCCAATGCAAACGGCCCTTTTGGACCTGGGGCAACGCACGGAAGTGCCCACGATCATCAGGTTTGCGGATGCGATAGCCACCGCGATCGAGCGGGGCACGCCGCTTGCCGCGGTCTTACAGGCCCAGGCCCAAGACGCGCGGGATGCCGGACACCGAGAACTCATGCAAATTGGGGGCACCAAGGAACTGCAAATGCTGTTTCCGGTGGTGTTCCTCATCTTGCCCATCACCGTGGTCTTTGCAGCGTTTCCAAGCGTTATTGCCTTCAACATCGGATTTTAAGCGAGCATAACCAAGAAAACTAACAACCGCTAAGGAGCACCATGTACCGCAAACTTGACTGGCTCGGCGCTAGATTACTGAGCATTTGGGAAGCAATCTTGAACTTCGTTGGCAGGGGGCTGAGCCGCGGGCTTGCTCGGGTGCAGGGGCAGCCCGAGCGCGGCGACGTACCGGGTTGGGTCCTCATAACGCTCATGACCGCCGGTATTGTGGTGCTGCTGATGGCCGTTGCCGGTCCGACACTGCGACAAATTTTTGTTGACGCCATGAACTCGGTCACCGGTTAGAGCGGCCCTGCACAGCAATGAATAGCGTAGCTCTCGGTGGCAAAGCGAACGCGGTCGAGGCAGAAAGTAGTGAAGTGGGCAGGCCTTGGTTCATGACACAGGACGAACGGGCGGCCAACGAACGCGGTGAGGCCGTTGCAGGTTTTGCGCTGACAGCCGGACTCGCCACGTTGGTGTTCCTCATAGTCATGCAATTTGGTTACCTGCTGTATACCAAAGCGGTCATCATTGATGCTGCCGGTCAGGGCGCCAGGGTTGCCGCGCGGCACCAAGGCACGATGGCTCAAGGAATTGCGCGCACCAACGAGCTCTTGGAGTCGGTTGCCGGAACTCCCCGGGTCGTTGCGACCCGGCATGGGGATGGGGCAGCCCAAATCATCCAGATATCGGTTTCTGCCCAGTTACCACTCTTAGGCCCCTACGGGATACCCGGTCTCCTGAATGCCACAGGTAACGCCCTGGTCGAAGCATATGAGCCCATGCCATGAACGGGCTGGACCGGACATGGGGTAGGGCCCGAGCACACCTGCAAGCCGGCCGGGAACGGGGAAACTCCACCGTCGAGTTCATTGGCGCTGCCGCCGGACTGCTCATCCCTGCGCTGTTGCTGATTGTCGCTGTCGTACGCGTCCAAAGTGCATCATTTGCGGCTCAATCGGCGGCGGCAGAGGTGGCCCGTGCCTACTCGCTCGCCCGCACAGTGAATCACGCCCAATCAAGCGCAACCGCAATCGCCAACCTGGCCTTCACGGATCAAGGTCTGTCAGCGCCCAGCGTGACCGCAGTGTGCCAAAACGGTGACTGCCAAGCCGCGGGGACCTCAGTCGTGATCAAGGTATCCGCGTCCGTTCCTTTAGTTGACCTTGGCAACATCCGACTCGGCACCTATCTTGTAGAGGCCACAGCGACGTCATACGTAGGTGAATTTGTTGAACGTTCCCACTGACGCGCACTACCGCGCCACAGGTGCCAGAAGACGATTTCCGGCCTTCTCAGAGACGAGCGAAGACGGAAACATCCTGCTCCTTTGCATTGGTTACGTGCTGGTGATTGTCCTGATGGTGCTCTTGACCGCGACGCTCAGCTCTTTGCATCTGGAACGCAAACGGTTGCTTTCCCTCGCGGACAGTGCAGCACTCGTAGCTAGCGACTCGTTGGCCAGACAAACCTATGAAGCCGAACTTGCGCACACCAATCCAAAACCCGCCGATTCCACAGCGACTCAAGACGTGAAAGTGTTCCTTGCTCAAGCATCGGAAAATTCGGGGCTTGATCATGTGCACCTAATTGCCGTGCGAACCGTTGCAACGGGAGAAGTAGCGGTGGAATTAGGCACCACGACCTCGGTATTGACAGCCTTTGACCTCACCGGGCCAAAGGCTTTTCAAGTCACCATGCACGCAACCGGTCACGCAACAGCGTTGCCGCGTTAGCCGAATTCTTGAGCCGGTGTGATGTTAAAAGTAGGGTCAGTTCCGCAAAGGCGGGGCCACCGCGCAAAGCCTGCCGTAGAATAGGTGATTGTGTCCACTGAATTCGCAATTGAAATCCCGCACCTTCGGGCCACCCTTAAGACGATTACTACGGTAACCGACCCTGAGCGGTTGAGTAAGAAGATCGAGGAACTGTCCACAGCGGCGACTGCGCCAGATCTTTGGGATGACCCAGCAGAGGCCCAAAAGGTCACCAGTGCACTATCCGCTGCCCAAAATGAACTCAAACGAGTCACGTCCATGGGCAGCCGCATTGACGACCTCGAGGTTCTCGTTGAAATGGCTCAAGAGGACAATGACGCGGACACACTGGCTGAGGCCGAACGCGAGTACGAGACAATCAAGAGGGACCTCGATGCACTCGAGGTTCGCACCCTGCTTTCAGGTGAATACGACGAGCGTGAAGCGGTAGTCACCATCCGGGCAGGTGCCGGGGGAGTGGACGCCGCAGACTTCGCCGAGATGCTGATGCGGATGTACCTGCGCTGGGCCGAGCGTAACGACTACGCAACCAACGTCCTGGACACTTCATACGCGGAAGAAGCCGGGCTCAAGTCCGCCACGTTTGAAGTTAAAGCGCCCTACGCATTCGGTCACCTCTCAGTCGAGGCCGGAACACACCGCCTTGTGCGGATCTCGCCGTTTGACAACCAGGGCCGCCGGCAGACCTCGTTTGCTGCAGTCGAAGTCGTTCCCCTGATTACCCAGACCGACCACGTTGAGATTCCGGAAAACGAGATCAAGGTGGACGTCTTCCGTTCCTCGGGACCGGGTGGACAGTCAGTTAACACGACCGACTCCGCGGTGCGTATGACACACATTCCTACGGGGATTGTGGTCTCAATGCAAAACGAAAAGTCGCAGATTCAAAACCGGGCCGCCGCGCTACGCGTGTTGCAGTCCCGCCTCCTTCTTGAGCGTCAAGCCGAGGAAAAGGCGAAGAAGAAAGAACTTGCCGGAGACATCAAGGCATCATGGGGTGACCAGATGCGCTCGTACGTGCTGCAGCCTTACCAGATGGTCAAGGACTTGCGCACGGAGTACGAGGTAGGTAACACCGGAGCGGTGTTTGACGGCGCGATTGATGAATTCATCGAGGCCGGCATTCGTTGGCGTCGGTCCCAGGATAATTAATCACCTCCGGACTGCCGTAGATCACCGGCGCCGCAGTTCATCATTTTTCAGCTAAACAGAACTCATTGCCCTCTGGATCTGCCATGGTGATCCAGTGATGAGGGCCCTGGCTGCCTGAGTGCAGGTAAGTGGCGCCTCTGGCGATGAGATCTAACTGCGTTTGAGCGAGCTCGCCAACACCGACATGCACATCAAGATGCATGCGGTTCTTGGTGATCTTGGGTTCGGGCACCAACTGGAACAAAACTCTGGGCATGCCATATCCGGCTGGATCAAAGATTGCCGCCCCGCTTTTCCAGACGAGCTTGGTGTTAAACACCATGGCGTCAGTGGGAGTCGCTAGCCCCTGCTGGATCATCGATGTAATGAACTGCGGGTTATCTACCTCTACTTCCCAGCCGAGTGTTTGCGCCCACCAAGCGGCAAGCTCATGAGGCGATAAACGGTCGACTGTAATTTGGAATGTGTAGCCCATGTCTCCACCGTACGGGGCACCGAAATGCCAAGGCAAGGGACAAACCGTACGCCAGATGCAACCGCATAGCGGTGCGGCGGCGTGTCAGTAGCAATCAGACTTCATCTTCTGCTTAACCTCGAACAGGTCAAGTGCTTTTTCGCGCATGAAAAACAGGAATTAGATACGTGATTCGTTTAGACAATGTCACCAAGGTGTACGCCCGTGGGGCTAAGCCTGCCCTCGACGACGTTACCTTTGAAATAGAACGCGGCGAGTTTGTGTTTGTGGTGGGCGCTTCCGGATCCGGAAAGTCCACCGCGCTGCGGCTGATCCTGCGTGAGGAAAAGGCAACCTCTGGGAAGGTTCACGTTGCCGGTCAAGACCTCCTGACACTGGCTAACCGGAAAGTTCCGTCGCTGCGCCGCCAGATCGGCGCGGTCTTCCAGGACTTCCGCCTCCTGCCTAACAAGACGGTTTTTGAGAATGTAGCGTTTGCCCTCCAAGTCATTGGCAAACCTAAACACCACATCATGACAACCGTCCCAGAGACCCTTGAAATGGTGGGCTTGGCCGGCAAGGAAAAGCGCCGCCCCCATGAACTCTCCGGTGGTGAGCAACAACGCGTAGCAATTGCCCGGGCCTTTGTGAACAGGCCGGCAATCCTGCTATGTGATGAGCCCACCGGAAACCTAGACCCGACCACATCATTAGGAATTATGCGCTTGCTCGACCGCATCAACCGCACGGGAACCACCGTGGTCATGGCTACCCATGATGATGAAATTGTTGACCAGATGCGCAAACGCGTTTTGGAATTGTCGTCCGGAGAGCTTATCCGTGACCAATCCCGTGGCGTCTACGGCTCATCACGCTAAGGGGATAACGTGCGTTTCCAATTTATTCTGTCGGAACTTGGTCAGGGTCTGCGCCGCAACCTGTCCATGACAATTTCCGTTATTCTTGTGACCTTTATTTCCCTGACCTTTGTTGGGGCCGCAATCTTGACCCAGACTCAGATTCAAAAGTTCAAGGGCGAGTGGTACGACAAGGTCGAAATCACCGTATACCTGTGTCCACAGGACTCCAGTTCGCCTACCTGTGCTGATGGTGAGGCAACGGAGGAACAGATCAAGGACATTGAAGCGGTCCTGGCATCGCCAGAGGTTGCTCCAGAGATCCGTGAGGTCATGTTTGAGTCCAAGGCCGATGCCTGGGAGCCCTTCGCGCAAAACTTTGGGGACCGTTGGTGGTTCTCAGAGATGTCAGTCGATGACATGAACGCGTCTTTCCGTATCAAGTTGACCGACCCGCAGCAGTACGAGGTCATCAACGAGGTGCTCACCGGCCGCACCGGTGTTGAAGAGGTACGCGACCAACGTGAAGTGTATGAGCCTCTCTTTGACCTGCTGCGTAAGGGGACGCTGATCGCTTCCGGTTTGGCAGGGGTTATGCTCCTGGCCGCGGTCTTGCTGATCACCACCACAATTCGTTTGTCCGCTTTGTCACGCCGCCGGGAAACCGGAATCATGCGGTTGGTCGGGGCCTCGAACTTCTTCATTCAGTTGCCGTTCATGCTGGAAGGTGCCTTGGCCGCAACTCTTGGCGCGTTGATGTCAGTTGGCGGCTTGTGGCTGGGTGTCCGGTACTTCATTGAGGGGTGGCTGGGTTCCAACATGGAATGGGTTCCGTACGTGACAACGTCCGATGTCTTGCTGATCGCACCACTGCTTATCGTTGTCGCATTCGCGCTGGCTGCGGTATCGTCGGTAGTTACGCTTAGCCGCTACACAAAGGTTTGATACATGAGCTTTCCGATTTCGAGTTTTCATAAGAAAATTGCGGCCCTGGTCGGGTTGTTATTGACCAGTGCCCTCATGTTTGGGACCTTTGTGTTCCCAGCATCAGCCGACAGCCTAGACGACCGTCTTGCTGCTGCAGAAAACAAAAGATCAAACTCCGAAGCTCAGATTGATAACCTCAAGAATGAGTTGGCCGAGACAGACGAGCAGCTTGCCAGTGCGTACATAGCCCTGCAGCAGGCACAAGAACAGCTACCCGTTGCGGAAGCTGCCCTTGCAGTAGCTCAGAAGGAATTTGACACGGCTCAGCGCGAAGCACAATTGCTCGCCGCTAAACTGCAGGACGCTCAGGACGAGCGCATCGCATTGCAGGCCCAAATCGAAGACAACGACACGGCGATGGTTGCCGCCCGCAGTGGCGTGGTCGAGATGGGCCGTCAGGCGGCACGTGGCGACATGGAGATGTCCAGCATCGGCCTTGTTGTCGGTGCCGAGGACAGTGACGACTTTATTGAGCGTTACAACATGAACAACACGGCCATGCGGACCCAAGGAACCTCGCTTAACCGGTTGCGGCAAACCCAAGCAGTTTCTCGCAATGCAGAAGTTCGCCTGGAAGCGGTTAATGATGCGATCGCAACCCTGAAGAAGGACGCGGACGCCAAGCTCGAAGAAGCCGATGAGAAGAAGCAAGTTGCTGCGGACGCTAAGGCCGAGGTTGAGTCGCTGATTGTTGCCCAGCAACAGGCTGCCGCAATTGTCGAACAGCGTAGAAGTGTTGAAGAGCAAGCTTTGCGTGATGAAGAGACAAACGCTTCAAGTCTCTCCAATGAAATTCGCACCATCCTTGGCCTCCAAGAGGCCGAACGCGCAGAAGCCGAACGCCAAGACAAGATTAGGCGTGAACAGGAACGCAAGGAAGCTGAAGAGGCTGCTAAGAACAAGCCATCAACCGGCGGAGGCAAGCCCTCCAAGCCTGCTCCTCCCGTAACTCCTCCGAGCAAACCTAACCCACCTGCCACAGGTGGTGGTGGCGGTTCGAGTTCTGCTTGGTTCACGGCCTGGCCCACCAACTACCGCGTAGTGACCAGTAGCTACGGTTGGCGTAAGCACCCCGTACTGGGATATGCGCGCTTGCACGCCGGAACGGACATGCGCACGTATTGCAACACCCCAATCTACGCGGCGCGATCAGGCACGGTTCAATGGGCCAAAATGCGGGGCGGGTTTGGTAACCAGGTCATGATCAACCACGGCTCAATCGGTGGCAAGAATGTCATGACTTCATATAACCACCTGACCTCTTTTGCAACCCGTTCAGGTCAATCCGTCAAAGCCGGCCAGATTATTGGGTACTCTGGAACGACCGGTACCTCGACAGCCTGCCACCTGCACTTTGAGACGTATGTCAATGGTTCAACGATTGACCCAATGACCAAGTTCTAGTTTTCCAGGTCATAGCGACAACCAAGAATAAATGATTAGCGTCAGGCGTTGAACTGGCATAGGCTAGTGGACGCTGCCCGCCGGGTGGTAAGAACAAACTTAGGAGGCGTGATGGCCAAGGCAAGAATGTACCAAGTGCCGGACGGCTCAAAGACTAAGCCCAAGAAGGTTGATTCCGGACCGGTTCGCAAACTCGTTGCTAGCAATAAACGAGCTCGCCACGATTACATGATCGAGGACGTTTTTGAAGCGGGCATGGTCCTGACCGGAACCGAAGTCAAGGCGTTGCGCGCGGGACGGGCATCGCTGGTAGACGGCTGGGTGTACGTAGAAAACGGTGAAGCGTGGCTTGAAGGCGCGCACATCTCGGAGTACACCAACGGGACGTGGACCAACCACGCACCGCGACGCAAGCGCAAGCTCCTGTTGCACAAGGCTGAGATCAACCGGCTTGATATCAAGACCGATGCCAAGGGGCAGACCATTATTCCCCTGCAGATCTATTTCCTCGACGGTCGGGCAAAGGTAGAAATTGCCCTTGCCCGCGGTAAAAAGGAATACGACAAGCGGCACACGCTGCGCGAGCAGCAAGATAACCGCGAGGCCCTACGGGCAATGCGGTTGCGGGAGAAAATGTAGCCGTTTGGCTCACAGCCCAATAAATAGGGCGACATTAACTACACCGGTGAACTAAACTGGTGTTTGTTCAAGATTCGATTGGGAAACCAAAAGGGTCGGGAACGCAGATTGAAAATTTCATAGGGGGCGATCGGTTTCGACGGTGATCGTGTTTCGAGGGGAAGCGGGCCGAGGATGTGGGTTTATCTCGTTAACGCTGTCCACAAAACAATAGGTGCAGATACTAAGCGCACCGACTTCGCACTAGCCGCATAAGGTTATTAGCGAGTCCGTTAGTCCAAGGATGCTACTGCCTTGGGTCCTAACGTCATCTAAGTAGCCACTGCTCATGGCATTTGTCGTTGGTGTCATGGGGACTTTTAGACGACTGAGCCTGTCAGCAACTTGTCTGTGAGAGTGCTGGGGCCGAGAAACTCTATTAGCAGACTGCGCCCGGAGAAGTCCTGGATTTGCGTCATCGGACCGGGGTTCGATTCCCCGCGCCTCCACTTGTGTTTATGCAGGTCAGTAGGTAATTGTTAAACAGAAGCTCTGCTTCATACACAAATACGTACACATCCTAAGTGAACACTTTTCAATCTGCAAAGCGCTACCCCATATCTAACGGCATGGGGTAGCGCTTTTTTGTGCTCTAAAGTCGGTCATATTTTCTTTTCTCCCGGCGCCTCTGCCTGCTCACGCTCCGCTCAACCGGCAGGATTGAGTTCTTAGATACCGCGCGGTGGTATCTCCACACCGAATCCTGTGTGGGGTGGGAGGATGGGGTGAGATGAACGGTCCTTCACCGGCTGACTATCCTTGCTTCCACGCAGTGAGTTGAGATAAGGTAAAAAATGTTAGCCCCGGTTGTACCGCTGGTCCTTTAGGGATTATGTCGCCGGGGCATTGACTTTTTTTAGATAGGTAATCAGAGTGGATTCCTGGATTGAAGGTTGGCTAGGCCAACCACGTTTTGCAAAGTATGTTTCAGCCTGCAACGGTGACAGGCGTCTGGCATTAGAACTGTATGAGTGGAACATCGCTCTGGGACAAGGAATGATGCGCGATATCGCACACTTTGAGGTTGCGTTGAGGAACGCTTACGACTTAGCGATTACCGAACGGTGGAATGGCAAAACTCATTGGATCCTAGACGCTAACTCCCCTGCGATTGTCCCGATTTGGCGCGTTAGGAGTCACAACGGCTACAAACGAGGAACTGACGTTAATTACCTGAATCGAAATAGCGTTGATAGGGCGATAAAGAAATGTGGCGGGCCAAATGCTTCCCCTGGGAAAGTAGTAGCAGAACTCAGCTTCGGATTCTGGAAATCTCTGACCTCAACTTCACACGAGAAAACCCTGTGGGTGCCATTCCTTAACCATGCTTACCAGCGCGGAGCACGCAGATCGGAGATTGAGAAAGTAATCTCAACCGTTAATACTGTTCGCAATCGAATCGCTCACCATGAGCCTATGTTCGATAGGGACTCATACCCTGCACAAGCCCCCGAACGTGTTCTAGAAGATCTCATGAAGATCTTTTATCAGCTGGCACCTGAAGCGGCGAAACATACAAGTGACACCTCCACTTCATTGGAAATACTCGTAACAGACCCGAGGTGTGGTGCGTTGAGCTAAACGTCACAAGTCAGATTTCAAACAGGGAACACTTCCGTACTAACTTTGGTTTCGAAGCACCAGTTTGGGGCATAATCCAGCACGAGGTGTCCAACGTGCCACTGGAAGTTGAGGGTTCGGGTGCGTGGCGAACCTTGAAATGAGTACATGCAAAGTCCCTATTGTGGGCGAGCTCTATTAGGTCAAGCTGAAGATTACGCGGCAGCAATGGTTCACCCGCCCCTAATGTCACCGGGGCATACTGAACCCAAACGTTTTCCAAGAGTTGTGCATCGGCAAACTGCCCGGCTAAGTCTGCGCCGCCCATAATCCAGATATCTTTCCCTTGGCCTGCAGCCAGCGCCTGTTTGTGTACTTCCGCAACCGGGCCCATGATCCACTAGCCTGATCAAAGGGCTAGTGACCGGCAAGGAGAGGGGGACCCCAGGTGTGAAGAAACCCGGTGTTTCCAATAAAAGCGACCAAGGCCATTAGTCGCCTTGGAAACCTGGGGCAATACGCAACTGCCTTGCAGATCCAGAAGTACGGTTGAAACCTGAGCGCGCAGACCAGCCACTGAGCGGCGCAGATTCTTAGGAATCGCAGCACCGAGTGCGTGTGCACCTCAAAACTCTGACGGAAACGTAGGGTCTACTCAGCGGGCAACAGTCAACCAGGTGGGTCAGGCCGCCGTGGATGAGACCGGAACGTGTGTGGCATTTGGGTTTGGCTCATCTGACTGGAATACCGCGCTCGATGTCCTAGGGTCTGCTTGCGGCAAACTTGGCCATCCACTGGCTATGTCAATGTTCCCGGGTGGCTGACCCAATCAGTCTTACCTCCAGCCAAGTCCGGGGGCGACGTGCTTGAGGAACGATTCCATCAAGTGCGCGTTGTAGTCCACCCCAAGCTGGTTTGGAACCGTCAAAAGCACCGTGTCAGCTTCCTTAAGGGCCTCATCTTCAAGGAGTTGGGCAACCAGTTGGTCTGGCTCGTCCGTGTAACTGCGGCCAAAGATTGCCCGAGTCTTGTCATCCAGGTTGCCAATCTGGTCCGAGCGCTGCCCCGCAACGCCAAAGTAGGCACGGTCAAGGTCCGTGGTCAGCGGAATTATCGACCGGGAAACCGAAACTCGAGGGGTGAATCCGTGGTCGTGTTTGGCCCATTCCTCGCGGTAGGCCCGAATCTGCTCGGCCTGTTGGATGTGGAATGGCTTGCCGCTCTCATCCAGTTTGAGGGTCGAACTCATGAGGTTCATGCCTTGCTCCGCGGTCCAAACGGCGGTTGCGTCCGATGCCGCACCCCACCAGATCCGCTGCCGTAAGGAATCCGAGTGTGGTTCAATACGCAGCAGTCCGGGTGGGTTGGAGAACATCGGCCTAGGGTTGGGCTCGGCAAAGCCTTCGCCTCGTAAAATCTCAAGGAATGTTGCGGTGTGGTCCCGTGCCATCTCGGCATCGGTCTGACCGGGCTTGGGGTGGTGTCCAAAGTACTTGTACCCCTCGATGACCTGCTCGGGTGAGCCGCGTGAAATACCGAGTTGCAGTCTTTGGCCCGAGATCAGGTCAGCTGCGCCGGCGTCTTCGGCCATGTAGTGAGGGTTCTCGTACCTCATATCAATGACGCCCGTACCAATTTCTATTCTGCTGGTGCGTGCGCCGACTGCAGCCAGCAGTGGAAAGGGAGATGCGAGCTGCTGGGCGAAGTGGTGTACCCGGAAGTATGCGCCATCCGCCCCCAAGTCCTCGACTGCCTGAGCTAAGTCGATTGACTGAAGTAAGACATCGGAAGCATTGCGGGTCTTACTGGAAGGGTGGTCGGTCCAGTGACCGAAGGAGAGGAACCCAATTTTCTTCATATCTGCCTCAACTTGCTTGAGCGCTCAAGTATTCCCCTAGGTCGCAAAGCGAACGGGCACGTATGAAAGCGTCATGAGCGCGTCGTTCGCTAAACGCTAACGCTAGTTGGGGATTTGGCCCACGAGGTTTAATCCGAAGCCAAAGAGTAGGCGTCTTCGGAGGCATCAACCGCCGTAACTGCACGTTCAAATGCATCAAGATTTGACTCATTTGAAATGCGTGAGGTTCTGCCAAAGTATGACCGATTCTCCCGGGTGCCAGCGGCAAGTAGATCGCCTGGGCTATGTCTGGTGATGCGGTGATGGCACGGAACAGGAGCTCGCGGACACCCTTCCCGGCCCTTCACCAACCCAGTGCTTGATGATCGCATTGATAGACTTTGGCCCCCAGCCAGTGCGGGCCGGTAGCGAAGTTCACCGGGTTATCATCCATACTTGCCAGCGATTTCGCAAAAGACTACATCTGGTTTGACCAGGTGACGTTGGCTTCCACATTATTGGGGCCCGCATAATTGACGTTGCGCACCTGAGACTGAGAAAGGTACTTCTTTTGAGCGGGCGTGATGCCGTCAGCCGGTGAGTACTCTTGGGCGCCAAAGAGCATGAGGCCGGCGCGTTGCTCGATGGATAGAGCCGCGGCGAGGGACACAGCACGGTCCCGGTGGGACTTGCGCCAGTCCTGCTAAGCATCAAGCTTGCCATTGGCGTTCAACGACATGAACGCGAAAGTCTTGCCCGCACCGTCCTCGGTCAAGGCCGTCAACGCGGCTGCGCCCTTGGAAGTCATTGCTCGTGGGAAGTGACGGACCACCGTCGTTGGAGTCTGCATAAGCAACATCCGAACACATATGTGTCCATTGATGGGGTCAGCTTGGACGATCCGTCGTTTTCATTGCCCAGACTGTCTGGCAAGCCTTGAGCAAGGCGGGCTGTCCGGGGAATCGAGGGAGTAGGCAGCCCGGAACAAGCCAAGAAGCGCCATGGCTGAAACTAAGGCAACTCTTCCTCGCGGAAAACTGCCTACTTTTTGCCGAATAGCCGCGCGAAGAATCCAGGCGCCTGGGCGCCAACGTTGATCTCGGGTGAGCAGTTGCATTGCTGACTCTTGGGGACGTTTGCCATGACCTGGTCAACGTGTTGGCCGCATCCACGCCAAGTAGTTTTTGAACAAGACTTACAAGTAGCCGGTTGGCACATGGGGTTCCTCCAATAATTCTTATACCCCGGGGGGTATGCTGTTCTGTAGACAATACAGATCAAGCAGGACTAAGCCAAGAAGGACCAGGTAACTGTGATGGAAATACCACAGGACGTTGCAAAGCCAGTAATCAACCGGATGCGCCGCGCACACGGTCAGCTTGCCGGTGTCATCAAGATGCTGGAAGAAGGCCGCGAATGCGAAGAGGTGGTCATGCAGTTGGCGGCGGTAAGCAAAGCCCTCGACAAAGCCGGCTTTGGCCTGGTTGCCGGCACGCTCAAGGAATGCATGCGCACCGGTGAATCCGAGGTGGACAGCGCGAAACTTGAAAAGATGTTCCTATCGCTTGCCTAAACGCAACACGAGGATAGCGCCAATGATGGCTACGCTGGCGGCGGCCGCATTGAGACCGCCAAAGCCAAGCCCGCTCAGCCCTAAGCCGGCTAGCAGTCCGCCGGTTGCGCCGGCCAAACTCATCAGGGTGTCAGAAACCCCCTGCACGCTGACGCGGATCTCTGGGGCAACAGCGGAAACAATCTGAGCGGATCCGGAAATCGTTGCGGCCGACCAGCCAAGCCCCAGAAGCACCAGGCCTACCGTGACCCAGGTGTGGCTACCCTGACCAAAACCTGCTGCAGCCGTGGCTGCCACCAAGATGCCGAATCCAATGAGCGTGGTCGTACGCGGGCCTAGACGGTCAGCGACCATGCCAACAATCGGGGACAGTGCATACATACCGGCAATGTGCAGGGAGATGGTAAGCCCAATAATGGTCAACGCTGCCCCGTGTTGATCCAGGTGCACCGAGGTCACGGACATGACCGAAACCATGATGCCGTGCCCAATCAGGATCGAAATCAGGCCTGCCTGGGCCGCCTTATTTCCGCGCAGCTTGATTGCGGTTTGCCTAAAGCCAAGGCGCTGTGGTTGGGTAACCGCAACCCCAGATTGCTCCGCAATGGACTTGGCCAAGAAGTATGGATCCGGGCGCAAACCCAAGAAAATGATGAGTGAAGCTATGACCAGCCCGGTCGTTGAGAACACAAAGATTCCGGTGTATTCGGGCAATCCCAGGCTGGCGCCCACGCGTTCGCCAAGGCCAAGCATGTTGGGCCCGGCTACGGAGCCTACGGTCGTGGTCCAAACCACCAACGATAGATCCCGAGCCCTTCGATTTGGCGCACTCAGGTCGGTTGCAGCAAAGCGGGCCTGCAGGTTGACCGCGCTTCCCACGCCAAGGGTGGCAGCCCCGAGCAGCAGCAACGCAAAACTTTGCAGGCTCGCGGCCACAATCATCAAGATCGCACCCACCGCTGCAATCAGCAGCCCGCCGCTCAGGGTGTTACGGCGCCCATGGACCAGAGCCCACCGGGCCAGCGGCATCGAAGCCACGGCCGCACCAAGGGTCATCACGGTCGTGACCGAGCCACCCCAAGACGTGGAACCTGACAGTTGAACCGCAAGGAGGGAACCCACAGAAACAACCGCACCGGTTCCTAGCCCGGAAAATACTTGGGCAAGGGACAAGAGCGCAATAGTGCGACGTTGCAGGGATAACGGTGCAACGGCCGGGACAGAATTCTTCACGGATCAACCTTAGATCAACGGGCTACGGTGTTCTGCGGAAATAGCCGGAACTAGACCAACGACACGTTGCGCGAGTGAGGCATCGGAAAACTGGTGTTACTTTCGACGCCGAAAAAGCGAGCCACCATTGCGCAGCAAGAACCCCGTATCCCGGAACAAACCGGAGCCAACCAGGGTGCCCAAAGCAATTGAAAACAACGTCATAACCGTGGTGACCACGAAGGTCATGGACTGGTTGCCGCCCGTTGCGGCCTCGGTAATCCCAATGAACCCAAGCGATCCAGGAACCAATATCCAAAATGACACGAGCTGGGTTACGAGCGCTGGAGGCGCGGTTTTGAACCGCGACAAGAACCGACTGAGCGGCACAATCAGTAAGGCGCCAAAGAAACCGGAGAACTCCGCCGGCACCAACAACATGCCTAACCGCTGGGCCACATACGTGATGGTCAGAGCCAGCACCAGCCACAAGAACGAACTTTCCGGACCGGACTTAGCCAGCACATAACCAAGGGCCAGTAGCGTTACCGCCAGCAACGGGGTCCAGGGACCAATCGAATTCAACACCACCTCGTTGGTCGGGGTCACGTCTGAAACGAGGGCCAACCCGATCACCACCCCAAACGCCAGCAAGATCAACTGCGAAGAGCCGTAGATGAGTCGAGTTGCCCCCGCCATGACCTCATTGCGGGTCAACTCAAGCGCGGCAATGGTAAGCGTGAGCCCGGGCAAGAATGTTACGAGCGCGGGAGCAATAATTCGCAGCGGAATCTCGCCCGTGACCTCGGCCAAAACGGTAGCGCCCAAGACCGTGACCACAATCGCGGTAATGACTGGCATTGCCGCAGCGAGCGTGGGCAACCGGTCGCTCACGCTCAACAGCAGCCCTACGACCAGGCCTAAGGCAAGGTAAGCGGGGATTGCCGGCCATGCCGGGTTGACCAGCAGGCCGATAGCCAGGGTCATGAGTATTTGACCAACAAGCTGGAGCCAAAAGCCAAACCTAGCGGGTGAGGTTGCAATCTGGTTCATGCGGGCGAGCATGTCATCGGGCTCAATGATGCCCAGCTTTGCCCGCTGTACCAGGTCATCAATTGCTGCGACCTGATCGAGACGCAAGCTCTGGTTGGCAACCCCGCCAATCTCCATGCGGCGGTCGTGGCCCGCAATTTGAACCGCAAAAATAGTTGGAAGCGCAATGATCCGCACCGGAGGCATAGCGTAGGCGGCCGCCACCTCAGCCATGGTTTCTTGGACGTCCGGGGTGGACTGCCCGGAAGCCAACATGGCCGACCCCAATACTCGCAGCATCTCCAAGACCTGATCAATTTTGTCTTCAGGCTTGGTAATGGGCACGGACAATGTGGGGTCTTTGAACATCCTCATGAACAAACTGCCCATCTTGCTCGGTTGTTTGAGGCGGGCCCCCGATTGCCCAGAAATCGTAATTGGCTTGGAACCAGCCAACTCACCGGTGCGCTGTGCAGAGGCCCGCCGCAACGGGTTTGTTGCGCCGGAGGTAGGAATCGCTGGCGGAATGGTGGGGGCTTGGTTTTGGGCCTGCTCTGGGTCGTGGTCCGCGAAGCCAGCACGAATGTGTGCACCCGGTGTGGGCGCAACCGGAGATTCAGCGTGAGCTTCTGGTTGAGCTACTTGTTCTGGCTCAGATCCGGGAGCTTCAAGATCTTTGCCTGCACGATCGAGCCGACGGGGTCCGTGGTCCTTGTCAGGCATGTGGTCAGTAGGGGAAGCCATCTTGAACTCCTCGTGGGTGCAGTCAATCTAAAACTAATGCTGAGGTGGGTCCCAACCAAAGCGTTGGGTGGGTTCGCAACAGGCGGACCGCCTTGTCAACGGTGCGTCTATTGGAAGCTGGCCCGTTAGAAGGAGGACCTGCCTCTGAGTTTGTCGAGGTCTCGGCGTTCTCGTTTGGTGGGACGGCCGGTGCCTCGGTCGCGCTGGGCCACCACGACCTTCTCAACTGCCTCGGGTGGCGGCGGCGTGTGGTCCACAAAGCAAGTGACCGCGACGGGAGCCCCAACCCGTTTGGTGATGAGGGTTTTGACCTCAACAATGCGTTCAAGTTCGTTGAGGTAAACCCGGACCTCGTCACCAAGTTTGACCGGGCTCGAAGGTTTTGCGCGGTCACCGTTAATCTTGATGTGGCCGGCCCGACACGCTGCGGCCGCTACGGATCTTGTTTTAGCTAGCCGCACGGCCCAAACCCAAACGTCGGCACGTACCTTGCCCACAGCAGAAGTTGAAAGAACGGTCATACCCCGAGGTTACGCTGTTTAGTGTTGGTGAGGGCGTGCGTGTGTTGAAGTTTGCTCGAAGGATTTGGGGAAATTTATCTAACCTTGGCGAATAATTCACACCCTTGTAGGAAGCGTATGTCAGGCATGCGAAGTAGACTCTTGTCCATGACTTACCGTGTTTCAATTTCGCCCGCAGCCGCAGCTGGTGCTGCCAGCAGCGCGTTCCAAGATAGCTCCATGCCACCGGACCCGTTCTTAGACGACCCAGATTTTGGAGGCGGTACCTCAACCAGTCTGCTCGAACGTGTCGAGCAAGAACAAGAGGTCGAGCCGGGGGACCACGAGCGCTTTGCGCACTATGTTCGTAAAGAGCGGATCATGCAGTCCGCCCTGAGCGGTAAGCCCGTTATTGCCTTATGCGGCAAGGTTTGGGTTCCGGGCCGCGACCCAAACAAGTTCCCTGTATGCCCCGTCTGCAAGGAAATTTATGATGGTCTGCGTGATCCTCAAGATGATGAGCCCGGATCAGGTGGCACCGACAAGTGACCTCTGAGCTGGATCTCTTTTCAGCAACGGACGCCGACCCAACTTCATCAAACAGTCACCGCGGTTTAGCTGCAGGTGACTCGCTGAGTGGTCCCGTGCGCCCGCCACAGGCGGCCTCAGTGGCGGCCGCTTCGACGCTTTCGCCCACCTTTCCCACCCGCGCACCTTGGGGAACCGCCACGAAGCTGCGTGCTTGGCAGGCGGCTGCCTTGGAGAAGTACCGGGCGATGTCTCCCCGGGACTTTCTGGCGGTGGCGACCCCAGGAGCCGGTAAGACCACGTTTGCGCTGCGTCTTGCGGCCGAGTTGTTAGAGGCACGGGTTGTTCGCAGGCTCACCATTGTGGCGCCGACCGAGCACCTCAAGCACCAGTGGGCGGACGCCGCCGCACGAGTTGGCATCAAAATTGACTCCAACTTCAAAAATGCGCAGGGCCGCATGGCTGACCACTATGACGGCGTTGCTCTGACGTACGCGCAAGTTGCCGCTAACCCGGCGCTGCACGCAAACCGCACCCAAAATGCGCGCACGTTGGTGATCCTCGATGAGGTCCACCACGGCGGTGACGCGCTGTCTTGGGGTGACGCTATTTATGAGGCTTTTGAGGGCGCTACGCGGCGCTTGGGGCTGACCGGAACCCCGTTCCGCTCAGACACCGCCGCGATCCCGTTTGTGAAGTACGAGGCCGGCAAGGATGGAATTCGCCGCTCGGTTGCGGACTACACCTACGGTTACGGTGAGGCCCTACGCGACCACGTGGTCCGTCCGGTCATCTTCATGTCCTATTCCGGTTCCATGCGGTGGCGGACCAAGGCGGGAGACGAGGTTGCGGCGAGCCTAGGCGAGGCCATGACCAAGGACATGACCGCCCAGGCTTGGCGGACGGCGCTGGACCCGGGTGGGGAATGGATTTCGTCGGTTTTGGCGGCCGCCGATAAGCGGTTGACCGAGGTACGCAGGGCTATTCCAGATGCCGGCGGGTTGGTTATTGCGACTGACCAGGATTCGGCGCGCGCCTATGCCGGCCACCTTGCGCGGATTACCGGTAAATCACCCACGGTTGTTTTGTCTGATGATGACAATGCTGGCTCGCGCATTGACGAATTCACCGATTCGATGGACCGGTGGATGGTTGCCGTGCGCATGGTGTCCGAGGGCGTGGACGTGCCGCGCCTAGCCGTTGGCGTGTACGCCACAAGCGCCTCAACGCCGTTGTTTTTTGCCCAAGCTGTTGGCCGCTACGTGCGTGCCCGCAAGCGCGGGGAGACCGCGTCGATCTTCTTGCCTTCGGTTGGCCCTTTGCTTGAGTTGGCAAACTCGATGGAGGCCGAGCGCGATCATGCATTAGACCGTCCTAAGTCCGCGGAAGATAACCCATTCTCCGAGGAAGACGCCTTGTTGGCCGCGGCGAACAGGGAAGAAAAAGCCTCGGATCTGTTGCAGGGCTCGTTTGAGATGCTCGAATCCTCGGCGGCCTTTGACAAGGTTTTGTTTGACGGCGGCGAGTTTGGCACCGCGGCCGACGTTGGCTCGGCAGAGGAGCAAGACTTCCTAGGAATTCCCGGGTTGCTCGACGCCGACCAGGTGACCACGTTGCTTCGGTCGCACCAATCGAAACAGATGAGTTCAAGGTCGGCCTCGGCCTCAGCCCAAGAACGTGAGCGCTCGGAAGCTGAACACCGCAGGGCGGCCACGCTGCGCAAGGAGTTACAGCAACTCGTTAACGCGTGGGCACGTCGCTCGGGCTCGCCGCATGGCTCTGTTCACAATGAGTTGCGCCGTCGCTCGGGTGGTCCGGAGGTGCCACTGGCCAGTTTGGCCCAGCTGGAACAGCGAGTTGAGGTAGTGCGCGGCTGGTTTGTGGGTCGCAAGTAGGAACAGAGAAGTTGGCAGTAAATGCTGTGGGCGGATCAATTGCAATTGATCCGCCCACAGCCATTTCTACCAACGGCCTGAGGCATCGAAATTTCTCGATGCCTGACCCGCACGCCAAGTCGCCTCGCGTTACAGCTCTTCGATGTGGGTGGGGATAGCAGCGTCACCGGTCGAGAGCCGCAGCGCGTACCGCGGTAGCTCGGATCTTGCGGCCGCGTGCCGTTCGGTTGCGAGCTGGACACCTTGGATCCCGGTCAGGGACGTGTCAATCTTGCCGTCCGTGACCATGTCAATGTGCAGCGGGCGATAGTTATCATGGTCGGCCAGCCACTGCTCGGTTGCGAGCCGGTCCCCAATAGCGATCAACTCTGCCTCCGCGTGCCCCGAAGAATCCAACTGGCGGGCAGCAACCTTACGCCCGCCCAAACTAGCCTTAGACTTCGACGCTTTAGCAACGGGTTCCATCTGTCCCGCAGCATTTTCCCGGGAAACAAGTTTGTAGACCATGGATGAGGTGGGTGCACCGGAACCGGTCACCAGGCTCGTACCAACACCGTAAGAATCAACGGGCGCAGCGGCAAGCGCTGCGATAGCGTGCTCATCAAGGTCGGACGTCACGGTGATCAGGGTGTTCTTGGCGCCCAGCGCGTCCAGCTGCTTGCGTACTTCATCGGCTTGGACACCTAGGTCGCCGGAGTCTAGCCGCACCGCTCCAAGGTTGGTGCCTGCTACTCGAATGGCCGTGTTCACGCCCTCGGTCACGTCATAAGTGTCTACCAACAACGTCGTATTGACCCCGAGGGCGGCAACCTGGGCGGTGAACGCTTCTTCTTCTGAGTCGTGCAGAAGAGTGAACGCGTGGGCAGAGGTACCAATGGCCGGAATGCCGTAGACGCGGCCAGCTTCCAAGTTCGAAGTGCCGTGGAACCCGGCGATTGCTGCCGCGCGAGCAGCGGCGACGGCCCCGTATTCGTGTGCCCGGCGGGAACCCATTTCCAAGCAGGGGCGGTTCCCTGCGGCGGCGGTCATACGCGACGCTGCGGATGCAACCGCAGAATCGAAGTTAAGGATTGAGAGGATCAGGGTCTCCAACAACACCGCTTCTGCGAAAGTGGCCTCAACAACTAAGAGTGGGCTCTGCGGGAAGTAGACTTCCCCCTCACCGTAACCGCGGATGTTTCCGGAGAACCGGTAATTTTCTAAGTAGGATAAGGTTTGCTGGTTGAGGGTGCCTTCGCGCTCCAAGTAGGACAGGTCTTCATCTTGAAATTTGAAGTCCGCAAGTGCTTCGAGCAACCTGCCAGTTCCGGCAACAACACCGTATCTGCGCCAGGCGGGTAGCCGGCGGGTAAAGACTTCAAAGACACAGTTTCGGTCAGAAGTCTTGTGCTCAAGTGCGGCTTGCAGCATGGTGAGTTCGTATTTGTCAGTGAGTAGCGCGATTCCCATGCTCTACAGGTTAATCTACTTCTTGGGTTCTAGGGCCCAAACGATCGGGGACGGTTTTTTCATGAGTGTGACGGACATGGTGGCTACGCGAACCGACGCCGCCGCAGACCAGGACGCTTTGGTTGCGGCAGACAACCCGTGGGTGACATTGGTGTGGAACGACCCCGTGAGTCTGATGAGCTATGTGAGCTATGTTTTTGAAAGCTACTTTGGGTATAGCCAAGCCAAAGCGCACGCTCTGATGATGCAGGTTCACACCGAAGGCAAAGCGGTAGTCTCGACCGGAACCCGAGAAAAGGTAGAACGCGATGTCCAAGCCATGCATGAGTTTGGGCTTTGGGCGACAATGACAAAGGCAGACATCTAATGGCAGAACCGTTCGAGATCAACCAGGCCGATCCCACCGTATTTCAAGCCGCGCTAACCACCGGCGAGCGGTTGTTTTTGTCTCGGTTGGCCGGTGATGTGATTGAACTCTTAGGGATCGATGATTCCGCCGTCGAGCAGGCACCACAGGATCCGTTTGTGGAGATGATGGCCGGCTTGGGGATGGATGAGACCGCAGAAGTGCCACTAGACCCCGCGGTTCTGCGCCTCCTGCCTCAGGCAAGCGACGACCCCGAGGTGGCGGCAGAATTTCGCCGGTTCACCGATAATGATCTGCGCCAAACGAAGGTATCACGGCTCCTACTAGTCTCACGCCTGCTGCTGTCCGTCCCGCCAAACGCGGAAGACTCGGTCCACATACCCTTGGAAGTAACGTCAGAGCAGGCCCCCCAATTTGCTGCTGCACTGGCTGACATTCGCTTGGTTTTGGCTGACCGCCTGGATGTGGTCACGGAGGAAGATTCCGATGCAGTCCAAGATCTGGCATACGAGCAAATGACGCCGGAAGAGCAAGAAGAGCTAACCGAGCAGGAATATCACCGGTACCTGCTGGCATCGTTATTTAGCGTAACCGGATTTCTTTTGGAGTCCCTGATGGAATGTTTGCTTTCGCAACTGCGTAAGGGCCCCCGCAGCAGCGACTAATCGCGGATGCTGCGGCGGACTATTCCTGCCTGAAAATCGTGCTTTTTGACCTGTGTAATGTGTCACCTAAAGTTCTAGCGTTTTCGCATTTCTCCTAGTGAGACAACGAATTTAGCTTGCAGAGTTGGGCTAAATGGGTGCAATGTGTCCGGTTCCACGCGGGATCTACCCCCGTTGTTACAACGAGCCGGATAACCTCGTATTGTGAACAACTCACCGATTGGAATTTTCGACTCTGGCGTCGGCGGTTTGACCGTGGCCAGATCGATCCTTGACCAATTGCCCCATGAATCCATCCTTTACATAGGAGACACAGCGAATTCCCCGTACGGGTCGAAGTCGCTAGCTACCGTGCGGTCTTTAGCACTGGAAATTATGGATGATCTGGTGGCCCAGGGGGTAAAACTCTTGGTGATTGCCTGTAATACGGCTTCCGCTGCGGTGTTGCGGGACGCCCGTGAGCGCTACACGGTCCAACTTGGTATACCGGTGGTTGAGGTGATCCTGCCGGCAGCCCGTCGCGCACTGCTGGCCTCTCACACAAAGAAAATCGGTGTGATCGGCACCGCGGCAACAGTAACCTCACGCGCATACGATGATGCGCTTGCTGTTGCCAACGTGAGCGTGACATCGTCCCCCTGCCCTAAGTTTGTTGAGTTTGTGGAGGCTGGAGTGACCTCCGGCCCGCAGGTGCTCGCTGCTGCTCAGGAGTACCTTGCGCCGATTAAGGACGCAGGTGTCGACACCTTGATTCTGGGTTGTACGCACTACCCGCTGCTAACCGGGGCAATTGCATTTGAGATGGGTGAGCACGTGACATTGGTGTCCAGTGCTGAAGAAACTGCAAAGGATGTCTACCGCACGTTGATGAAGAACGACCTAGAACGGGACCCGGCCGCCGGGGACCCGAGCCACCGGTTCCAATCAACGGGCGATGTACAGACCTTTGCAACCTTGGCTCGGCGGTTCTTGGGCCCTGAGGTAGTGAATGTGGAGGCAATTCGATGAAACTAACGGTCGTAGGTATGTCCGGTTCCTATGCTGGACCGGAATCGCCAGCTTCCAGCTATCTGGTGCAAGCCACCGATGCTGATGGCAAAGTGTGGTCCGTGGTCTTAGATATGGGCTCCGGGGCGTTTGGGGCCCTACAACGGCACATTGACCCGTTTGCCGTCGACGCTATTGCGCTTTCGCACTTGCACCCCGACCACTGTTCGGACCTGTCCGGATTCTACGTCTATTACAAGTACCACCCGGACAAGGGCACCGAGTTCACTGACCGTGGCCCAATTCCAGTGTTTGCCCCAACCGATGCTGGCGAACGTATTTGCCGCGCCTATGGGCTGCCCGAGGGGGAGACCATGGAAAAAGAGTTGGCCCATTCGCGTTGGGAATGCCGGGCGCAGGTAGAGGTTGGCCCATTCCAGATTCAGGCTGTCACCGTTAACCACCCGGTCGAGGCTTATGGATTCAGGATCACCGGACCCAGTGAATTTGATCCGAACAAGCAGGTTGTCTTGGCCTACTCGGGTGATACCGATGTGTGTGAAGGCCTAGATGTTGTTGCCAAGGATGCTGACCTGTTCCTGTGTGAGGCGGCATTTGTTGAGGGCCGTGATGATGGGATTCAAAACATGCACTTGACTGGAAAGCGGGCCGGGGAAGTAGCCCGCGATGCCGGGTCTAAACACCTGGTGCTCACGCACATCCCTAGCTGGAATGACCCGGAGGTGACGCTGGCAGAGGCAAAGTCGGTCTACTTTGGGCAGCTTTCGGTCGCCGCCCCGGACCAGACATACGCCATCTGATCTAGTCTTCCCGTGCTGCAAATGAGCAGCCTGGATAATCTGCACCAACTTAAAGGAAATCATGTCTTCACCCCGGCTAGTACTCGCTACTCACAATGAGCACAAGGTTAAAGAGCTGCGACAGATTCTCTTGGCCTCGGGGCTCATCCCTAGTTTGACCCCGCAAGACATCGTTGGGGCGAGGGACTTTGGAGTTCCTGAACCGGTTGAAGACGGCGTTACCTTTGCCGCGAACGCGCTCATCAAGGCTCGTGCCTTAGCCGCCGCCACGGGGCTGCCCGCCTTGGCGGATGACTCAGGGCTTGCGGTTGATGTGCTTGGTGGGGCACCTGGAATTTTCTCCGCACGTTGGGCTGGTGCTCACGGTAACGACCAAGCCAACTTGGACCTACTACTGGCACAGTTAAGCGATATTGCGACCGAGCACCGTGCCGCCCGCTTTGTTTGCGCTGCTGCGCTGGTCACGCCAGATGGCCAAGAGTTTGTCCAAGAAGGGACGCTCGAAGGCACCTTGCTGTTTGCCCCTCGGGGAGCCGGCGGTTTTGGGTACGACCCGATTCTGGCTCCACTGGGACAAGATCGGTCCTGTGCAGAACTCAGTGCGGATGAGAAGAACGCCATCAGCCACCGCGGCAATGCGTTCCGGCTGATAGCGCCATACGTGTCGCAGGTGCTTCAAAGCGTTTAACTCCTTGGTGTTTGCGGTGTAGTCAACACCGCAAACACCAAGGTAAAGCAGGATTTAAGCGTTCTTGGCACGGATTCTGGCGATCGATCCCCAGATAATGCGCCAACCTACGAGGATCAAGACCAAGAACCCGAGGGAAACCAGCGGGAAGCCACCGGCGTTGGTGCTACCCGAGAACGAACGGACGGCCAGTCCAACCGCCCAGGTCACGAGCGACATCATGATCGCAGCGGGCCAGATTTGCAGGGCAACGGGAGACCCAGCAGTTGTTGTTTTCCATTGTTTGGTTATGAACCATGCAACGATCAGGCCTATCAGGAATGGCCAGGCAGTGTGCAAGATTCCTGCAAAGTTATTTGTTGCATCATGCGACGACCTTCCGGCGGATGCAAAAACCAACACGACTGCTACGTCTAACAGGGCCCACAGGCTAATTTTCCTCACCTGTAAACCGTATCTCAACTACCATGGGTTCGGTGCACATCAAAGTTAGTGACATTGCCTTCCAATACCCCGACCATCCAGTTTTGTCCGGGGTGAGTTTCACCGTGTCCCGTGGTGCCCGGTTGGCACTGGTTGGTGAAAACGGTTCCGGCAAAACCACGTTGCTCAATGTGATCACCGGAAATCTTCAACCCAGCGCGGGTGAAGTCGAGGTAGTGGGAACGTTAACCTACGTAGCTCAGGAGCTTGACTTCACGGCCGACCAAAGCGTTGGAGATCTCATCAACGAAGCGCTGCTTCAGGTGCGAGAACTCACCGATCAGATCGAGGCGCAGTGTGCGGCATTTGATCACGAGGAAGGAAACCTCGAACAGTTATCGGCCCTGTTGGCTCGCGCTGAGGACTTGGCCGTGTGGGATGCCCCTCGCCGCATTGACGTTGCCCTAACCAGACTCAAAGCCTGCCGCGATCCCAAACGCAAACTTGCTGCTCTGTCAGTAGGGGAACGGTTTAGGGTCCGGCTGGCCTGCACACTTGCCCAGCGTTCAGAGATCCTGTTACTTGACGAGCCAACGAACCACTTGGACCATGAGGGGCTCGATTTCCTGACCCAGGAACTGCTTGCATGGCGGGGCATTGCCGTGATTGTTACCCACGATCGCATGCTTCTAGACGATGTCGCGACTGGGATCTTGGACTTGGATCCAGCTATGGAGGGCAAACCGGTTCTTTACGGCACCCCCGGCTACCTCAGTTATCGGTTTGCCAAGAATGAGGCTGTGCGCAGGTGGACACAGCGCTATAAAGCCGAGCGCAAGCGTGCGCTCTTGTTGGAGCACAGGTTAGACCGTTCCTATGAGGGCCTTTCTGACGAGTGGCGCCCACCCAAGGGGTCGCAGAAGCACCGTCGCCAAACGGGTGCGCGCATTCACGTCAAGGCCGCCGACCGCCTTGTTGAGCAACTCAAAGCGGAAGCTGTTGAGGTGCCCGTGCCGCCGCCGGTTCTGCGCTTCCCAGACTTACCGGCAATGGCCACCGGATGGGATGCTGGAGCACCACTTGTGGATCTGCGCAACATTAGGGTGGGGGACCAAGACAACCCGCGGCTCGATCTTGCCGGACAGCGAATCACCATTGGGCCGTCCGAGCGCCTGCTGGTGACCGGTGGTAATGGGAGCGGAAAGTCTACGCTCCTGAGCGTGATGGCGGGTTTGCTTCCGCCCGACCGCGGATACCGCGCGCTGCATGACGGCGTGCGCTTAGGCGTATTACTGCAAGAGGGAACGAGTCCCCTCATAAGCCAATTGCGTAGTGACCCCAAGGTCACGTGCTTTGACGCATATGGGCTGCTAGCCCTGCGATTACTCGAGCAAGGCAACTTGGACCCGGATTATCTGGTCCCACTGGCGCAGTTGGGCATCATGACGGAAGAAGATCTTGACCGTCCAGTCGCGGATCTATCGGTTGGTCAGCAGCGACGCTTCGACTTGGCCTGTGCACTCTTGGCAGCCCCGCATGTGCTCATCTTTGATGAACCCACTAACCACCTGTCGATCGACCTGGTGGATGCCCTAACCCAGGCGCTGCGTAAGACCCCGGCCGCCGTGGTGGTTGCCAGCCACGACCGGCGCATGCAGGAAGACTTGGCCGACTGGCCACGCTTGGAGCTATGAGCTTGCGGTGATCAGCGAGCCTACGGAAGGCGGCCCACGTGGGCCAGTGCCTGGCGTAGTAAGACATCTTGCCCACCCTCTAACTCGGCCAAGACCTCGGGGGAGCAGGCCTCTTCTGGGGTTAGCCACGCGAGATCGAGCGCGTTTTGCTGCGGCCGGCAGTCGCCGCGCACGGGAACCACATAGGCGAGCGAAATAGCGTGCTGACGGTAGTCGTAGTAAGAAGTAATTCCTGGGGTAGGGAAGTACTCCGCAACCGTAAAGGGCTGCGGGGAGGCCGGCACCAAGGGAAGTGCGACGGGGCCAAGGTCCTTTTCAATGTGACGCAGTAGGGCATCACGAACTCGTTCGTGGTACAGCACCCGTCCGGAAACCAGGGCTCGGGTCATGTGCCCGGACTCGGTCACCCGTAGCAGCAGCCCCACAGCAATGACATCTCCAGAATCGTCAACACGGACCGGCACTGCGTCTACATAGATGATGGGAAGTTGCGCCCTAAAGGCAGCGATTTCTTCTGCGGTTAACCACCCCTCGGGAGTTGGTCCTTGGGCGTCAAAGTCATCGGCGGGGAAGTCAGCAGTGTTGGTCACAACTTCATTTCTACCGCGAACCAGCACCAAATGCATCCGATCAAGGTGTTCTACCCGGCAGATAAGTGTGCGGTTCGCGCTAAGCCAAATGACACTGGAAATATTTGGGCACCCAAAAGCGTCATACTAGGTGGAGCACTTTGGTACGGCGCGGGAAATACGCTGGCCGCGCCGCTGCAAGGCACACACCGTGCATCGTTACTTTTGAGAGGCTTACTATGGCTACCCACGACCTAACCCAAGCGGGTTTTGAAGAAGCAATCAAGAACAATGACATTGTTTTGGTCGACTTTTGGGCCGAGTGGTGTGGCCCATGCCGCCAGTTCGCACCAACGTTTAGTGCGTCCGCACAGAAGAATGCTGACGTATTCCACGCCAAGGTAGACACCGAGGCGGAGCAGGCGCTGGCCGCTGCCGCACAGATTACCTCAATCCCAACGCTGATGGCCTTCCGTGAGGGAATCTTGGTGTTCTCCCAACCGGGCGCACTACCACCAGCGGCCCTTCAGCAAGTCATCGACGGCGTTAAGGGCCTGGACATGGACGAGGTCCGTAAGCAGATCGCAGAGCAAGACGCCAAGTAACCGCGTGGGAACAGATCAACTTACGGCAGTGGCCGGGATCGTGAATTTTCCGATGCCGGCCACTGCTTTTATGTTTGTGTTGCCGCAGCTGAACTTGCGACAGTTAGTTGGCTACCGCAACATCGTTGCGGATGTAGGTGTGGTCCGTAATAAAGCGGTCCTTAGCGATGCCCTTTTTCTCAAAGCTGGTCAAGACGCGGCCGTCAAAGCGCTCTTGGACCTCGGCGCGGACAAAGTACGGTGAAGCGTCGAGGACCTCTTGCATCTGCTCGGCGTAGTCCAACCAGTCGGTGGCAAGGCGCCACACGCCGCCGGGCTTCATAGCGGCGGCAACCGAGGTAGCAAAGCCTGGCTGGACAAGGCGGCGCTTGTTATGCCGGGACTTGTGCCAAGGGTCAGGGAAGAACGTCCACACCTCATCTATGGACTCGGCGGGTAAGTACGTGTCAAAGGCCTCGGCGGCATCGGCCTGCAAGACGCGCAGGTTTTCTAGTTCGCTGCGCCGGATCTTGACCAGGGTTGAGGCAATGCCGGGAACGTACACCTCGATTGCGAGGAAGTTCACCGCGGGGTTCTGCCCGGCGGCATTTTCAGCACATTCGCCCTGACCGGAGCCGATCTCAACGATGAATTTGGCGTCACGGCCAAACGTGGCAGCCGCATCAAAGCGTTCGGATGGGCTAATTGAAGCGCGTGCAATGGCGCGTTCGGGGGTCACCACATACTTTGGTGCCAGCTCATCCCAAACCTTGGCTTGCCGGTCCTTGAGACGGGTAGAGCGTGGTGCAAAGGAAACAATCTTGGAGTAAAAAGGATGACGAGATTCAACGTTCTCATCTTGGGTCAAGGACTCGGGCACCAAAATTCCATTCGTTTCACGGCCCAATGTTCAGGGCACGCAGCAAGGTAGATAGCTGGCGCCAAGAATTCTGACGCGCAGTCAAGTGTAACCGGATCAATGCTAACGGCGGGTGTCCGGAAGGAACAATGTGATCTGTTCCAACCGGCCACCCGCCGTTGGCTGGGTTATCAGGGCGTTACATGTTGATGAAAGCAATCAATGTAATGCGCAAGAAACTTACCCTAAATCGACCTGCGGTTGCGCAAGATCATTGCACCTGCGCCGGCCACGAGCAGGCTAGCGGCACCAATGAGCCACGCTGAACCGGCAAAACCGGTACGTGCGAGGTCATCATCGCTAGGAGACTTATTGCCATCAGTTGATGGCTCCTTGTCGCCCGGCTTAACACCGTTGCCGTCACCCGGGGTCTGGCCGTTGCCGTCACCTGGGGTTTCGCCCGGGTCGGTGGCCTTGACGGTGATGTCGGAAGTGCCAGCAATTTGGCCATCAACAATTACGATCAGTTGGTGGTCCCCAGCGCTTGTATCAGCGGGAATAGCGGACGCAAGCGTAGCGGCCCCGGCCTGGTCCAAGATTCCGTTGGTCAAGGTACGTGGGGTCGAGTGCAACTGAAGGGTCACTTCTGCCTCGGGGCGCCCCTCAGAGATCTTGACGGACAGTGGTGCTCCCGGTGCCAAAATAGCACCGGTTGCTGCCGCTCCAAAGTCAACCTTCGGAGTGTAGACAACCTCCGGGACCGTAACGATCTCTACCTCTTGCGAGGACGCTTCGGCCGTGACAAAGTCAGGTGCGGTTGCAGTCACCGTGACCGAGACCTTAGCTCCAAGGAGGTCTTCTGGCACTTCGAAGGTGGCCTTATCCGCTCCAGTGATCTCCTTACCATCGGCGGACCAGACAAACTCGAGTGCGGCATCGGCCGGATCGGTTGTGGCATCTGCCGTCAGGGTGGCGCCAATGTAGGGGCTTCCTGAGATTGTTGGTGTGGAAAGGGCAACAACTCGGTCAAAATTGACCGTGTATTCCTTGGTTACTTCACCGTCGGCGGAGGTTACCGTAATGGTAGCCACCTGTGAGTCACCCGATGCCTGAGTCACCTTGACAGTGGCCGCGCTGTCACGCGCAACACCGGTGACAAGGGGGAACTCGGAGCCGGTTACTTGGACAGAATACGTCTGGGTAGCGGTATCGAAGTTCGCCACGTCAGCGCCGCCGACGGTAAGGCGGGCCAGGTCAGCGTTGTCTGCCGAGGAAGCAGCATTAGCAAAGATCTCAACTTCGGACACAATCATGTGCGACTGGGGCATGAAATCGAGAACAAAGCGAACTGCTTCAGCCTGGACGCCTCCGAGGTCGAACTCAAAGACCGGTGCGTCATCGGTCTTGTCAGCCGTGGTGCTAACGGGAGCTAGGCTGGTCCACTCGGTTGAGCCCGGTGCACGGAACTGCGGAGTCACCGTCTTGGCCCAACTGGTTGAGCTGCCATCCTTGAAGAAGTACATCTTGGCACTGCCCACCGATTCGGGCTGGCTAAGAACGTAGGTCAGGGTTTCCTGAGGGTTCTTCTCACTCTTCCAGTTTGACCATGCCTTGTCGTTGTACACGCCATTGATTGTTCCGCTCATCGAGTACCCGGGCTCGACAAAGGTTGCCGATGGGGTTGACTGGGGCGCAATGTTCTTGGCGGTTGCTGCGGTGACAAAGATAGTCAGGGTTGCAGCTACATCTCCCTCGGCAGACTTGACCGATCCGGGAACCGTTAGGGTTCCGTTCTTATCAAGGTCGGCCTGAGTTAAGCCGGACCAGTCCCAGGTCACTGCTGCATCAAAACGATTTTCGCTACTGCCAATTTGGGCGGGAACCACAGTCGGCGCACTTTCCTTGACTACCGCAAGACTTGCTGCGGCGTGAACGGTCAGTGAAACGGGATCGGTTGAGGTGAATCCGCCAATCTCTACCGTTGCCTTTGCGGAGTCAAAAGCATTACCAAAGAGGTCGATTCCTGAACCGGTAATCGTGATGATTCCCGTCTTGTTCCAATCAACATTTGTGGTGTCCCATGTGACTGCCACAGGGGCGGCCGCTCCATAGGAATAGTTTGGAACTACGGTGGCTGGAAGCTCGGCTGGTACGCCTGCGGTTGTGTTGAGCACAATTGGATCAACAGAAATGAGTTCGGTGTCCAGCAGGGTCCAACGCTGGTGCTGACCGTTGCCGGAGCTCCATGTTCCTACCGAGGCACCTTCTGCTGACGACTGACCGTTGACATCGAGCACCTGAGGCATACCTGCTGAAAGCAAGGAGTAATCAAAGCCGTTGGTGGTTGTGGGAATCCACTGGAACTCGCGGTCGCTGGCAGCTTCCTGTGCGGTTGCCTCAACCATCCGGGTTCCCGAGCTGTCCGCAGCAAGGTAGCGGCCGGTACGGTCCTGCAATGTGATTCGTTCGCGGTCGGATTGTCCCTTGGTCAATGATGTAACGGACCAAACCTGATTTTCAATCAACTCAGCTGAAGCTGCCTTGATGGTGGTGCCGGGGGACTTGTTGTCAGTTGCGGAGGCGGTCAGCGCGCGTCCGCTACCAAGACCGGTGATCTGGTAGTCGTGTCCATCGCGTAGTAGCGGGGCATCGTCGGCAACGCCGCTAACGCCCTCAACAACAAACGTGGTGACCGACTTAGCTGGAACCGTTAGCGTTGCGGTCTTGGAGACCGGATCAACCGAAACTTTGGTGCCTTCGATGAGTGCGTTCTTGCTGATTTGATCAGCCGGCGACTCGGTTGTCACGATAGGAGTAACGGTTGCGCCGTCCACGTTGGCAAAGCGTGACAGATCAAGAACAATCTGGCGCTCGGCGTTCGCACTGTTAGCGTGAACGAGGTTAACTCCCTGTTGATCAGCGGTAACAGCAGCAGTGGTGCTGGTGTTGTTGGTTGGCACAATGTGATCACCGGGGGTGATGTAGTGCGTAAAGTTGCGTAGGGTATCAAACTTGGAGTTGGTCAAGACCTTGCAGCTTGGGTCGGCATCGCCGTCTGCCAAGCGACGTTCGGAGTTACCGTCCGCGTTGCAGTCGAAGTCGATGAATACTGAACCCCAGTTCAGCTTCTCAACCTTTTCCATGTTGTACAGGTCTTCAACGGGCTGCCACAAGACCCAAGCCGTAGGCTCGAGTTCACGCAGGTCGCCAATGATGTGGGAGGCCAAGCCAATGCCATTGTCGATGTTGGCCTGGTTGAAACCGCCGCTGATCCAGTTGCCTTCGACTTCGCTCATCCACAGTGGCTTGTCACTGTACTTGGCTATGTCGCGGACCATGACGCGGTCTGACGTGCCGTATGTGTGCACGTTGAGCTGGTCAACGGCGTCCTTAGAGTCTTGACTCCAGCCGTTCCAGTTGCGCACAAAAGTACCGGGGTTGGTTTCGTCCATTGCTGAAATAACAGCGTCGGTGGTAGTTCTCGGTGCCTTGAGTCGAGCATCGAGGGCCTGGATGACCTTGTCCTGTTTTTCAGGTCCAATGTGGGCCCCCTCTTGGCGGCTAGCCGAGGTAGGCCAGCCGTTACCGCCGAGTTGGGTCGACCAGTAGTTTGTGTTTGGCTCGTTGAACGGGTCAATGGTGTCGAACTTGATGCCGTGCGACTTCTCAAGCTGCTCGGTAACCGTAGCCAGGTACTCAACGAAAGCGTCGATATCCGCGTCAGGTAACTGCTCCTTGTTTCCATCCCATAGCCCGCCGGAGGTAAAGCCACTCTCGGTCAGGAAGTAGGGAGGGGAGTTGCTGAACGCTTCCCACTTGGTCACGGTGTCCTTGAGAGCGTCAAGCCACCAACGCTGTGTGGCATCCGCGTCGAGGTTGTAGTGGCTCAGGTCTGAACCGTCCCATGCATCGCGGTAGCGATCACGGTCGTCAAACTTTGAAGTGATGGTTCCTTGAGCATCGGATTCACCAAGATCTGGGTTCCACCAGCCTTCAACCGCGCCACCCGGGCGCAGGTAGCCGGGGACATCAGAGGCGTTACCCCCACCGATGTTGTAGCGCGCAATATTCAGGCGCAAGCCGTCTTCACCAAAGACCTTGTCAAACAAGTCCTGACGGATGTTCTCCGGGTAACCGCCTGTTGCGTTGGCAAACCAGACGAGGCTTGTTCCCCAACCTTCAAAGGCGGCGCCTTGGTAGCCGGGGTTGGGCGTGATAGTGATCGCATCTGCCGCGTGGGCAGGTGCGCCCACCGCGGTAAGAGCGCTGGTGGCAAGCACCGCGCTGAGGGCGGCCGCGCTAATGCGTGCGCGACCGTTTGACCTCTTCGTCATGTAAACCTTCCATCATTGGGGGTTAGCTATTTTCTAATAAGTGTCAGAAAATGATTACGTAAACATTCGTGGTGATCAGGATCATTCCACTTCTGACCATGTTGCGTCAAATGGCGGCGTGTTCCTTTTGGCGGAGGGGTTGCGCGGAGAGGATTCCGTGGGTAGGCTCACCCCAACCCCTAAATGATTGCGCAAACAATTTCTGCGAAACATTCTTCGCTAGAAAATGATTACCTAAACATTTGTAAGGGTATCAGTTATCCAGATTCTGTACGCAACGAAGCGAAGGAAGATTGTGACTTCAGTCAGACAACGAAGGCTAGGTAGATCTTGCCTAGCATTGGGAATTGTTCCGGTATTTATCTTTGGGTTAGCGGGAGCTCCAGCTGTAGCGGCTGACAAAGATGAATCTATGCAAGGCAAAGCGCTTGCGTGGGGAATTGGCCAATCTCAAGAGCACCAGATCCCAGAAGAACTCAAGGATGCGGCAATCATAGATATCGCCGCTGGACTCAACCACAGTGTGGCACTGGACAGCTCAGGGGCCGTAACAGTGTGGGGCTCCAACGAATACGCTCAAGCAGAAGTCCCTGAATTTGAGTCTAGGGTCCGCGACGTTGAAGCTGGTGCAAACCATACGGTTGCGTTGCTGGCTGACGGCACAGTTGCAGCATGGGGACGTGAAGCCAACAAGCGGACGGAGGTGCCAGCCGAAGCCAAGGATGTAATTGATATCGCTGCGGGTGGCGCAGCATCAGCTGCGCTTACCAGCTCGGGCACCCTCGTTACATGGGGTGATAATGCATTTGGGCAGAGTCTGCTACCCGCAGAATTGGAATCTGACCCCGCAGTTGCGGTTGAGCTCGGAGATGGATTCTCCGCAGTTATTACCGAGGCTGGAAAGATAGTTACATGGGGGCGTTCCGACCGCACCCAGTTGGACCTACCAGCAATTCCCAATGGTGAAAAAGTAGTCCAGATTGATCTAGGCCTCGCTCACGGTGTTGCACTGACGGATGCGGGAACGGTTCTTACATGGGGTGACAACCGCGCTGACCAGACAGATCTTCCTGAGGAGATCACCAATGCGACTGTGGTACGGGTTGCCGCGGGTGGCAACCAAACTGCCGCAATCCTTGATGATGGAACCATCATTGCCTGGGGCGATTCCCAATCTGACGCAGGAAAGATCCCTGCTGAGCTTGCGCAACATGAAGTTGCTGACGTCGCATTCTACGAGCACCACGCACTTGCACTAGTGGACGTCGAACCAGTCGAGCCAGGCGATGGTGGTGAGAACCCTGGCGGCGGCGATGGCGGCGATGGTGGTGAGAACCCTGGTGACGGTGACGGCGATGGTGGTGAGAACCCCGGAAGCGGTAACGGTGGTAGTGGTTCGACCGACGGTGGTGGGTCAGATGGTTCGGTAACGGACGGTCCTGAAACCAATGTGGACGGCGAAATGCCGGTAACCGGTGGTGTTTCTTGGCCGCTTGTGATTGGTGCTAGCACTCTGCTTGCGGTCGGCCTAGGCTTCATTTTGGTTCGCAGGTTTAATGGAACAGACCGCGAAGATGGGTCAAATGGCAAGTTCATCAAGGGCGCTACTGGGACGCTAGTTATTGCAGGCCTCGTCGCTTCCTCGCTCGCGGTTCTGCCAACCGCACCGGCTTCTGGAGCTAGCCCAGTTGAATATGACTCATTCAGACCGGGTCAAGAATGGCTAGATAACAACGGAAATGCTATTCAGTCTCACGGAGGGCACGTACTTCCAATTGAGCAAGCTGACGGCAGCACGCTTTACCACTTCTATGGTGAGGATCGTTGGAATGGTTATGACGAGGGGCGGGGAATCCACCTCTACACCTCGACGGACCTCTACAACTGGACTGACCGTCAAATGCCTCTGCGCACGGTAGTTAATCGCAGTGACCTTGATACAGATCCGTACTTCAAGGATCTATATGCCGACTACACTACGGAGCAAAAAGACGCCGTATACCGGGACCTTGGAACCACGCGCATGGATCCGAATGTTCCTGCAGCGGTTCTTGAACGTCCTAAGGTCATGTTTAATGAAGCCACGGGTATGTGGGTCATGTGGATCCACACCGACGGTCCAAGTACCTGGTCCGATGCTCAATATGCAAAGGCTACCGGTGGTGTTGCAGTTTCAGAATCTGCATACGGCCCGTTCCGCTATGTAGACAGCTACCGTTTGCACCGGGCCGCGCCTGGTGAACAAAACGTTGCTCCAAATAATCCTGGAATGCTGCGTGACATGACCGTGTACGTAGATCCCGACGGTACCGGTTATCTTGCTTACTCAAGCGAAGAGAACATGACCATGTTCATTTCGAAACTGTCACCTTCCTACATGTTCGTCTCATCATCGGTAGATAAGGGTGTACCTGGGGTCGACTACACGCGGGCCATCCACAACGGTGGAAGAGAGTCACCAGCAATCTTCTTCTACGATGGTCTCTACTACATGATCACCTCTGGGCTCACCGGCTGGGCGCCAAATGCGGCCGAGTACGCGACAGCTGAATCGCTGTTGGGAACCTGGACCAGACACGGAAACCCCGCGCATGGGGAGAACGCAAACGTCACCCACCACAGCCAATCAACGGCGGTTCTGCCAATTGATCCTGAAAATGGTGAGTTCATTTACCTCGGTAACCGTTGGTATCCGGATGACCTGAGGAACTCGGGACACGTGTGGTTGCCATTGAAGTTTGAAAGTGACGGCTCCATGACCATGGAGTGGCGCGACGAGTGGAAACTCGAAGAACTCAAGTTCATGGGCAAGATGGACGTCTCCACGACAGTTCCGCAGGCAGTGAATCTTGGAGACAAGAGTGTATTGCCAACTGAAGTCGAAGTTAACCGTAAGGGCGAGCAACCTCTGGTAACCGAGATTCAATGGCACAACGCCGAGGTGTTGGACCAGATTGGTCCGGTCACCCTTTCCGGATATCTGCCGGAACTCGGGCGCGATATTCAGGTGCACACTATGGTTGTGCCCCAAGATGTTCGCTATGCAGTAAACGCTGGTGGCGAGCTTGGTCCTGAGATGGATGCGCTCTTGAGCCTGAGTGATTCAGCGCGGATGCTCTCGTCTGTGGCTGATCAGAAGCTTGGAACTGACCCGGGTACTGGCGCTGAGTGGGGCTATCTCAACGACAACACAGGTGCCGAGAATCCTTCGGGGTCATGGTTTGAGTCATTGCGTTACGTAGACAAGACTGCCAGTTACAAACGTCTCGCTTACGAATTCTCTGACCTCGAGCCTGGCCTGCACACCGTAGCAATGGGGGTATATGACCCGTGGTCGCAGTGGGCGAATGGCAAGCGACAGGCGTGGATCAAGGCAAACGGCCGCCAGGTCGATGCTTGGGTCCCAATTGACGGCAAATTCCGCACACTTGAATACAAGGACATTCTTGTAGGCGAAGACGGCAAATTGAAGCTGGAAATGATTCCAGAGAATCAAGGTGAGAATACTGATATCCAGGTATCTTGGATGATTATTTCCAAGAACTAATTAGCTCCAGCCGTTGGTAGCTAAGTGAATGCAGTGTGCAGATGAGGGGTGCCGTATTGGTGCCCCTCATCTGCGCAGTCCGCACGTTTTTCTCTGGTCGCCTTGACCGCCGCACTGGTACTGTCCGCAGAGGCCGTGAGGTAAGAGAACGAGACTGGACGCGTTTCCCCGTAGCTAGCTCTCGAGGGAACTTGGTAAGCGCTGTATCAGTGGAGAACGAGAAAAGCCCTGGTTAATCGTCTAAGACGATCAACCAGGGCTCAACATTTGGTGCGCGAGGGGGGACTTGAACCCCCACGCCTAAAGACACTAGAACCTAAATCTAGCGCGTCTACCAATTCCGCCACTCGCGCGCACTAGATAAGTGTACGCGATTTTTTTAGGCGTTAAGACCAAGATCCCGCTTTAGCTTAGCAACGTGACCAGAAGCACGTACGTTGTACTGTGCGAGCTCAATCTTTCCCTCGGCGTCGATGACAAAAGTGGACCGGATAATTCCGGTTACTATGCGGCCGTAGCTGTTTTTCTCGCCGTATGCACCATAGGAAGCAGCCACCGAGCGGTCAGGGTCGGAGAGTAGCGGGAATGTCAGGCCATCTTGTTCAGTGATCTTGGCAAGTTTTTCCTCGGAGTCGGGCGAAATGCCGATCACTTGGTATCCGGCGGCTTGGAGAGAGTTGAGGTTGTCACGGAAATCGCAAGCTTGCTTTGCGCAGCCGGGAGTGCCGGCAGCGGGATAGAAATACAAGATGGTTCGTTTTCCGGCAAGGTCCGATAGCGAGATAGTTTCGCTGGACTCAGTGTTTAGAGTGAACGGTGGCGCAATGTCACCGGGTGCAAGACGCACGGACATAATAGTTAGCCCTCAATCGTTGATCTGGGTAAGTAGATAAGACTTGAAACCTGTCCCTAGTACCCTACGCAAGAATTCCAGATACCGTGGGAAGAGTGGAACACAAAGTGAGCAAGCCAGATCAATCCGCGACGTTGCCGATTCGGATGCTGAACGACCGAACGTTGGTGCGCCCGGATGTGGACTCGTCAGAACGGCAATCGGCTGCTGGATTAGTCATCCCGGCCTCGGCTAAGGGTCCAAATCGATTGGCCTGGGCGCAGGTCGTAGCAATAGGCGAAAACGTGCGCCAGGTAGATGTGGGACAACGGATCTTGTACGACCCGGCTGATCGTTCAGAAGTTGAGATTGATGGTACGAGTTACGTGTTGCTGCGTGAGAAGGATATCCATGCCGTTTATCAAGAGCGCCCAGAGGAGGGTTCAGCCGGGCTCTACCTGTGATGGGTGGCTGCAAATGCGTTGGCCGCTTAGACTGTGAATCCCTGGATTTCCGGGAATTTTTTGGCCGGCAGGGGGCTGATTAGGTTTTATGCAGCATTCTGTGTAAAGTTTTCTTCAGCGCGCCATTAGCTCAGTTGGCAGAGCAACTGACTCTTAATCAGTGGGTCCCTGGTTCGAGCCCAGGATGGCGCACAAGATAAAGTCCCGCACCGATGAAAATCGGTGCGGGACTTCTTGTTTTCCGCCATGTGCCGGCTTTGGTGGATTCTAATGTCTGGTCCCAGTGCTCAGTGCGCGCCACCGTATGCGCTGAGGTGGGGCAGGTGAGTGCCGTGCGTTGTAGCCGGAAGTCTTACCGGCATCGAAAAGTGTTGTGCTTTGGATGGCTAGATAGTGATCCTAGGCCCCTGTGAAAAGCGGCGTGCCAAGAGCGGCCCAATATTGAGGAGCCCTGCCCAAATGGGGCGGCAATCACAGTTGAGTGGAATTGGTGCTGGAAACGGCTATTTTCTGCGGACCAGGGGAGCCTTGAGTCCAACGTGACGTGTTTTACACTCCAAAAGTGCCCTTTTCAATTGGTGTTTCAGGAACCGGTTGATAAAGTTTTTCTTGCGCGCCATTAGCTCAGTTGGCAGAGCAACTGACTCTTAATCAGTGGGTCCCTGGTTCGAGCCCAGGATGGCGCACCGCTGGTAAATCAACCGCACAACGGTTGCATTTGCTGGCTTCCTGCAAACCTGTGTAACCCACAAATTTGTAGGTTGCTGGGAACCGATTCGGTTTCTAGCTTGCGCCATTAGCTCAGTTGGCAGAGCAACTGACTCTTAATCAGTGGGTCCCTGGTTCGAGCCCAGGATGGCGCACAAGAAAAGGTCCCGCATCAGTGCAAACTGAAGCGGGACCTTCTTGGTTTCCAAGATGTGTTCTGGAGAAGTTACCCAAGCACGGTCCAGTAACCATGAACTGTATGACTAGTGACTTAGGTTCCCGGCCGCGCTTTCCAAGTGTGACCGCATGAACCACTGAAATAGTTCCAACTGACTGACCTGTGTAATCAGCAGGTCTTGTGTTACCGGGTCAAGATCTCCAATTGAATCTAAGGTCTCCCGGTGACTTGTAATAACCCCCGTGTATACGGTGTCGAGTGCTGCCAGGTGCTCGGTTGTAGTGCCTCGGTTCACCCCGTAGTCCGCCCAGGAACGAGCCTTAGTCAGTGCACCCGGCAAACCGTTGGGACTTACACCCATGGTCGCCATTCGCTCCGCGATCGCATCAACCATGGCGCGCACCAAATCAATTTGCGGGTCGAGCATTTCATGAACCGAGATGAAATCGCGCCCAACCACATTCCAGTGCGCGTGCTTGAGCGTCAGATGCAAATCATTGAGTGCGTGCAAGCGAATTTGTAGGGAATCAGCAACTTTGTGACCGTCAGCGAGCGACAGGCCCGGAACCGTGTAATTTGCGTGGGTGGCGTCCTTCTTTGCCATGATTACTCCTTCGTGGAAGATGACTTTGTGGGTGAAGCAACGAGTAGTGATGCGCTAACTCCCGTTATCGCCAAGGATTTGGTCACCCACTTGCTACAATAACCCTCCGTTTCTGGTTCTGCATGGGTGGAAGAACCTAGACAAAACGGGAGGTGTCTCCGGAACCTTCTCGGGCGACTTCAGGGACGCCAGATGAGTAGTCAATGACGGTTGTGGGCTCAACGCCGCAATCGCCGGCCTCAATGACTGCATCAAGGACGTAATCGAGTGCCTCCTTGATCTGCCACCCCTCATTGAGCGGTTCATCAAGATCGGGCAAGATCAGCGATGAGGAAAGCAGCGGCTCGCCAAGTTCAGACAAGATCGCTTGGACGATTGGGTGATCGGGGATTCGTACACCAACGGTTTTCTTCTTAGCATGTGCTAGCCGGCGCGGAACTTCCTTGGTTGCCGGCAAAATGAAGGTGTAAGGGCCGGGAGTCGAAGCCTTGATCGCCCGAAAAGCGGAGTTATCAAGAATGACGAGCTGTCCAAGCTGACTAAAATCCGAGCAGACCAAGGTGAAATGGTGCTTCTCATCGAGGTTTCGGATCTTGCGGATACGGTCCGCGCCGTCATGATTGCCAATGCGGGTGCCGAGCGCATAACCAGAATCTGTGGGGTATGCGATGACTCCGCCGTCTTGCAAAATCGCTACTGCCTGCGAGATTAGACGTGTTTGCGGGTTGGTTGGGTGAATGTCTAAGAACTTTGCCATACCTATGAGAGTAGTTGGCTTTGATGTGATGTGGAACAGATACGTCTAGGTTGCGCGAGTTTCAGGGCAATCCGCATTATCCTTAAGGGGTGTCCAATCCACGTATAGCACTCGTAACCTGTGAACAATTCCCAAACCTTGATGCGGATGACGTCGTCCTCATTGATGCGCTTGCCAAAGAAGGCTTGACCGCGTCAATTGAGATCTGGGATGACAAGACTGTCGTATGGTCCTCCTTCGACCTCGTTATCATCCGGTCAACCTGGGACTATGCTCCGCGCCGCAACGAATTTGTGCAGTGGGCCAAGTCCGTCCCAAATCTGGCCAACGCCTCGCACATCATTGAATGGAACACGGATAAGTATTACCTCAAAGACCTGGGCGAAGCAGGCGTTGAGATTGTCCGGACACTGTGGCTTGACCCAAACCGTCACTTTAGGTCCCAAGCGATCCACACCCGGTTACCTGCATTTGGTGACTACGTCATCAAACCAAGTATCTCTGCCGGTGCTCAGGACACCGCCAGGTACCAAGGTGTGACCGCGAAAGCCCGCGGTGAAGCGATCCTACATGTGCGGGATCTGCTACGTGAAGGCAAGCACGTCATGATCCAGCCTTACCTCACTCAGGTTGACTCAGAGGGTGAAACCAGCTTGATCTTCATTGATGGGCAGTTCTCGCATGCCGTCCGCAAAACAGCCATGCTGTCCCGCGGCGACGCGCCCGGTGAGACCTACCAGCAGGAAGAGCTCGCCCTTGAAGGCGCGGATCTGTCATACCTGGACTTTGCTGAAAACGTCATGACGGTAGCGCGTAAGACCATTAACAGTGGCGAAAATTTCTTGTTTGCCCGCGTGGATCTTATTCCAAACGATGATGGTCAACCGGTTCTTCTTGAACTCGAGCTGACGGAACCCACCTTGTTCTTTGGCGTGCACCCTGGCGCGGAAGAGTTGTTTGCGAAGGCCGTTGCAAAACGAGTCTAGACCTCAACCTGATGTTTTCTACGTGAAAATTTGTGGTTTCAGCCAGTAGATGAGCCCAAATTTATAGCGCGAAGGCGACTTAGCCAAAAAACGTTGGGCCTGCAGTTCACAAACTGCAGGCCCAACATTTCTGTATGTTCTTGCAACTATTCTGTGTTGCCAGAGCTTACTCCTGGTCGGCGTGGGCCCGCAGAATCCGTTCCATCTCAGGGAGTTCAAATTGCTGAGCAATTTCTAGACCATTGCGGTGACCCAAATCTGGGTTCGCACCGGCGTCGAGGAGCTGCTTCAAAATACCGGGATCATTACGGAAGACCGCACAAGAAATAGCGGTCTGCCCCATGGTGTTCACAATGGAAGTGTCCGCCTCGCGTTCCAGGAGCAACGCGACAATGTCAGGCTTTTGTGCGTATGCCGCGATGATCAAGAGGGAATCCGACCGCTCATTTTGTAAGTCGGTGGGAACCCCGGAGTCTAACATCTCGGTCAAGGGGGCTAACTGCCCGGACCGCACAAGGTCAAAAACTCCGGAGATGAAGTCTAAACGTTCTTGATCGCCCAGGGAGCTGAGAAAAGAATTTGCCATGTCCTGACTCTATCGGTTTGTAGCCCAAGAGTAATAACGGTGAGGTGAATCTTTAGATTTGGTTGCGTGACCTGCAATAATTTGGCTTCTTTGTGGATGAACTCCGATATGCTTCTGGCATTATTTGAACTCAGGAGGAAACCCATGGCAGAGAAGCCAAAAAAGAAGGTAGTCCGGGCCCAACCGGTTCCGGCGGCGTCTTCAAAGTCGTCAGGTTCGAGCGCCAGCAAGAAGAAAGATGACCTTCCTGAAGTTACGTGGAAGGCAACTCCGCAGGCGAAGGCGGAAGCAGGTAAGCTCCGCCTTTTCGCATGGGTTGCGTGGATCTTGGCGATCGCCGGTGAGGCCTTTGCAATCTTTTGGGTGCTCAGGCAACCAGAAATCAGAACGTGGCTGCTCATTGTCATGCTGGTAGTGGTCGGTGCGTTGGCCCTTGGTGGATCGCTGCTGTGGAAGAAGGCAAACCGCCTTGATCCGGCTTCCAAGCGGGACAAGATCCGGTTCTTTGTGCAGAACCAGTTGGGTGCGATCATCACGGTTATTGCATTCCTGCCGCTGATTATCATGATTTTCCTGAACAAGGACATGGACGGTAAGCAAAAGGGCATTGCCGGTGGTATTGGCATAGCTATCATGCTGGTAGTGGGCTATTTTGCATCCGATTTTGATGCACCCTCGCAGGAGCAGTACTCCGATGAGGCCCGGATTGTCATGGAGTTGACCGGGAAGGATGAGGTCTTCTGGACCAAGTCCGGTTCCGTCTTCCACCTGTGTGACTCGGTTTCCGATGTTTCAAAGGAATCTAAAGACGGAAATATCTATTTTGGAACGGTGGCCGAGGCACATGCGGCAGGTAAATCTCGCCTAACCAAAAAGGTTGAGTCCGAGATCAACCAGTGTGGCTTGGACATCAACGATTACAACCCAAACCCGGTGAGCGGAACTGACACCCCCGAGGACACTGACGTCCAAGAGGGCACGGACACCGATGGTGGCGTAGAAGAAACCGACACCGAGGAACCTTCTGAGGAACCGACCGAGTAAAACTTACGTTTTCAACCTCAGCAAACGTGTGGGGCTGGTAGTCCGATTGAACTACCAGCCCCACACATTTTTTGTTGAGAGAGTCTACCCATTGAACCCGGGACTAGCTTCTCGATGCCGCACTGCCTTTGGAGGCACGGGTGCGGGTTCTACTCGGTTGGGATCCAAACGCGCATGGTTGCGGGTCCGCGGTTACCCCACGTGCGGTACGGCACGAGGGAGACTTGTTGAGTAGCATCCGGCTGGCCCATAACGTCGCCGTATGGCCAAGCGGCGTTGGCAAACCCGTATGAGGAACCGCTGACAACGGTTGCGCCCGCGGCGGTGTCGATTGCCTGATTTGGGTTAACCCTGAAGTCGTCCAGACCAACGCCTTGTGGCAGGTCTACCGACTCCAAGCACATGACCTGTGGACCAACCTCAACCGCGACGGATCCGCGGATCGCATCGATCCGAGGGTCTGGCGCGGTGAACCGAGGGGCGATTGGGAACCGCAGCTCGACAACCTCGCCGGCGGCAAATGCTCGTTCCACGGTGACGTATCCGGGAGCCACCGGGCGTGCGGTGCCATCTACTACAAGTTTGGCGCCCTGTGCCCAAGCGGGTACCCGCAGGGTCAGCGCCCATGGGGTAGCTGCCCCTTCATTGACGGTTACCTTAACATTGCCGTTGTCCGGGTAGGTGGTGGCAACATCAACGCTGATTTGTTGGCCGGACGGCAACTGCGTCCGGATCTCCAAGGGAGCGATCTGGTGAATCTGCAAGCCAGTGTTGTCAGTGGTTGCCATGTACGTGGCCAAGCTGGCCATCGTGCGAGCCACGTTTGGTGGGCAGCAAGACACATTGAACCAGGCCGAGCGTTGGGATGAGTTGGACCGCGGGCTCATGGCGTCCGGGGCCTCGTTCTCGCCCGGGTCACGCTGGTGCAGCGGGTTGGTGTAGAAGAACCGGGTCCCTGTTTCATCCAGAGCAGTTGCGACCACGTTGAACAGAGTGCGTTCAATTTGATCAGCGTCGCGCACCAAACCGTCGTTCAGCAGGAGCCGCCAAGCGACCATGATTGAGGCGACGCCGGCGCAAGTCTCCGAGTAGGAACGGTCCGGTGGAAGTTCAAAGTCGGCACCAAATGCCTCGTCTTGGTGGTGAGAACCCATGCCACCGGTGAGGTAGGTCCGCCGCGCCAGAGTGTTTACCCACTGCGTGCGCACGGCATCGAGAAGTTCGTTATCCTCACGCTCAACCGCAACGTCGATCGCGCCAGCGCTGAGGTAAAGTGCCCGCACCGAGTGTCCACGTAAGACGGTGGACTGGCGCACTGAGGCATCGTCCTGGAAATAAGACCGGCCAAACTCGATGTCTGCCAGCGTCTTATTGCCGTGACGTTCTATAAACAACTGTGCCTGGTCAATATAGCGCTGCTCACCTGTGACACGGCCAAACTCTGCCAGTGCCGGCTCAACCTCAGCGTGACCACAAATGCCCTGACGGCCATCTGGGCCAAATTCAATGCACACGTGATCAGCCAAGCGCCGCGCGATCTGGACCAAGCGGTCCTCACCAAAGGTCCGCAGGCGGGCAACGGCAGCTTGGAAGAGGTGGCCAAAGCTATACAACTCGTGGCCCCATTCCAAATCGGAATACCGCGGTGCCTGACCCGGGTGACCAAACAACGTGTGCAGGTACCCGTCGCCGTCTTGGGCCCGCTCAATGCGCTGCGCGACCGTCTCAATAATTTCATTCAGGGACTCATCGCCCGTGCGACCATATTCCCACGTGAGGGCCTCAAGGTACTTGTAAACCTCGGAGTCAGCGAACTCGCGGCCGGTGCGGTTCGTTGCAATGGTTCCGTCCACCACGTGGTCAAAGTTCTTGAGCCAACCGGCCTTTTCCAGCCAGTGCCCAATGTGGGGCAGGGTAGCTGCGGCATTGCGGGACTGGAACTGCTCCCACATGCCTCCGGTGATCTTGATTTCTGATAGACCAAGCGGGTTCAGGACACTGCGCGACGGTGAAACCGGGCGCCCAGCTTGAGATGCAGCATCAGCTTGATTGCGGACACCAGGGGTGGAGCTTAGCTTGTTTGGGGTGTGAGTAATCATTGGGGACACTAGCCTTTCAACGCACCGGACATGAATCCAGCCACGTAGTGACGCTGGAGAATGAGGAAGAGGATGACACAGGGGAGCGCCAGGACAACAACACCGGCTTGGGTTGAGCCGTAGTCGATGACTCCCATGACCTGCTGGCGCATGTTGACCAAGGCGAGGGGTAGTGGCTGGTTCTCACTACCAACCAGGTACAGCGGAGCCATGAAGTCGTTCCAGGCGGCGAGGAAGGCGAAGAGGCCAACCGTGATGAGCCCGGGCTTGACCGCGGGGAGCAGGATCCGGCGCAGTGCACCAAAGGTGCCGCAGCCATCAACGAGCGCGGATTCTTCAATTTCCTTGGGGACCGCTTCAAACGAGATACGCATCATGAATGTGGCAAAGGGCAGCTGGAACATGGCTAATACGAGTGCCACGCCGACCAAACTATTTTGTAGGTGCATTGCCTTGAGCGTGACCATGAGTGGAATAAGCAGCGTTGCGTACGGAACCATCAAGATGGAAAGCGTCAGCAGAAACAGAAGGTTCTTGCCTGGGAACGTAAAGCGGGCAAATGCGTAGCCGCCAAGGGTGGTCACCACGAGGGTGAAGATGACCGTCAAAACCGAGATGACCACGGAGTTACCAAGGTAGGTGGGCAGGCCCGCCTGATAGTTCATCAAGGTGATGTAGTTGCCAAAACCAAACCCGTCAACCTGGGCAGAGCCGGGCTGCGGAGAGACTGAGGAGATCGCACTCCAGATCAGGGGAGACATGAAGATGATGGCAAGGCCACCGGTCAGGACGTAGTAAGGGGTCCGGGCCAGCCAGTTGGTGGGTGATGATTTCACGGTGGGCCTCACTTCTCATCCGAGCCGCGCAGCACGCGCAGCTGGAACATGTTGATCAGGATCAGGGCGAGCAGGGTCAGGACGGAAAGCGCAGCGGCCAGGCCAAGGTCACGCTTGGACTCAAAGGCCAGGTTGTAGATCAACTGCACAATGGTCATGGTTGAGCCGTCTGGGCCACCCTTTGTCAGAATGTAGAACTGGTCGAACGCAAGGAGCGAACCGGTGACACACATGATGGTGCTCAGAGCAAGGGAAGGGCGAAGCAACGGAATGGTGATCTTGCCAAAGACTTGCAGGCGGCTGGCGCCGTCCATGCGGGCAGCCTCGTAGACATCGCCCGGGATCCCTTGCAGTCCAACCAGCAAAAGCAGCATGTAGAAACCTGCAAAGCGCCAGACAATCAGGAACACGGTTGCCCATAGTGCGCCGTCGGGTGTGCCGAGGACAGAAACGCGTCCCTCGGTGAGCCCGATTTTTTCGAAGAAGGCACTGATGGGTCCGACCTGGGGTGAATACAGGGCGTAGAACAGCAGCGACGCCGAGGCAAGGCCAAGGGCTGAGGGGATCAGGAATGTGGTTCGCAGCAAGCCCTTCCAGCGGGTGCTTTCCTGGACCAACAGGGCTAATCCAAGGCCCAAGGCAATGAGCAAGATGGTTGCAATCGCCGTGTACTTGAGCGTGAATAGGACTGCGTCCCAGAACATGCGGTGGTCGAGTACGTCGACGTAGTTTTTTGGGAAGTTGGTGCCCTTGTTGCCGCCAAGTAGCGACCAATCGGACGCTGACATAATCAGAACAACAATGATTGGGACAACAAAGAGGCCCGTGACAAACAGCGCAGTTGGTGTGGCGTAGAGCAGACCTTGCCAGGAGCGCTTCTTGCTGCCCGGCCTTTTCTTCAGCCCTGCGGGGGCAGGGCTCAGTGTTGATGAGGACATTGGGGTCTCCTTGAGAAGTCGAAGAAGGGGGCAGACTGAGTGCGCCAAACCGTCGGGCTCAACTAAACGCATCAGCGGCGCTTAGTTCTACGTAGCCCAAACAACGAGGGTTTGGCGCACTCGGTGGTTCGTACTACTGGGAGAGGATCTCAGTGATTGCGTCGTTGTCTGCGTCGACGGTTGCGCCGTCACCAAACGTAGCGTTGCGGAATAGGGTGATCCAAGGGCTTCCCGCTGCGTTAAATGCCTCGGAGAAGTTGACTGACACCGGGGTACGGCCGCTCTCAACAACCTTGTTGATTGCTAGTGTGCGTGGGTCCTTGGCGGAGTATTCGTTGTCTAGCAGGGAAACCCGTGAGACTACGTCGCCCGCTTGGGCTACCACGTTAAGCTGAGTTTCCTCAGATAGCATCCAGGACAGGAAGTGCCAGGCCTGCTCGACGTTCTTTGAGTCTTTGGAGATTCCCATGGCGTCGCCGCCAAGGAAGGTTGACTCGCCCCCGTCAATGCCTGGGATTGGGCCAACGCCAACGTCGATTCCGGCCTCAATTACGGTGCTGAGCATGGTGTTTGGGTAGGACATGACACCAACCTTGCCCTCTTGGAATGGTGCGGTCCAGGTGGCTCCGGTTTCTTCCTTGGAACCCACACCAACCGCGCCGCCTTCATTAAGTTCGCGGTAGATGGTGTAGAGCTCTTTGGCGGAGTCGCCGGCTAGAAGTGCCTCGGTGCCATCGGCACTAAGAACTTCATCTCCCGATGCCCAAATGGTTGGGAACCAGGTAAACAGCAGGCAGCCACCACAGTTTCCACCGTAGTACGTTCCGGCAACGCCGTCCTTTTTGAGGTCACCAATTGCTTGTGCGTGCTCTTGAAATTCCTTCATGGTCTTAGGGCCTTGCTCCGGGTCCAGTCCTGCTTCACGGTAGAGGTCCTTGTTCCAGAACATGACCGAGACGTCGGTAACAAATGGGACAGTGTGCTTGGCGCCGTCCGTGGTGGTGCCAGCGTCAAGGTGGCCGCGGGCGATGTCAGAGACAAAGTCGAGGCCATCAATCTGTCCGGTGATGTCGGTGAACAGGCCGTTATCTACCCAGTTGGGGAGGCGAACCACGTCACCTGCGAGCAGGTCTGGTAGATCGCCGTTGGTTGCAGCGCCACCAACTTTTCCTTCCATGTCATCGTTTGGAATGATCTCAAGTTTGACCTGGTTCTTGTTTTCCTTGTTATAGGCCTCAACAAGCGTTTTGGCCTGGCGCTCGAGTGGGGCGCGAGTCCACATGGTCAACTCGGTGCCGTCATCGATTCCGGTTGCGGAGATTTCGGTGCCTGGCTGGTTGCCGTTGTCCGAGCTTTTGTCATCGCTGCTGGAACAAGCAACTAGGCCCGCTGACATGAGTACGGCGGCTGATACCGCCGCGACTGAACGCAATGCGCGAGAAGTTTTCACTAGTGGTTTCCTTTTTCTCTTCGTTGAGGGTGCATCATTGCCCGCTCAAGCAACTACGCCGAGCCGGTAATGATGCTGGCTCTCGGGACGTTCTAAACGTCGCATGAGTGCCGCAAACATGAAAATGTATTTCGGTGTTTCAGAAAACGAAAGTTTCGTAGTTGCATCAAATAACACCGGGTGAGCGATGTCAAGTGAGGATCAAGATCGACACTAAGTTCAACTGTAAAACGAATTATTGAAACTTACCGAAAAGGTTTTCTGATGGTACTCTACATGAACGTTGGGGTTACGGCTAGCCCCCAAAACTTTCAAGCGGTATTGGGTCGGGGGAGAACAAGTGGCAAGTAATAGATCAGCGCAGATCGGACGCCCGGTGACGTTGAGCGACGTAGCAAAACTGGCGGGGGTCTCCATTTCAACCGCCTCCAAGGCCATGAATAACCGCGAACAGGTGCGCGCCCAGACCCGTGAAAAAGTCTTAGCTGCGGCCGAACAACTCGCATTTGTGCCCAACCCGTTGGCTCGGGGCCTGCTTGAGGGCCGGACAGGCACCGTGGGGTTGCTGACAAACGACCTTGAAGGCCGGTTTTCCATCCCCATCTTGATGGGGGCAGAGGACGCCTTTGGGGCGGGGCAGGTTTCAGTGTTTTTGTGTGATGCCCGTGGTGACGCAATCCGTGAGCAACACCACCTGCGTGCGCTGTTATCGCGCCGCGTCGACGGCTTAATCGTGGTGGGGGACCGACCCGATCCGCGTCAGTCCCTGGGACAGCATCTAGGGGTTCCAGTGGTGTATGTCTACGCGCCATCCCAAGATCCGCGGGACCTATCACTGGTTGCGGATGGTGCTGGGGGAGGCCAACTTGCGACCGAGCACCTCATCGCCTTAGGACGCACCAAGATTGCGCACATCACCGGTGACCCAACGTACGGGGCCACGGCAGACCGAATCGCAGGCATGACCGCCGCTCTTGACCAAGCGGGCCTAGAGCTGGTTGGAGGAAAAGCGCTGTTCGGTGACTGGACCGAGGGTTGGGGCAGGGGCGCCACGCGCATGTTGTTGGGGCGCCACCCTGACGTTGACGGGATCTTCTGTGGTTCGGACCAGATCGCGAGGGGAGTTCTCGATGCCCTACGTGAGTTGGGACGCGAGGTTCCGTTCGATGTCGCGGTCGTTGGGCACGACAATTGGGATGTTTTTGCAACCAATGCCCGCCCCCAGTTGACCAGCATTGACATGAACCTAGAGTTATTGGGCCGGCGGGCAGCAGAACATCTTGTTGCTGCTATTGGCGGCCGTGAAACGTCGGGGCTGCACCGGTTTGCTAGCCGTCTGGTCCCGCGTGGTTCGACCACACCACTGGGTTAGGGCCAAAGACTTCCAAACCTTAGCGTGTTAACGGAACGTCGGCGATCGGTTCAAAACCGGGAATGATGACGGTCACTTTCGTGGTGTCTGCAGCAAGCGGCGCAAACGTGGCGTCCAACGTGATGCCCTCGGCATCTATGGTTTTTGGACCGTCTTAGCAGACGCAGAATGAGAAAGAGGATGCTGGCTCGCCCGGCCGGGCCCCCAAGAGCGGCAAGAACTTGGTGCCGGAGGCCTCAATCTCAAGGGCTACGTCGCGGATATCGGCAGCCAGCGGGGTGAACTAGTTAAAGGTGCTGAGGTTGACGGCCGGTTCTCCCGGACCGTCCGAGAACAACTGAAATCGTAGTTGGCTACTCGTTGGGCCTGCCGTAACCGACTCGATGCTAAGCGTTACTGGGATCAGGCCTGTTCCAGTTCCCATAATCTCTCCCTGCGCGGTTGCCAGGGAAATCGGCTTGGCGAACGAGTCAAAGGTCTGCTCCGTTACATCTGGTGCGCTCAGTGCCGTAGGGGAGGGTGTGCTTGAGGGCTCAGGTGATGTTGATTGGGGCCCCAAATTGGTTGTGGACGTGGGAATGGCGGTCTCACTGCACCCCACAAAAAGCAGCCCCAGGACCAGGGCACCCAGCACTTGACTGGCGCGGCTCATGATTCCTTGCCCTGGTGCGTGGTGGTTACTCGGTGGTTCTTAACTTTGCCGGTATCGGTTGCGTTACTTGCAACCGGTTCCTTATCTGCCACACCTGAGGTCGAGATGTTAGCGCTCGGTCCAAGTGCGTCAGTAAGCACCTTGCCCACGGCGGCCGCACGGTCCTTGGACAGCTGCTCGTTGCCAAGGGTTGGGTCTGGGACGGAATCAGTATGACCAACAATTGTGACCTCGCCGGTTCCCTGTGCCCTAAGCAGCGCACCTAGCTGGCTAATACGTTCTTGGGCGTCGGGATTGAGCTCAGCTGAACCCGGTACAAAGAAGAAGTCAGCATTGAGGGAGACCTCAACCTCGTGTGCAAAATGTTCAGTCTCGGTGGCTCCCGATACCTCTTGAGAACGTGACGCAAGATCAAAGGTCGCCGCGGTTGGGTTGGCCAAAGCAATCACGTCGGCGCTTGGGAAAGCGGGCCAACCCTGGCCAAGCATCGTGAACTCTTGCGCTACTTGCGGCCCAAGGGGCGCATCGGTGACCGGGATGGCGGTTGCGGTAGACCCGAACGCGAACTGCAAATCAACGACACTGACGTCTTTGGGTAAAGCAGGAAAAACCGCGTAGAGCACGGAAAGTGCGTTGGCTGGAACAGTCAAGTACCGGGCATCCGTCACCAAGCCACGCTCGGTAGCTAGGAGACGGTACGCGGTCAGATTTGCAGAATCCACCAGGGCAACGTGAGCGGCGTGGTTGGGCTTGTAGGGCATGGTGCTTGGATTCAAATATCCAGATCGAAACTCCGTTGCCCCCTGATCGCTCGGGACCCCGACCGAATAGTAGACGCCGGTGCCATTTTCTAGGCGCTGGACACTGTGGACGGCGCCAATGATGGGAACGCCGGAGGCCTTACCAAAATAATCGTAGGAGAATGTGCCCAACATGGGGATCTCGCCTGGGGCGCCGTCGATAGGGTTGCCTTCGTTGTCAACGCCGGTGGCAGCAGCAGTGCCCACACAACCGAATACTAGGCATAGTGTCAAGCTGAGGGTGCCAACTCGGGCCAACTGTAATCGCGGAATCAGCCGCAGAGTCATAGGGGCCAATCACGGGAGCGGGGGAAGTATCCAATGAATATTTGGGCACCAACCGCCTTAATCCTTGGTCCAGCAGAAACTCGCAAGGGAAGCGGTGCCCAGCCGTTTAAAGGTAAAGCACTCGCACGAGTGGTCGCGCAGCCCCTGTTTGCTAACGCTCCCCGGCAGCAGACGGCAGGTTGACCTATGCAAACAGTAGGGAAGGGGTGGGAGAATAGCACTATGACCATTCGTTTGCACCCGTTACAGCAAAATGACTTCTCAACCTGGTTTGAAAGTGCCGTTGCTGAATACGCCCGGGACCTGTTGGCGACCAGGCTAGCCGTCGAGCCTGCGCGAGAGCAAGCCAGAACCAAACTGACGGGATACTTCCCCCAAGGTGAGCCGTTAGCTGGGCATGTCGTTTTCAATATTGTTGACGGTACCGAAAACCAAGTTGGGTATCTTTGGATTGGTCCGGACACCTCGGATGATCCGGGTGCCTGGTGGGTCTGGGATATATTTGTGGCCCCGGCTGAACGAGGCTTAGGTTATGGCCGCGCGGCAATGATCCTGGGTGAGAAGTATGCGCGCTCACAGGGGGCAGCTACGCTGGGGCTCAACGTATTTGGCGCAAATAGGTCTGCTCAAGCCCTGTATCTCTCGTTGGGTTTTGAAATAACGAATATTCAAATGCGTAAGGAACTCTAACTTTGATGGACCATGCGCGGCTGTTCGGTGTGAAGCAAGCATCCCCGTGCGTGGCAGTTTTTACTTACCTTTTTGGATAGGGTGGTGACATGACTGATTCTTTGCCTAAGTGCCCTAAATGTTCGAGCGAGTACACCTACGAACTAGGTGAATTGCTTGTTTGCCCCGAGTGCGCCCACGAGTGGTCCCGCCATGAAGGCGGCGAATCAAACGACGCCGAAGTCGCTCAAGAAGAGCAGGTTATCAAGGACGCCGTTGGTAACGCCCTTGCTGACGGAGACAACGTAGTCCTGGTCAAAGATCTCAAGGTCAAGGGCGCAAAGAACGCGATCAAGAAGGGGACCAAAGTAACGGGGATCCGCTTGATCGACCCAATCAATGGGCACGACATCGATGCCAAGGTGGATGGATTCGGGGACATGCTGCTCAAATCTTCAGTTGTCCGTAAGGCCTAAGAACTGCAACCGTTCCTCTGGAACCAAAACTCTCAATTGAAAGGGGCTCACTATGTGCGCTCGCATTACCTGTCACGTGTGCGGAAAACCAACCTGGGATGGTTGCGGCGAACACATTGAAGAAGCGCTCGTTGGAGTGGCGCAGGCAGATCGTTGCTCCTGCCCGCGGTAACTAAAGTATGCAGATAAAAAGGTGCGGCCCCTGAAAATGGCGCCGCACCTTTTTTCGATGGGTATTGATACTGCGGTGAGTTTCGCTGCCGTAAAGGATTTTGCTATTGATTAGGCCATTGTTACTGCATGATCTGAATGCCGGTTGCGCTGGCAGCTTCCTCGAGTGAGCCTAAATTGGTCAGGTTGGTAAAGCCGGCCTGCTCTAGTTGGGAAATTGCTTGGCCCGCCCGGTTTCCTGAGCGGCAGTAGATGAGGTATTCCGCTTCCGGGTCTAGCGTAGGTATAGCGGCTGCAAAATCTCCGTTGTTGAAATCGAGCAGCTGTGCGCCCTTAAGGTAGCCCGCTGAGAACTCTTCCTCTGTGCGCACATCGAGAATGATAGTACTTTCACTGATTTCGACACTCGGGCCAGATTCCTGGTCCGCTGACGTTTCAGTAGTCGCCGCCGGGGCACTGTTGCCAGACGGCGAGGAGTTGCACGCCGTGAGGCCGATAAGGAGCGCGCACGCTGCCAACATTGAGGTAGCTCGGGCTCGGGTAGTTGGAGCCTGATGAGATGGAAGACGCATGGACGGACCTTTCGGAGCAAAACAATTGTGCACAATACCCCTAGGGGTATCTATTTCTGCTTACTCTAACTGACCCGGTGTGTGTTTAGTGGGCAGGGATGCAGGTTGTGTCTGGTCCACAAGGTTATGATGCAGGCGGCCGGGGCCGTGGACGAACAAGCGGTAACTGACGGCCAGGAGAGCCAGCCAAATTACGCCCACCCAGAGTGCGGGTCTGGTTGCCTCTACAACGCCGATCATGATTAGCACAAAACCAATGAAACCGATGGTCACATAGGAAGCAAAAGGCCACATGGGGCTGGGGAACTCACTGGGGGCAAGGTTCTGCTTGGCAATTTCCCGCTTCATCTTGACGTGGGAAAGTAAGATCAACAACCACACGGTGACCGTGGCGAAGGTCGCAAGAGCGGCAATCAAGAAGAAGATTTGGTCCGGGAACAGGGCGTTAAGGACGACCCCAACGAGCAGCGCGCCCATCATAGTCAAGACGGTCAGCCACGGGACGCCAAGCTTGGTGACGTGCATGAAGGCCTTGGGAGCCTGGCCCTGTTCTGCAAGACCATGGAGCATTCGCCCCGCTCCAAAAATATCCGCGTTGATGGCGGACAGTGCCGCAGTGATCACTACCGCGTTGAGAACATGAGCGGCCCCGGCGATACCGAGGGACTCGAAGATGGAAACAAATGGGCTGGCTGAGCCATCGATTGTGTTCCACGGCTGCAAAGACATGATGACGCCCAGCGTAAGGACGTAGAACAGCAAGATTCTTAGGGGAACAGTGTTGATTGCCCTAGGAATGACGCGCTTGGGATCCTTGGCCTCACCCGCGGAGATGCCAATAACTTCAATGCCTCCAAAGGCAAACATGACAATGGTGAATGAGGCAAGTAGCCCCCAAATGCCCATTGGGAAGAATCCGTCGTTGCTGAAAAGATTCTGAATTCCAGCGGCGTTGTCGCTTTGATTACCAAATCCAAAAATGATGATTGCAATGCCACCGGCAATCATGAGCACAATTGCGGCAACCTTGATCAGCGAAAACCAAAACTCAAGTTCCCCAAACACCTTGACGCTAATCAAGTTCAGCCCAGCAATGAAGAAAATGACTGCCAGCACCCAGATCCAGCGTTCCACATGGGGGAACCAAAAACCCATGTAAACACTGAAAGCGGTGACATCGGCTAGCGCAACCACAAACATTTCAAAAGCGTAGGTCCACCCGGCAACAAACCCGGCAAACGGGCCAATGTAGCGCGAGGCGTAGTGACCAAAGGAGCCTGAAACCGGGTGGCGCACGGCCATCTCGCCGAGGGCACGCATCACCATGAATACCGCGGCGCCGCCAATGATGTAGGCGATCAACACGGCGGGGCCGGCTGCTTGGATTGCGCTCGAGGATCCCATAAAGAGTCCGGTGCCAATTGCTGAGCCAAGGGCCATGAATTGGATGTGGCGAGCGCTGAGGCCGCGGCGCAGCCCCGAATCATCGGGTAATTGCTTGAGGTGCTGGGCGTTCTCGCCGCCGGGTGTTTGGTCTTGACCCGGTTGAGTCGTGGTCATGCATATCCTTTGTTACTCAAATTGGGCGCTTCAACCCGCAGTATTGAATACCTGGCTGGGGCACAATTTGATAATTTTCTGGCATCCCACGCTGTTTCAGGGGATGACTCATGTGGGCCAATAGGCAAGTGAAACTGCATGACCCGTGGATCAGTTTACTGCACCGAAGTGGGGGTGGATGGCTCCCAAAATCAGCCCTGATGGTTCACACGTTGAATAGGTCTCATCGCCACGTGGACGAGTGTGTCGAGCAGTAGCGAGATACTCGTCGCTCTCGTTAAGTAACTAACCATAGTCCGGCGTTGCGACGCCTAACTAGCTGGTAATTCACCTGCCTCATGGCAGATACGAAAATGGTCTCCTTCTCGATTGAATGGGAGACCATTTTGTGTTTTCAATGCTGGGCTACACTAGCGATACTATCTAGCCTCAGAATCGTTGATACATCAAGTGCCCCCGACTGGATTCGAACCAGCGGCCTACAGATTAGAAGTCTGTTGCTCTATCCAACTGAGCTACGGAGGCATTGACGATTCTAATGCAGGTTTTGGCAGTTCTCACAATTGACCACAGTGTGGCTGGCCACTTACAACCACTTCAAGGATTTGAACACCGTGTAGAGGCCAATTCCAAACAGGACCATCGCGCCAAGTGCCATCGGGTACCCGTAGTACCAGTCCAGCTCTGGCATGTTTTTGAAGTTCATACCGTAAATGGCGCCAATAAGGGTGGGAGCAAAAAGTATTGCGGCCCATGAGGAAATCTTCTTCATGTCTTCGTTTTGGCGTTGGCCTACCAGCGTGGAATTGACGGTCAAGATTTGGGCTAGCAGTTCACGGGCATCGGTGATCCGTTCCGAAATTCGGATCAGGTGATTGTGCACGTCTTTGATGTAATGGCTCAGGTGTTGGGCGTGAGAGTTTTCTTCAAAGGCCTCAATGAGGTCACCAACCACGTCCCGCAACGGGACAACCGCACGTTGGAACGCAACGACCTCCCGGCTGAGCCGGTAGATGCGTTCGGGAGCCGTAGGGTCCCCGGAGAACACCTGGAGTTCGATCTCGTCGACGTCCTCGCTGATGCCGGTAATGACCGGGAAGTAATCGTCGACTAAGGCATCGAGAACCGTGTACAGCACCCCCATAGTGCCGACGGCCAAGAACACGGCTTGCGGGTGGGTTAAGCCGGTAAACCACGCTGGAACCTCGGCGCTGTGGCCGGCGTGCTCGCCGGTGGGCGCGAGCCGAATGACCGCAACACACTGGGGGAGCGCAACCACGTGGATCTCTTCAAAAATGACCGACTCGGTTTGATCTATGTAGCGAGCCGATTTGAAGACTGCAGCGGCACTTGAGCCATCACGGTCAAATCGGGGCCGCTGATGGACCTGAGTCGCATCTTCAAGAAGCACGGGGTGCAGGTCAAAAACCTGACCCAGCTCATGGAGCTGTTCCACGTTGGGGCAATCAAGGGTGATCACCGCGAACGTATGAGGATGCCCTTTGAGGTGTTCTTGAACCTCCGTGGTTGAGCGCCAAGTGCCAGAAACTTGATCCGTGTCAACAAACAAGGCGGCTCTGAACTGACCAGGTGCGCTGGCCGTGGGTGGCTTGGGGCCCGGACGTGTCAACGCCAGTAAAGAGGCTGAGGCACGCAAGGAAGAAGGGCCAAAACTAAACCGAGGAGAATCGGAAGACACCTACGGGACCTCACCTTCGAGTGTGTGAGGCGGGCGCATAGCTACCTCGGGACGCTGGTGGAAACAGCAGGGATACCCGAGTTTACCGAATAGTCATGCCGCCGGGCAGTTCTGGAACAACTATCGTGCCGTGCGTCCCGGCAACCATGCCGGCCAAATCTTCGAGGCGACCAATCGCCGCTGGCTTTCCGGTGCGTGTGACAAAGTCACAGGCGGCGCTAACCTTAGGGCCCATCGAACCGGCTGCAAAGCTAAATGACTTCAACTGCTCAGGAGTGACCTTGTTAATGGCGCGCTCATCCTCGGTGCCCCAGTCAAGCATGACGGCGGCGGCATCGGTCGCAATGACAAACAAGTCGGCGCCGACTTCCGCGGCCATCAACCCGGATGAGCCATCCTTGTCAATGACAACTTCTGCGCCCTGGTAATGGCCGTCAGCGTCCTTGACAACGGGAACTCCGCCACCGCCACAGGCGATGACAACGTGGTTATCCTGGACCAGATCCCGAATTGCCTCCAACTGGACAACGTGAACCGGCTTGGGGGAGGGAACAACGCGACGCTGGGTCATACCGTCGGCGCGGAACTGCCAACCAAATTGAGCGATTAACTCGTCAGCCTCTTCTTGAGAGTAGGTGGGGCCAACAAACTTTTCCGGATTCAAGAACGCTGGATCGTCGGCATCGACCTCAACCAACGTGAGTAGGGAGGTGAGTTGCTTAATCGGACCTAAGGTATTCCGTAATTCAAGTTCAATGAGATACCCGATCATGCCCTGGGTCTGGGCGCCCAACACGTCAAGGGGATAAGCGGGCACCCCGGTGTAGGCCTTGTTCTGAAGTGCAAGCAGGCCTACCTGAGGGCCGTTGCCGTGTGTGACTACCAACTCATGATCACGTGCAATATCAGCCAAGGCGGCTGCCGCGACGCGAATATTACGGCGCTGGTTCTCCGCACTAATGAGCTCTCCACGCTTGGCCAATGCATTTCCGCCCAGGGCAACAACGAGCCGCATGTAAATCTCCAAAAGTGTCCGTTACCAACAAAGAAAAATGGCCGGGGGAATTCCGGTCTCCCACACTTTACGCATTAAAAAACTAGGGGTCACCCTTGCCCACTAGGTGATTAGCCACAGTGCGGCGTTTCTGCTTCTGCCCGAGCCTTTGACACAATGGGCTCATGACTATCTCTCAGGACACCTCCCAAGACACCGAAGAACTCAACCGGGTTGAGATGTGGACGGATGGTGCCTGCAAGGGAAATCCCGGAGTTGGCGGCTGGGGAGCGTGGTTGAGGTCCGGCGGGCATGAAAAGGAACTCTTTGGTGGGGAGCTGGAAACCACCAATAACAGGATGGAATTGACCGCGGTCATTGAAGGCCTTGCGGCCCTGAAACGGCCATGCAAGATTGTGTTGCACGTGGACTCAACCTACGTCATGAACGGGATCACCAAGTGGATCCACGGTTGGAAAAAGAACAACTGGCGCACCGCAAACAAGCAACCGGTCAAAAATATGGAACTGTGGCAGCAGCTCGAACTTGAGACCAAACGTCACTCGATCGACTGGCGATGGGTCAAGGGCCACTCGGGGGATCCCGGTAATGAGCGGGCAGATGAACTAGCCAATCGAGGGGTGGAACAGGCGCGGGCAGGCGCTCGGTAGCTGAACGAGAAGGGCTTTGCCCGTGTGATTCGCTGCGAATCAGGCCTAGCCCCGTGAGCTTCGCGGTAGTGTGTATGGGTGATTGAAATAAAGACTCCCGCTGAAATTGAGAAAATGCGTGCCACCGGCAAAGTGGTCGCAACCGCACTACAGGCGATGCAAGATGCCGCCAAAGTAGGCATGACCCTTAAGCAACTCGATGCCGTAGGCGCCGGGGTGCTCAAGGAAGCGGGTGCCACCTCACCATTTTTGAACTATCACCCGGATTGGGCGCCAACCCCGTTCCCGGGATCTATCTGTGCCTCCGTCAATGACGTGATTGTGCACGGGATCCCCAATGATCTAGTAATTCAAGATGGCGACGTAGTTTCCATCGACTTCGGTGCTGTCCTCGATGGCTGGTGCGGTGACTCGGCTCGCACCTTCATTGTTGGTACTCCACGCGATGAAGACCTCGAGCTCGTCGAGGTCACTCGCAAGGCCCTGTATGCAGGAATTGAAGTGGCCCGGGTGGGAAACACTATTGGCGATATCGGCTACGCGATCGACAAGATAGCCCGCAAGGCACGGATGGGGAACCTAGAAGATCACGGTGGCCACGGAATCGGCACCGAGATGCACATGGAGCCCTTTGTGCCAAACGAGGGCCGCCGCAAGAAGGGCCTGAAGTTGATCCCGGGACTAGTCATTGCAATTGAACCAATGTTTATTGCGGACGGACGTTCTGATTACAAGCACGATGACGACGGTTGGACCATTCGCACCGTCAAGGGGGCGCGCGCCGCGCACTGGGAGCACACGGTGGCCATCACCGAAAATGGCCCAGATATTCTTACCCTCGTCTAGATCATGGCAACAACACCAAACGGCGTCAGCGACCGGATTATCTGGATCGACTGCGAAATGACCGGGCTGGATCTCGACAATGATGCCTTGGTTGAGATCGCCGCGGTTGTTACCGATGGAGAGCTCAACGTGCTGGGCGAAGGGGTTGAGGCCGTCATTAAGCCACCGGCCGCTGCGCTTGAGCAGATGGGCGACTTTGTGCGCAACATGCACACGGAGTCTGGGTTGATCAACCGGTTAGATGACGGCGTGAGTTTGGAACGGGCCGAACAAATCGTTATCGACTACATCAAAGCCCATGTGCCGGTGCCATCGAAGGCGCCGCTTGCAGGTAACTCGGTCGCAACCGACAAGATGTTCCTTGAGCGGGATATGAAGGATCTGGTGCAGCACATGCACTACCGAATTGTGGATGTCTCCTCGATTAAAGAGCTTGCGCGACGCTGGTACCCACGCGTCTACTACGCCTCCCCTTCAAAAAATGGGGGACACCGTGCGCTCGCCGACATTCTGGAAAGCATCGATGAACTGCGGTACTACCGGGCCGCAATGTTCGTTGGGCAGCCAGGGCCATCCACCCAGGAGGCCAGGAACAAGGCGATTGCGGTGGTGGACACATCGGTCTCGAAGACCGTGTCGGTGCCACAGACCTTCCGCAAGACAGCGACAAACTGAGTGTGTTTGGGCGTCCGCGGCTGCGTCACCACCGGTTCACCTTGGTGAGGCAGCCGCGGAAGGCTGGATAAAAGTCCCTGATCAGAGCCACAGAACAACAAAAATCCGAAGGTGGCGCGGATCACTGGCTTAGGATTTCAGTTCTTCGCACTTCATCGGATATGCTTTTACATGTTGCAGCGAGAAGTTGTAACGCAGACGCAGATGCTTCGGTATCGCAGTCTACTTGGTGGGTATAGCTCAGCTGGTAGAGCGCCGCCTTGTGGTGGCGGATGTCGCGGGTTCGAGTCCCGTTACTCACCCCAAGTAAGACAGTAGGTCAGTGGATATCAATCCGCTGACCTACTGTTATTTTTACCCCGCGCAGTCATTGGGCTGACTTCTTGCGAACATATACCTGTTTGCGAACGGTGGCCACCACGTCACCGTTGGTGTTGAGCAGATCCGTTTCAAACCAGTGCAGTACTTTCTCGCCTTGATCTGCCCGTTCATTGATCTCGGCCAAAACTTCCGGTGCAAGCCGTAGTTGGGCGGTCACTTTGGTCCGTCCCGGGGCGATGAATTCGATCTCTGCGCGTTTATCCCAAACGGTGTAGGCGGGTCCCAAATTCTGCGCAATCATGATCACCCAAAACGCGTCGGTCATAGAGAACAGTGAGCCGCCGTACTGGGTACCAAAATAGTTTGAGGTCAGGCGCGACTTGGCCAAACGCAGATGTACGTGGCTAAAATTTGGGCCGATCTCGAGGATTCGAATCCCGGAGAAAAGTAGCGGTGGCCAAATATTCATGGCGAACTTAAGGCCGCGGGGTGAGCCAAATGCCCGCTTGATGGGACCTATCTTCTGGTTCATCCGGTTCCGTTTCTGTACAGCGAGCGCCAATGCAACGAATGTGGGGCCGGGTGGACCTGCCGATCTGGCGTTGAGGCCGCGTTGCGTCAAGCTAAGGATAGGGCACTTGTGCCCTTGGTGGGGAGTTGCCTTCGTAGCAGTTGCGTCAAAACCGCCATATCCCAGAAAATAACCCGGCCCCGGCCGAGCCCGCTTCCCCTGTAAGTGGGCAGTTCACAGATAGAATGTGGCAACATCGTTTGCAAAGGAGCGCGTGCCATGACAAATTCAGAAAAACACCGTCAGGAATCTACCCTGGGCGTGGATGCGTGGGTGGAAACTGGAGAGCACTCGGAACCATCCGAGGGGTTTGCTGCGGCCGCGCACTTCTTGGCGGGGGATGAGACTCCGTCCGATGAACCTCATCACAAGGCGAGTCAAAAGGAATCTGAAGGCGCACATTAGTTCTACTCTTGGGTAAGTAACAACTAGGTCAGAATGAGTGGTGAAGTGGACATCAAGGAAATGCAACCTAGCAAGAAGGTGACAAGAGTTGCTTCCGAGCGCATCGGAGTTACCGTTCTCGACGTCGTTGCGGACTTGCGTCAGGATGTTTCATCTCTAGAATTTCCACTTGCTATTTCTGGCGCCCGGCAAGCTCGGGAGCGCAAGGACTTGTTGCTTGCCCAACTCGATGACCACCTGCTGCCAAGGCTTGCTGAGCTGTCCACACCCGCGATTGTAGTGATCGCTGGATCAACTGGGGCCGGCAAATCCACGATTGCCAACTCTCTTGTAGGTCAGGAGCTCAGCAAAGCCTCGGTCTTGCGTCCCACCACGCGTGAGCCGCTGATGATCTTCCATCCGCAAGATGAAGAACTGCTGGCAAAAAACCCGCTGCGCGCTGACTTACGCGCCGTAGCGGATGAAAATGTGCCGCGGGGGATTGTCCTGCTGGATGCACCGGATTTGGATTCGTTGCGCGACGAAAACCGGCACACCGCCCAGCGTCTCCTTGAGGCCGCCGATCTGTGGCTCTTTGTGACAACTTCCCAGCGGTACGGGGATGCGCTGCCGTGGAAGACTCTCGTGAGTGCAGGTGAGCGCGGAACTAGCGTCGCCATGGTGTTGAACCGGGCCCCACATGAGTCGCTGCACACCGTGCGAACGGACCTCGTGGAGCGGCTGCGGGTAAATGATCTTGGCGCGATTCCGTTATTTGTCATTGAGGACCAGGGCCCCCATGATGGGTTGCTTGGCCGGTCTACAGTGGCACCAATCAAGAGTTGGTTGACGTCGCTCGCGGGAGCTGACCGGGCCAGCGCGATTATTGTGCGTACGCTGAAGGGCGCCTTGGCTGGCTTGTCACCACGAGTTTCCCAATTACTAGCGGCAACCGAGAAACAATACGAGGCGGCGGATTACCTCAAGGAAACTGCGCGTTCGAGCCTCATCGATGTTGTTGAATCGACACGTCGCGCGGTAGCTTCCGGGGAATTAAGTAAGGGCGCGGTTGAGGCCCGCTGGTTTGAGGTCGCGGCATCGGCAAAGCTTGCAAAATTGGTTTCCAAGCAGGGCTATGCGCGTGGATCCGAACGCAAAGGTAAACGCCGCGAAGCGGAGTTGTCCCAGCTCACGCAAGACTGTCAGGAGTCGGTCACCCAATATTTGGATGGGGTGCGGCATCTGGCGCACGCGCGTGTGCGCGCCGCGGTGATGGGAGAGCCCGGGGGCGAGATCGTTGAACAGCTATATAAGGCCCCTGAATCCCTGGACCATGCGTTTGCTGCCGACTGGCTGGTTCGAACTCGCCACGAGGTAGAGCAAGCCGTTGGTAGCGCCGGGGTGCAAGGGCAAAAAGCGTTGCAAGCCCTTGGTCTTGGGGGGCTTGAAGCCTTGGTGAGCGCCGCGGTCTTAGGCGTAGGACCAGCCACGGTTCTACTACATTCTGTGTTGGGTAACGCCGGGGCACAATTGGTCACTCAAGAAGTCATGCACCTGTCAAATGCTTTCGATGCCCGCATTGAGGACGAATACTTCGGATTTGCTGCCGCGATGGATGCCCTGGGGGTACGAAAGGGCACCGAACTGGGAACCAGAGTACGACTAGCTGAACTGAAACGATTACGCTAAAACCAACACCATCGCCCGCCTTGGCCCCGCCGGGCCGCTGGAAAATAGTCTCAACACGCAGGATGGAAAGTCAGTTTCTCTTAGACAAGTTGAGAAGATGAGTCTAAGTGACCGTAATTTCAGGAGAACCATGTCTGGTGCCACGGAAAGCCTTCACCGCGCACACATCGCGGATCTACGCAGCGCCCTTGCCGCAGGCGGGAATCAATTACCAACCGAGGTAGTTGAGCAGTGCGAACGCATGCTCGGCGCGCTTGAGAATCGGCTTAACCTCGGTGTGGACCACACAATTGTTGCGCTGGCAGGCGGTACGGGGTCAGGTAAGTCGAGCACCTTCAACGCATTGTCGGGGCTCGAATTTGCCGATGTCGGAGTGAAACGTCCCACCACGGCGCGTGTTAACGCGTGCAGTTGGAGCACGGATGCCACAGACCTCTTGGACTGGCTCGAAGTAGATACTGACCGGCGAATAACCCGCAACACCGCACTGGACGGAGCGCTAGAGCAGGAACTTCACGGGTTAATTCTGCTTGATCTACCGGATCACGACTCGATCGTGGAACAGCACAAAGATGTTGTCGACGCGATCTTGCCGCTGGTGGACCTTCTAATCTGGATTGTGGATCCGCAAAAGTATGCGGATCAGGCGTTGCACGCTGGTTACCTGCGCAAACTCGTCGACGCCCAAGCCTCGATGGTGGTCGCGATCAACCAAATTGATAAGGTCAGCGGTTCAGCACGGGACCTTCTGGTAGTCGACGTTGAGCAAATGCTGATTGCTGACGGTTTGGGGCAAGTGGTCGTCAGGGCGATCTCGGCGCGCACCGGTGAGGGAATTGATGAGCTCCGGGCAGAACTTAAAGGCGCGGTAGCCCGCCAATCGATGGCGTCAGTGCGCATGCGAGACGAGCTGGCACGGCTAGCGCAGCTTATCTTGGAACACGTTCCCAGCTCGGTGATCACGGACCCGCAGCCACTGCTTGAGCGTGAGGTTGACAAGATTTTGGTCGCCTCCGGATTAACCGGGGTTAGTGATCAGGTTGCTGCGGCCCAGATTACGCAGGCCTGGGCGGGCGAGGCCCCCGTGATTACCTCCGCGGGGCAGAACCAGGTTGCAGCCCTGCGCGAACGGTGGCTGCAGACAATCACCGCGAACATGACCGACCGCTGGGCCGCAGAAGTCATCGGTGCCGTGACACAATCCGGTGAACTTACCGGGGAATTGACTAAGGCGTTTGCCAAGGTCCCAATCCCTTGGCAGAAAAGCCAGCCGGTTCAGCAAGCAAAAAATATTGCCTACGGTTGTTGGGCGGGGGCAGTGGTTTTGGCTGTCCTTGCCGTTCTCGGATTTTCCGGTGTCGGTCCTGCGATCATGGGGCCGGTTTGCGGCGTTGGGGCGCTCATCGGTGCTGTGGGTGGTTGGATCTATTGGCGCCTAGCTGCGTCAAGAGCGCGCAGGTGGGGTGCTGATTCTGCTCATGGTGTGCGATTGGCGGCTCGGAACGCGGTCCGGGGCGTTCTAGAGCAGCATTACTCCCGCCCATTACTCGATATTTTGGGCCGCCACGAGCGGGTGCGCAGTCAGGCGCACAATGTATCAGAGGTGAAATAACGCCCAATACGAAGCGTTGGGGTGCCCCAACCCCGCTATTAACAGCGAATAATTGCTCGTTGGTTATCCACACGCATCAACGTTAGTTAACGCGGGTCCAGTTCGCATGGGTTTACCTATTCCTAAGGCCGCATCGTAGTGATGCGCAGAATAGGAGTGAACAATGAGTTTGGATGCTTCAGTAACTGTCAACGGTTGGATCGGTACGCAACCGCGCTACAACGTCAGCGAATCCGGAGTGGAACTTACGACCTTTCGCCTGGGCAGCACCCGTCGGTACTTTAACCGCGTCACACAGCAATGGGTCGATGGACCAACTACGTGGTTTACGGTCAAGTGCTGGCGCGGCATGGCCAAGAATGTTGCCGATTCACTGCGTAAATCAGATGCAGTGCTGGTGCACGGCAGCCTCAGCGTTGAGATCTGGGAAGGGCCAGAGGGGACTCGCACGTCAGTGGTGATCGATGCCACCGCGCTGGGACCAGACCTTTCACGCGGGATGGGCTCGTTCCGCCACGCCGAGCGACGCCGTGAACCGGTTGGAACCAAAGAGCAGCTCCCCGATGTCTCGGGATCCGCTGAAGTTGGTGACGGACAAACCGCACCCGAGCAGGACGGTCAACAAAACGGGGCGGAATTGAACCAGATCAATTTGGGGCCTGGGGATTTTGGCCCAGAATACCCGCAGTACAGCCAAGAACTGGAAGACCAAGAGGAATCGCTCACAATGACAGATGAAACCGAGACACGGGAGCCCCTCAACGCGTAGTCTGGGAAGTTGAGTAATTTGTTGCCCAAGTACTGAAATTTACGGGACTTGGGCAACTCCCAGTCCTAGGAGCGATGGTCGCTCCATTGCACACGAACATGAGGCGGACAAAGAGCCAGTGGCTGAGTTCATCTATTCCATGTACAAGGCGCGCAAAGCGCACGGCGACAAGGTTATCCTTGACGATGTTTCGCTCAACTTCCTGCCAGGAGCGAAGATCGGTGTGGTCGGGCCTAACGGTGCCGGTAAGTCCACAATCCTAAAAATCATGGCAGGCCTGGAGCAGCCTTCGAACGGTGAGGCACGGCTGGCGCCGGGCTACACCGTTGGTATCCTCCTGCAGGAACCACCACTCAACGAGGAAAAGACGGTCCTTGGCAACGTTGAAGAATCCGTTGCCGAGATCAAGGGCAAGCTAGACCGCTTCAACAAGATTTCCGAGCTGATGGGTGAACCGGACGCTGACTTTGACACCTTGCTTGCTGAGATGGGTGAACTGCAAGAGGCGCTAGACCACGCAAACGCATGGGACCTGGACAGCCAGCTACAGCAGGCGATGGACGCACTCCAGTGCCCACCGCCAGACGCTGATGTCACCGTCCTGTCCGGTGGTGAGCGCCGCCGCGTAGCTCTTTGTAAGCTCCTGCTTGAAAAGCCTGACCTGCTGCTGCTCGATGAGCCCACTAACCACCTGGACGCAGAGTCCGTGCTGTGGCTTGAGCAGCACCTGTCGACCTACCCGGGCGCCATCTTGGCGGTAACACACGACCGGTACTTCCTTGACCACGTGGCAGAGTGGATCTGTGAGGTTGACCGTGGTCGGTTGTACCCATACGAGGGCAACTACTCAACGTACCTGGAAAAGAAGCAGGAACGTCTTGAGATCCAGGGTAAGAAGGACCAGAAACTAGCCAAGCGTCTGAAGGACGAGCTTGAGTGGGTTCGCTCAAGTGCCAAGGGCCGCCAGACCAAGTCCAAGGCTCGTCTGGACCGCTATGAGGAGATGGCTGCTGAGGCAGACCGCACCCGGAAGTTGGACTTTGAAGAGATTCAAATTCCGCCGGGCCCACGCCTTGGAAGCATCGTTATTGAGGCCAAGGACCTGAACAAGGGCTTTGATGGGCGTACGCTCATTGACGGTCTATCATTCAGCCTGCCTCGTAATGGGATCGTAGGTGTGATCGGACCAAACGGTGTTGGTAAGACCACGCTGTTCAAGACGATCGTTGGCCTTGAGCCACTTGACGCGGGTGAACTGACCGTTGGTGAAACCGTCAAGATCTCCTACGTGGACCAGAGCCGCGGCGGCATTGACCCGGACAAGACACTGTTTGAGGTAGTGTCCGACGGACTCGACTTCATGCAGGTGGGTAACGTAGAAATGCCTTCACGGGCCTACGTTGCGGCATTCGGATTCAAGGGTCCAGACCAGCAGAAGAAGGCGGGTGTGCTCTCCGGAGGTGAGCGTAACCGTCTGAACCTTGCGCTGACCCTGAAGCAGGGTGGAAACCTTCTGCTCCTTGACGAACCAACGAACGACCTTGACGTGGAGACCCTAGGATCGCTTGAAAATGCGCTCCTTGAGTTCCCCGGTTGTGCCGTTGTAGTCAGCCACGACCGCTGGTTCCTAGACCGGGTTGCAACCCACATCTTGGCATACGAGGGTACAGAAGAAGACCCAACCAAGTGGTACTGGTTCGAAGGTAACTTTGATTCCTACGAGGCCAACAAGACCCAGCGTCTTGGCCCTGAGGCTTCCCGCCCAGCGCGTGCTACGCACCGTCGGTTGACTCGCGGCTAAGCTCTGTAAGCTTGAAGTCAAGAAGGCCGGTCCGCACCATTTGGTGCGGACCGGCCTTTGTGCTTACCGTGCGCGGTAAGGTGATGCCATGAAGATTGAGATTCCTGTCCATTTGCGATGGTCCGACATGGACGCGTACGGACACGTCAACAACGTAGACATGCTCCGCCTCTTGGAGATCGCCCGAATTGAGGCGTTCTGGGTCTCCGACCAATCCAAACATCACACCGGGATTCTCGATGCCTCACCCGGCTCAGCAACGGCAACGTTCGTTGCCCGCCAAGAAATTGAATACGTGGCGCCACTGAGTTACCGGCAAGAGCCGGTCACGGTCGAACTATGGATTGGGCATGTTGGGGGAGCCTCAATCGATGTTTCCTACCGGATCCGTGATGCGGTTAGTCCGGGTGAACACGCCCCGGAGCCAGTGGTCTATGCGATTGCGAGCACCACATTGGTCATGGTGGATACCGCCTCAAACCGCCCGCGCCGTCTAACCCCGCGAGAACGCGAAGTCTGGGCGGACTTTGTGTACCCGCCGGTGGACTTCAAACACCGCCGCTAACGCGGTACGTGGCTTAGGTGGCACCTCGAAGCGTCCTGGTGACGTACTGTTACGTGCGGCCCCAGACGGTGCGAGGGTGAAATCAGTGTCCCTCGGGCAGGCGTACCATGCCTTCTTGGGCGGTGGTGGCAACTAGCGTGCCGTCGTGACCGTAAATGCAAGCGGTTCCCAACCCCCGCCCACCCTGGGCGCTCGGGGCACCTTGGACGTACAGGAACCAGTCATCAACCTTGACATCGCGGTGCCACCACATTGCGTGGTCGAGTGAAGCCACGGACAACCGTGGACTGAGCCAGCTCGCTCCAGCACCACGCAAGATTGGCTCGAGCATGATCTGGTCGCAGGCGTAGGTGAGCAGGGCCCGGTGTAACAGCTGATCGTCCGGAACGGTTCCGCGCGAACGCATCCATACTGCCTGCTGAGCTGGTTTGTTTTTGTCCGGCTGCAGATAAATTGCACCATCGACGTGGCGGACCTCAAAGGCACTCTGTCGTGTCCAAAAAGATGCGACCGGGTGATCGATATCCCCAAGCACGTCAAACGCGGACGCAAGGTCATCGGGCCCGGGCACCTGAGGCATCGGGCGAGCAAAATCTACGCCACCCTGCAACTCTTGGAAGGACGCAATGAGTGACAAGATAGTCTTGCCGCCCTGGTAAACCTGGGCGCCGCGAGCGCTGAATGAACCGCCATCGCGTAACCGTTCAACGGAAAAGTCAACGGGGAGGTTGATATCCCCGGCACGCAAGAAATATCCGTGTAGGGAGTGCGGTAGTCGAGCACTATCGACCGTGCGCCCGGCAGCTAAGAGGGCTTGTGCAAGGACCTGCCCGCCGTACACGCGGCCATTGGGCTGGTGCACGGACTCCCCGGAGTAAACGTCCTCTCCGGTCGTAGCCCCATGATATTCCAAGTCCAACACCTTGAGCAGGTGGGCCAATGGGTCGCGTTCAATCTCGGCGATGCTGGGACTGTACATGGTGTGCGGAGTCAAGGTATCTCCCTAGGGTACGAGGGTTGGCTGCAAACTTGGGGTAGAGCTGGTCCGGCGGGTGAGTCAGACGTAAGAGTGGGATACGCGAAGGCTGCCTACTCCTCGAATGTGTTTAGGAGTGAATGAGCGGCGCGCTCGAGGTAGTCCCAAAGTTGTCCCTCATGCATGGGGGACAGCCCCATCTGGTCTACGCCGTTGCGCATGTGCTTAAGCCAAGCGTCGCGTGCTTCAGGGTTGATCTTATAAGGCGCGTGCCGCATGCGTAGTCGTGGGTGCCCGCGCTCCTCAGAGTACGTCTTTGGGCCTCCCCAGTACTGTTCAAGGAAAGTCTGCAACCGCACCTTTGCGGGTCCCAGGTCTTCCTCGGGGTACATTTCGCGCATGAGGGGGTCGGTGGCGACCCCGTCATAGAAGACATCTACGAGTTTCTGAAATGCGCTGTGGCCCCCCATTGCTTGGAACAGGGAGTTTTCATTGAGCGAACCGTCGCTTGCAGGAATTTGCTGAGTCACAGTTTCAACTATGGCAAATTTTGCGGCCGCAGTGGCGCGAGGCCCGGGTAAGTTCGCTCACAGCCCTAGCTCAGCAAGTTCTGGCAGGCCTTGGCGAACGGCCTCACGGGCCTGCTGGGCGGACTCGGCATCAACCGCAATTCGCGCAATTGCCCGGCATTTATCCCGGTCAACGGAGGCCAGTGCGGTCGCCACGTCGGGTAGCGACCGGGCCGTCATAGACAGGGAGGAAACCCCCAAACCAACCAGGACGATAGCAAGCATGGGGAAGGAGGCTGCCTCACCACAAACGCCGACCGGGCGGCCTTGGAGCGCGCCGCCGTGTGCGGCATGTTCGACCATGCGTAACAAAGCGGGCTGCCAGGGGTCTGAGAGTTCCGCGATTGCCCCCAAGAGGCGGTCGGCCGCCATTGTGTACTGGGTGAGGTCGTTGGTGCCGATCGAGGCAAAATGTGCCCGTGCCAAAATGGGCCCCGCCAACAGCGCCGCACTGGGGACCTCAATCATTACCCCGGGGGTGTTGAGACCGTGCGCGGCACACTGGGCAACGAAAACCTCGGTCTCTGCGACTGTAGAAATCATGGGGGCCATGACCCAAACGTCGGCCTCGTGTTGGCTGGCTGCTTCCGAAATCGCTTGGAGCTGAGTCTCCAAGAGTTGGGGAAACTTTAGGGCCGTGCGGATCCCTCGGACCCCAAGTGCGGGGTTTTCCTCGGGCTCGAAGTGCATGAACGGCAGGGGCTTGTCCGCGCCCGAGTCGAGCGTTCGGATGACTACTTTTTTTCCGGGGAATTGGGCAAAAACGCTCCCATATTGTTCGACTTGCTCCGCCAACGAGGGTGGAGTTTGCTGATCTAGGAAACAAAATTCGGTACGGAACAGGCCGATTCCCTCGGCCCCGGCTGCAGCTGCCTCGGCCGCGCTGGCCGCGTCACCCACATTTGCGAGCAATTCAATGTGGACGCCGTCTTTTGTGAGCCCCTTACCGTGAAAAACTCGTGCCTTGTGGGCGCCAGCCTGGGCCTTGGTGATCTGGGTGTCCGTGGGATCGAGAACGACAAGGCCACTGGAACCGTTGAGAAGGACAATCGACCCGGGCGTCAGGTAGGTGCTGGCCCCGGGGGCCGCCACAATGCAGGGGATGCCCTTTTCTTTGGCAATGATTGCGGTGTGCGAGGTGGGCCCGGCACCATCGGTGATGATTGCCATCACGAGTGACTCGTCTAGGGTTGCGGTCACGGACGGCGCAAGATCAGGGGCGACCAAGATATATGGCTGGTCGACTACCGGCAGCCCCGGTACCAGGTCTCCCGTTAACGCGGCGATCATCCGGTCGCGGATATCAATAATGTCGGTAACGCGCTCGGCAAAATATCCACCAAGTTCGTTGAAGTGCCGGGCTACTTTTGCTGCGGCTTCCCAGATGGCGCGTTCTGGCATGAGGTGCTCATCAATGACCCGGCGCCGAGCATCGGCTACGAGAGTGGGGTCTGCGGCCATGGTTGAGGTGGCTTCAAGAACGGCACTGGTGTCCTTGGATGTGGCCTTCGCGGCCGCAATTGCCAGGTCCTTAGTAACCTTGATGCTGGCTTGGTCAATTTGGCCGGCTATTGACTCGTGGTCTTCCTTGGGGCCTAAGCGTAGCCCGGCAGGAGGTTCCGGTAGCGGCTCAGTGAGGTGGAATACTCGACCGGTAACTATTCCGGGGCTAACACCGATTCCGGTAATGGTGAACGTGCCCGGTGCACGGTCTGCTTGTGGTTCCACATTGTCCTCCCGAACTTCCGCGTTCTAAGGAAGTGTTTCAGGAATTCGTAGGAAACGCGACTACATCGTAATCAGTGTCGGGTTGGTGTGTGAAAGAGCCCAGCAATTGGTGATCAGTACGGTAGCCTAAAAGGTAGAGATTGGCGTCAAGAGCATTAGACATGTGTGCAGAACAGGAGCGTAAATATGGATAAGGCAAAAAAGATTCTTGAAGCACTCGGCGGACAGGCCAATGTTGTTGAACTTGAACCCTGCATCACCCGGTTGCGGGTAGAAGTAAAGAATGCGGAACAGGTCAACGAGACTGAGCTAAAAGACGCCGGCGCGTTCGGCGTTGTCCGCTCTGGTCGGATCATCCAGGTGATCGTTGGGCCCGAGGCTGACAACCTAGCAGCTGAGTTGCAAAAGGAACTGTAACAATTTCCGATTTGCAGCGCGAGCTTACGATCGCGGCCCCGTTCCATGGAACAGCGGCCGCGATCGGTCTTGTTCCAGACCCGGTGTTTTCCGCGCAGATGGTGGGGCCGGGGCTGGCGCTTGTGCCCCACGTCTCCGGTGGTAATCAGACGGTGTGTGCTCCCGTTACCGGTGTGATTGGCGCGTTATTTCCGCATGCCTTTGCCATCGAGACTGACCAAGGCGTTGGAGTGTTGGTGCACCTTGGCATAGACACCGTGGCACTGAACGGTCAAGGATTTGAGCTGTTGGTTTCCTCCGGTCAATTTGTGACCGAGGGGCAGCCGCTGATCATCTGGAACCCGGAATATGTCGGTGCCCAGGGCAAGTCCGTGATTTGCCCAATCGTCTTGGTCCAACAGGATGCCGCCAGCCTCGAGATGCGCGTGGTTCCCGGCCAAGAAGTCACCCAAGGCCAAGCCTTGGTGACGTGGCGGGAATAGTTTTAGCCGGCGAGGGTCAGACCGTCTTGGGTAAATTGGGTGCGGATCTGCTCCCGCAATGCCCGGGCAACGTCCCACTGACGGGCCGGTTCGGTACGTGCCGTTACTCGCAGTGAAATTGCCGTGGCACTCATCGTTTCAATTCCAGAAACCTTAGGTTGGCCCAGAATTGCGGTCTTGTACCGTGGCGCATTCCTCACCTCATCAATGGCCGTTTGCAGTGAAGCGCGGACCTTTGCAAGGTCGCTGTCATAGGGCACGGAAACATCAATAGAGGCGATAGCCCACCCCTGCGTACTATTGCCCACTCGTAACATTTCACCATTGCGCAAGAACCACAGGGTGCCATCTTGGTCGCGAACCTTAGTGATGCGTAGGGCAACGGCCTCAACCGTCCCGTGCACGTCCCCGACAATGACTTGGTCACCAACCCCAAATTGGTCTTCAAGAATCATGAAGGTACCGGAAAGAAAGTCTTTGACCAAGCTCTGTGCACCAAAACCTAAGGCAACCCCGGCGACTCCCGCGGAGGTCAAGAGCGGCACGGTGTTGATCCCAAGTTGTTCAAGGACCATCAAGGTGGCGATCAACCCAACAACTAGCGTTACAGCGGAACGGAGCACCGAGCCGATTGTGCGGGCGCGCTGAGCCTTGCGCGCGGTTGCTAGGGGACTGACCGGGCCCAATCCGAGAGCTAGACCAACCTCAGTTTGACCTAGTTTCTTGGTGCCAAGTTTGGCGCTCCCCAACTTCGAGTTAAGGTTCTCACCCGTTGCAATCCGTTCGGTCAACTTATTGATCAGGCGCCGCAAGATCACGAGCAGGATCGTTGCGAACAGCACTATCAAGAAGATACGCAGGGGAATGCCCATGAGAGCGTCAACCCACGTTTTATCTTCGTCGCGGGTAACGGCTGCCTCAGTGATTACGGTGAAATACATACTGGCAAGGTTACCGCCTACGAGCGGGACTTTGATTTAGGGTCCTTGGTCTTGTGCACGGTTGTCTTTTTCACACTGCCGTCCTGATTGAAATACGTCCACTGACCGGTTTTTTGGCCGTCGTCAAAGGTCCCTTGGTCCAGCCTGTTGCCGTTGCTGTAATACCGGGTCCACAAACCACTCTGTTGATTGGCCTTGAAAGACCCCTCTTGCAAGAGCCCACCCTGCTCACGGAACCAGTACCAAGGACCGTGAAGCTGGTCATCTTGGTACTCTCCAAACGCCTTGAGACGCCCGGTCTTGAGCCAAAAGAGCCATGGGCCGACCCGCTTGGCATTACTGACCGCACCAAAACCGCTGCGGTCACCCGCGGCAAAGGTCTCCGTTTCCACGCTCGCGCCAATGCTCTTGTCCCGCTGCTCGATTCGGTTTTCTAGTTGGCCAATGAGCGCGTTGACAATGAACCAAGTTGATTCAATCTGATCATCGGGTGCATGAAAATCGAGCCGGTAGCTCAGACTGAGGTTGGCATCACGCAGCGCCCCAAAAATATCCTGGGCGCCCAAACGCTGCTTACTGCGGAGCTCGAGTGCCTTTGCTAAGAGCAGGACCGCACCGGTGGCTACGGGAGGCGTACCAAATGCTAGGTCCTGGGCGCTCTGGACGCAGAGGTCAAACAGATCCTGCGCGCAGTCGTACTTTTCTTGTCCCGGCTCGGAGTTCCATTGCAGAGCGGTTGCTAACCGTAGAGCCGGGCTTATCTGCGTCAGGGTCAGCGCAGTGAGCTCATTATGCTCGGTCAGGTTTTCAACGAGGTTGGGCAAACCCACCCGGGCGCACCCACCACGGGCTACTTCTTCTGCCCGGGATAGCTGGCCAGAGAGCCGCAACCAGGTAATGAGCTGGGGTGCTAACACTTGCTGCTCGCCAATGTCAGCCCCCAGTGCCCGGTATTGAGCCAATAACTGGTCGGCGTACTGAGCCGCCGCGTCTGGGTCGGTGGCAACCTCAGCTAGCGTCTCGGGATCTACGGTGAATTCGGGTGTGGGCACGGTACGGTCTTTTCGGTGGATGGGGTCAAATTGACTGAGTGGGCCGGGCAAAGACCCGGCCCACTCAGTTGAGGTTACTTGTCGTTAGCCTGAACCGCGAGGGCCCGGGTTACACCGGCAAGGCACTCGATAATAATACGGCGCAACCCCGGGGCTGCATTCGGGTTAGCAGCCAACCACTCCTGGCTGGCGACCCGCAGTGCTTCGTTTGCTAAGGGTGATGGGTACAGCCCGGAAATGGTCTCATCAGCCATGTGGTACGAGCGAGTTTCCCAAATACCGTTGATAGCCGCAAAGTAGGGCGCAATAAGATCGGTCAACAGCCCAGGGTCATTGACATGGCACAGGCCCGCCGCAGTTGCTCGCACAATCGCGTTGGGCGCATCGACATTGTTCACAAGGGCGTCAAACGCTGCGCGCTTGGCCTGCTCGGTGCCGATAACCGCACGGGCATGGGCTGCTGCCTGCTGCCCGGAGGCGGTGGCATCAGCGGCAAGGGCCGCAGCGATCTCGTCTTCGCCGGCGCGACCAACCAAAACCAGACCGTGCAGAATCTCCCAGCGCAGATCGGTGTCAATGGTCAAACCATCAAAACTGAGAGAGCCGGAGTACAACCCTTCCAAAAATTGGCCGTGCTGATCGGTTGATGCGGACTGGGCAAAGAATTTCACAAACTGGAATTGAGCGTCACTACCAGGTGCTGCTTGGTGCGCAAGATTGAGCAAGGCGTCCCCAAGGAGTTCCACAGCTTCATTTCTGCGGTCCGGGTGCACATAGGTGTGCGCGGTCTGAACCAACTGGTTCAGGGTGCCACGCAGTGTTGTTGACTCGGTTTCGGAGCCCACGTGGCTGAGTGCTAAGGAGAAGTAATCCGAGGCTGGGAACTCACCATCGCGGGTCGCATCCCACAATGCGCCCCAAACCAGCGCCCGCGCGAGCGGATCGGTTATCTGCCCCAACGCGTCGCAGGCAACCGAAAGGCTGTCCGGATCGAGGCGGATCTTGGCATATGCCAGGTCGTCGTCATTGAGCAAGATAAGTGCGGGACGGGTTCTTCCCACGAGGCCGGCAACGGCTGTGAGCTCGCCAACCACGTCGATTTCCTCGCGGTGTGTGCGGACCAAGGCGCCACGATCATCAAAGTCGTAGCACCCAATAGCCATGCGGTGTGGGCGAATGGTTGGGTAGTCGGCCGGAGCTGACTGGGTGATGACAAACTCGGTAATGACCCCGGAATCGTCGGTCGTCAAAGTTGGGGTAAGGGTGTTGACCCCGGAGGTCTCAAGCCACAATTGGGCCCACGTGGACAGGTCGCGGCCAGAGGTTTGCTCGAGCTCACTCAAGAGGTCGGTTAGTTCGGTGTTGCCCCACGCGTGCTTCTTGAAGTACTGAGCAACTCCGGTCATGAACGCGTCAAGTCCAACCCATGCCACGAGCTGTTTGAGAACCGATCCACCCTTTGCATAGGTGATGCCGTCAAAGTTGGTATAAACATCTTCGAGGTTGGCAATCTCCGCGAAGATCGGGTGCGTTGACGGCAGTTGGTCCTGACGGTAGGCCCACGTTTTCTCGAGGGCAGCAAAGGTGGTCCACGCGCCCTTCCACTCGGTGACCTCGGCGGTAGCCCAGGTGGAAGCCCACTCGGCGAAGGACTCGTTGAGCCATAGGTCGTTCCACCACTTCATCGTTACGAGGTTGCCAAACCACATGTGGGCGAGCTCGTGCAAGACGGTTACGACCCGGCGTTCCTTGACGGCGTCCGTTACCTTGGAGCGGAAGACGTAGGACTCGGTGAAGGTCACGGCCCCGGCATTTTCCATGGCGCCCATGTTGTACTCGGGGACAAAGAGCTGGTCGTATTTGTCAAACGGGTACGCGTAGTCAAAGTGGGACTCAAAGAATGCAAAGCCCTTGGTGGTGATGTCAAAGATGTAGTCGGCGTCCATAAACTCTGACAGCGACTTACGGCAGAACACACCCATGGGGATGGTCCGGCCGTCATGTGAGGTCAGTTGTGAGCGCTGCACGTCGTAGGGTCCGGCTATCAGCGCGGTGATGTAGGAAGAAATGCGCGGGGTTGGTTCAAAGCACCAGGTGGCAAGTTCCTCACCGGTAATATTCTGTGCTCCCGGGATACCCATTGCCGCAAGTGCTGCTGCACTGAGACCGCTATTTCCCGATGCCGCAGTTGCGCCGCTCGTGACGGCGGTAGGCTCTGGGGTGGGCTGGTTGGAAACCATCTGCCAGCGGGCCGGTGCGGTCACGGTGAACTGAAATGATGCCTTCAGATCCGGCTGCTCAAATACCGCGAACATGCGGCGTGCGTCCGGAACCTCGAACTGGGAGTACAGATAGACCTCTTGATCAACCGGGTCGACAAACCGGTGCAGACCCTCGCCCGTGTTCATGTAGGCACATTGGGCAACCACGGTGAGCGTGTTGTGTTCCGTAAGGTCGTCTAACAAGACTCGGGAGTCGACAAAAACTTTCGCTGGGTCAAGCACTACGCCATTAAGCTCGACAAACTCGACCGTCGGGGCGACCAGATCAATGAAAGTGCTGGCCCCAGCTGCCGCGGTGAAGGTTACCGTGGTGGTTGACCGGAAGGTAGTTTCACTCGTGGTGAGATCCAGATTCACGGCGTATGAATCGACGGTAATCAGTTCGCTACGGTTGATTGCTTCGAGGCGAGTAAGGTTTTGTCCGGGCATGTATGCCTCCCATATAGAAAAGTTGGGCCGGTTATAGCGGTAGGTCGCATATTTAATGGAGCCCGGGCTGGTCAAACTTGTGTAGCTCCCGGGGTACCTGTTGCTGAGCAAGAACCTGGCCGCGAGCCCCAAACCATTCTTCCATGGTTGTGCGTTGCCCTGAGCATAAAAGCGGCTGGGCCACCTGACAATCTTGGAAACCTGACGGACAATAATGGGGCAGCCAAAGGATGAAGGAGAAAGAGTTCAATGAGCACCCAGGTTTCACATGTACCCGCAGACAACGTGGCAGATTTTTGGTTTGACCCCTTGTGCCCGTGGGCCTGGATGACGTCTCGTTGGATGCTCGAGGTGGAACAGGTCCGTAACATTACCGTGCGGTGGCACGTCATGAGCTTGGCCGTTCTCAACCAGGGGCGCGAGTTACCTCCGCAATACCGCGAGGCCATGGACAACGCGTGGGGACCGGTACGTGTCCTCATCGCTGCGAGCATCGCGCACGGTGATCAGGTCCTGCTTCCCCTCTACACCGCAATTGGCACCCGGCTCCACCCGCAAGGCCGCGGAAACGAACAAAAGCAAGTCATCATCGAAGCCCTCCAAGAGGTTGGTCTGCCAGCAGAGCTGATCAGTGCCTACGACTCAATCGAGTTTGACCAAGCCCTTGAGGAATCACACAAGGTCGCTATCAACAAGGTCGGCGAGGACGTAGGCACCCCCGTTGTGTCGTTCAATGACACCGCATTCTTTGGTCCGGTCATCACCCCGGCTCCCAAGGGCGAAGACGCGGGACGCCTCTGGGATGGATGCGTGCTGGTTGCATCTGTCCCCGGGTTCTATGAGCTCAAGCGCACCCGCACCCAAGGACCGGTGTTCGACTGATGAGCACCCTCAACCTGTTGCCGTTTGGGGCCACTTGGACAGATTTTGTTAGCCAAGCCCCCGAATTCTCGGCGCAAGTAGAAAACCGCTTCCTAGAATTTAGGCATCACGTCATGGCCACACTCAGCCACGATGGTTCCCCAAGAGTCAGCGGAACCGAAGTGCACTGGATTGATGGCAGGTTGATCGTTGGCGCCCAAACCGGAACCCGGAAGGTCACTGATCTGAGCCGTGACCCACGGATTGCTATTCACACAAACCCGGGCGACGGCACCATGGCCAAGGGTGACTACAAGCTCACCGGCAGGGTCAACGTCTTAAGCGGACTTGATTTGGAACGGGTAAACGCCCAGCTGATGGCGCCGTTTGGTGCGGTTCTGTTTGAGGTACTGATTTCGGTAGTGACCTGCACGGCCGTTGAAGGTGAGGCGCTTTCCGTTCACGTCTGGCAACCAAATAAGGGCCTCACCAAGGTTCGCTAACTGTAACCGGTCCGGCCACCTCGGTTATGGTTAGAACTTGTCGTACCTATTTGTCTAACTCAGATTGCACCCATGACCCAGCTTCCAAACCCGGCCGCCCAACCAGGTTCAACTGCCCAACCGCAACACCAGGGGCATCCGCGGGCGCCGAAAAAATCCCAGTACTCAGCTCTCATCACATTCTTGGTGGGGCTTGATGTACTGCTCATCGCGCTCGCGGTCGTTGTGGGTATCAATACGTTCGCGGGCCCCGAGTCACCCGCCAGCCAAGCCACAGCCGTTACGCAGGGCCAAGCCGGCTCGGGTCAAGATGGTGCGGGTGACCTTGGGGAGGGTGATGACGCACTCGGCTCGCAGCCCGGCGCTGACTCGACGGGGATCAGACTCTTTGCATCACCCAGCGGCAATATTACGTGCGAGATCTCCGCACTGGGTGCGCGCTGTGGAATTGCCAGTTTGACCCAGGAGCCGGAAGAAAACGTGGGGGACTGCGAGGGAACCATCGGCAAGATGGTCACCCTTGGGGCCCAGGGCGCAGAATTACCGTGTGTGGCCCCGCAAGATGGCCCCTTCCAATCGACAAGCCAGTACCAGCTACTTGATTACGGCCAGGACATCAGCGTCAACAATTACCACTGCGTTTCCGAGCGCACCGGAATTACTTGCACGGACGGCTCAACCAACCGTGGCTTCACCTTGGCTAAGGCCGGCATCCAGACCTTCTAACTCGAGCCGCCCGCCTGACAACTCGAGCAGCCGGCCTAACAAATCGAGCCATTTGACCAACGTACAAGGGCCCGTCTAACAAGTCGTGTGCCCGCCCGGCGTGTGCAGGGGCTACAAAAACACCTTCGACCTTGGCATCGTTCTGCCAAGGTCGAAGGTGTTTACTCAAATGCGGTGCGTGCCGCAAGACGCCATGGGGCTACCAGATGCGTACCCGGTCCTCGGGGGCAAGGTACAGGCTGTCCTGCTCGGTCACATCAAACGTTGTATAGAACTCATCAACGTTTGCGGCTATCGCGTTGCACCGGAACTCGGCGGGCGAGTGTGGGTCGGTCGCTAGCCGCTGGATCATGAGCTCGTCATGCATCTTGGTCTGCCACACCTGGGCCCAAGATAGGAATACGCGCTGCGCACCGGTTAACCCATCGATCACGGGAGCGGCAGCAAGGTCGCCTCCAAGTGTCGCCGCATAAGCCTTGAGTGCGATTGAAAGTCCGCCAAGATCACCAATGTTCTCACCGATGGTCAGGGCACCGTTGACCGTGTGTTCCTCTTCGAGGCCGACTAGTTGGGCCGGAGTCATCGCATTGAACTGGGCGATCAGCGTGCTCGTGCGGTTTTCAAACTCGGTGCGGTCTGCATCGGTCCACCAGGTTTCGAGCTTGCCGTTTCCGTCATATTTGGAACCCTGGTCATCAAATCCGTGTCCGATCTCGTGGCCGATGACCGCGCCAATTCCGCCGTAGTTCACGGCATCTTCAGCCTCGGAGTCAAAGAATGGAGGCCGTAAGATGGCAGCCGGGAACACGATCTCGTTCATGGCCGGGTTGTAGTAGGCGTTGACCGTTTGCGGGGTCATGTGCCACTCGTCGCGGTCAATGGGCTGCCCCACCTTAGCAAGATCCCGGGCGGTCTCAACCTCGTTGGCACGGCGCACATTGCCCACCAGGTCTGCCGGGTCAATGGTGAGGGCCGAGTAGTCTTTCCACTTGACCGGGTAACCAATCTTGGGGTCAAAGGCATCCAACTTCGCCAATGCCTTGACCTTGGTCTCCGGGCCCATCCATTCGAGTTCTGTAATGGACACCCGGTACGCCTCAATGAGGGTCTTGACTAGCCGGTCCATGTGTTCTTTGTGCTCGGCGGGGAAGTGACGCTGGACGTACACTTCACCGACGGCCTCGCCGAGTGCGCCCTCGACCAGACCTACGCCGCGCTTCCACCGATCGCGGACCTCCTGGGCCCCAGACAACGTCCGGCCGTAGAAGTCGAAGTTCGCCTCAACCAGGTCTTCGGTTAGGTAGCTGGCCCGGCCAGAAATAATGTGCAGGGCAAACCAATCCCGCCAAGCCTGATCGTCAAAGTTGGCCCAAGTCTTGGCAAATGCCGTAAAAAATGACGGCTCTCGTGAAACAACCTCGGCAAAGGCACCCTCGGGGGCGGCAATTCCGGTCAGCCAGGCAGCGAAGTCAAACTCGGGGGCTTGCGCCTCAAACTCGGCCAAGGTCATTGGGTTGTAGGTCAACTCGGAGTCACGGTCCTTGACCACGTCCCAGTGGGCACCGGCCAGTTCCGTTTCAAGGTCGAGAATGCGCTGAGCCGCGGCCGCAGCATCGGTAGCATCCGTTGCGCGTCCGCCCAAGACTAGAATTTTGGCAATGAAATCGAGGTATGCGGTGCGAATATCCGCGTACTTCTCATCCCTGTAGTAGGACTCGTCGGGTAGACCTAGGCCACCCTGGTACAGGTAGACAACGTACTTATCCGGGTCCTGAGCATCATTGTTGGTAAAGAAGTTGAACGCGCTCAGTGCCCCGGTACGCTGGAGTACCCCAAGTGCATGGGCACGTTCGGATAGCGTGGTTGCGCCGTCAATGAGCGCGAAGTCAGGTTCCAACGGAGTGGTGCCCAGCGAGTCAATCGTTTCGGTGTCCATGAAGCTTGCGTACAGCCCGCCGATTTGGGCCTCGACGCCGGACGCTCCCGCCTTGGCGTTGTCCCCAAGTTCCGTAATGATCTGTTTGACTTGTTCCTCAGCCAAGTCGTGTAGGGCCCGGAACGCGCCGTCGGATGCGCGATCTTGCGGGATCACGTGTGAGTCGAGCCAGTCACCATTGACGTGGCGGAACAGGTCATCTTGGGGGCGGGTGGTTGCGCTTAAGGCGGTCAGATCAATTCCGGACCGCCCAGCAATGTGTTGTGAAGTCATAACCACAGCCTATGACCAAAGCGGGCGTGGCAGAGGGCGAACCGGCCAGACACGAGCGATATTCGCGGTCAACGAAAATATTTGGGGTCAGTCCCTGAAACACTTTCGCACCGCCTGCCAAAAATAGGGCATGATTAGGGCATGCACGTTCACATTGCCTCAGACCACGCTGGTTACGCACTCAAGGCGTACCTCATCGCCCACCTGTCAGAAAAGGGTCACACCGTTGTAGACCACGGTGCGTTTGAATACGACGCACTCGATGACTACCCATCGTTCTGCTTTGCCGCCGGTGAAGCCGTTGTAGCAAACCCTGGTTCCCTAGGCGTTGTTATCGGTGGCTCCGGTAACGGCGAGCAGATCGCCGCAAACAAGGTGGCGGGAGTTCGCGCCGCACTCGCTTGGAACGTAGAGACTGCCAAGCTGGGGCGCCAGCACAACGATGCCAACGTCATTGCGATTGGTGCCCGTCAGCACTCCGTCGAGGAAGCCGCCAGCTTCGTTGAGGCGTTCCTTGCCGAGCCGTTCAGTAATAACGAGCGTCACCAGCGTCGAATCGACCAACTGGCAGCCTATGAGGCAGACCGCGCCTAGTTATGCCTGAGGGTCACACGGTTCACCGTCTTGCCAACACATTTGCAGCATTATTTACCGGTCAGCAGCTAGGGATTTCCAGTCCCCAAGGAAGATTTGCTGATGGTGCCGCCGTCATTGACGGGCGGTGGCTGGTCGCGTCCCAAGCGTACGGAAAGCACATGTACTTGGGGTTTGGAGACGAGCCAGCGCGCTCGGAAGAAGATTTGCTGTGGCTCCGTGTCCACTTAGGTCTGTACGGATCATGGACATTTTCTTCCGATGGCACCGCCAATGTGGCCCACGCAATTGGGGCGCCGCGCAAACGGATTGGTGAGCGGGAAACCACGCTGGCCCCGCAGGATCCCGGTGAAGGGTCCAGTTTTGTTGCCGGGCTTGCCGGTGATGGGGTGTGGCAGCCACCTCCACCGCGCGGCCAGGTGCGGGCCCGCTTGGAGACCGAGTGGGCCGTGGCGGATCTCAACGGTCCCAGCGCCTGCGAGGTCATTGACTCTGAAGCCAAGCTAATTTCCGTTGCCAAACTGGGCCCGGACCCAATCCGCCACGACGCTGATGCGCAACTGTTTATTGACCGGGCTAAGCGCTCACGCACCTCAATTGGTGCGATGTTGATGAACCAGCAGATCATCGCTGGGGTGGGCAATATTTACCGCGCGGAAGCGTTGTTTCGAGCAGGGATCGATCCACTGGCGCCCGGAAACACGCTGACGTCTTCCCAACTGCAAGATATTTGGGATGACCTAGTCATTCTCATGCGTGACGGGGTGCGGGTCGGGGCAATCATCACGACCGAGCCGGCTGACAGGCTCAAGGGTCTGAGCGCCAAGGACTTTGAGCCCGGGCGCCCGGTGACCCGTCAAAACACCGATGATGACCCGGATGCGGTGCCACGCAACCAGAGCTTTTACACGTATCACCGCACGGGGTCCCCGTGCCGCCTGTGCCAAACGCCCATTGCCATGCGCGAGCTGCAGGCCCGTAAATTATATTGGTGCCCAACCTGCCAAAAGTAGTTAGGGAACAGACAGCATGGCCCGGTACCGGCCGTGAACTGCAATAACAGTTCGCAGCCGCTACCGGGCTATTCTTTGCCAATATGGTTTAGAACATCCAGGTGGCAACCGGTGCGTTGGGCCAGGCAAAACTTGCCGATGCCTGAGCCAGCGCCCGTGGGTCAGCTGCGGTCACGCTACCCGCGCCGGCAAATGCGGTGAGGGAGCCGGCTCCGAGATACACGGCTCCCAGGTGGGAGATGTCCAGGGTGATCTGGGCTGGCTCGGTACTGCGCTCAATGACTGGCTTCGCGGTTCCACTTGGCCCACCAAATGCTTGGGCGCTGATGCGCCAGCGGCCGGCATTTTCGGTGATGTCCCTGTCCGTCACCTCAATGACAATGTCGAGGTCCGCGCTGTACTGGCGTCCCGCAAGCGCTGTAGGCAGGTCGATGATCCGGACCCACATGTTGTCTACAATTGTTTGGTTGACTTCGCGGTTGTTGACCAAGAGGTTGATGATTGGGTCATCCGTGGCCAGCATGTAGGGAATGACTACACTGCTGAGGTCGAAGTTGATTAAGGTTGACCATAGCCGGTGTGCTGCTGCTGGATCGAGCGCGGCGGTCTCGGTGACCTCGACGGTTCCGGTTGGACCGGTTGGCTGCCATGTAAGGGATCGACGGAATGTTCCGTAGGCAACCGGTTTACCATCACGTTCAACGACTACAATGCGCTGCGGCTCGCGGCCTCCCTCGAGGTCAATGCCGCAGTGCCAGCGGTCTTTGAGGGCTTCGGTTTCCCGGCCTACCCAACCTGGCCGGTTCAGACCGGTGTTGCCAACGAGTTGGCCCGCTTGGAAGTGAACCGTGTCAATGAGGTTTGCGTGTAATTCCTTACTCCTGGTCTCGATCCGGACGGTCAGTTCCTCGGACCCCTCAACCGGTTTGAGAGCAGCACCGCGCGGGATCTTGATCCGGACGTCTTGACTGGCGGGGCCGTAGCCAAACCGGCCGTAGATGGTGGGCTCGGCGGCAAAGAGCGCGGAGACCGCCTCACCCTTCCTGCGGCAGTCCGCAAAGTGCGTCTCGATCATGGCCCGCAAAATCCCTCGGCGCCGGTATTGCGGGTGGACCCCAACCATGGTCAGACCGCTGACGGGTAGGGTAGTTCCGGGAACAGGAAACTTACGGAACGCAAAGCTGGAGTGCATTGCGGCGACTTGGTTCTCGTCTTCGATCAACCAGGTGCGGTCAAAATCGAGCGGGTTTGGGACGGTCTTCAGTGCGGCGTACGACGTATTGTTGGGGAAGGCCCAAGCGTCTTGGGTAATGATTGCATCCACGTCTTGTTCGGTCGCGGTGCGCATAGTGAGTCCCGCCGCAAGCGCCTGAGCTGGTGCGGAACCTGTTGAGGGGGTTGATACTGAAGTCATACTCTCACCCTGACACGGTGTGCCAGTTAGATCCACTGTTATATGCCCGATTGTTCTGTCAGAGAAGTTTTTCCTGCCGTCGTCGCGATTCCTACGCCTGGACCTGCGCATTTGCGGCGATCAGCGCCCTGACCGCGGTCGAGTCTCCCTGGGCAATGATGGAGGTGACCGCTGTGTCTTGCCAGAGTTGGAGCCGCTGTGCCATGCGATCAACCGGGCCAACCAAAGCGATATCATCGATAAGTTCCAACGGTATTGCCGCCATGGCCCCTGCTTTATCACCGGCAAGGTATTTGGCTTGCACTTCATCACAAACCTCGGCGTAACCCAACCGGTCGATTGCGTTGCGGTGAAAGTTTGCCTCCTTGGCACCCATACCGCCAATGTAAAGGGCAATGACCGGCCGCACCTGGTCGGCGGCCTCCTTGACTGTTTGCCCGTGCGCGACTAGGACGGAAGCACTTACCTCGAAGTCTCGTTCCGCGCTGAGCTCGGGACTACGTCGACTGAATCCTTGGGCGAGTAACTCGCGGAACTCCTGATCTTGGCGAGGACTGTAGAACGCGGGTAGCCAGCCGTCCGCGATCTCGGCTGCCAGCGCAATGTTCTTGGGTCCCTCGGCAGCCAAGTGAATTGGCAAATTGGGGCGTAGGGGATGAACCGTTGACCGCAACGGCCGGCCCAATCCGCTGATGAGGGGATTGCCCTCTTGAGTGGGCAGCGGAAGCTTGAAGAACTGGCCATCGTAAGTCACCGGTGCGTTGCGGGCGAAAACCTGGCGCACAATATCTATGTATTCGCGGGTACGAGCTAGTGGCCGGCCATATGGTTGGCCGTACCAGCCCTCAACTACTTGGGGGCCGGACACCCCTAAGCCCATGATGAATCTGCCACCGGTCAGGTGGTCCATGGAAATAGCGGCCATAGCCGCGGCTGTCGGTGTGCGGGCACTCATCTGCATGACCGCGGTTCCTAACCGGATATTGCTGGTTGCGGCACCCCACCATGCTAAGGGAGTTAAGGCATCGGACCCGTATGCTTCCGCGGTCCAAAAGGAATCTACTCCTGCGCGCTCGGCCGCGACCAAGATCTGTGCCATATCCTTTGGAGGACCGGCCTGCCAATAACCTGCGTTGATACCAATTTTCATGGTGGTTCCTCACCCTTGAGGTTGAAATGTGTGGGCAAGCACGATCTTGCGTACCCACACATTGGACAGTATCAGGGTGACTACCCGTTTGCGGCGGGACGGGACCGATCAACCAGGGTATTCAGCAAAGCGGCGCCAGTCTCAGCGTCGTCAATCGTAATGTAGAACGTGCGGTTGCCGGACATATTTACCTGCAAGGCCTTGCCGCTGCGTAGGATGACACCGGTTGAGCCGGAAAGGCCGGTCCGCAGCCCAAAGCCGCCAAAGTCTGCCATGGCCCGAACATCTGCCACCTCTGCGCTCTCAATCTCATCGAGGTGAAGGTGACGTTTGGGAACCCGGGCCGCTGAGGCAACTGTCAGGCCGGTGCTGTCCACGCGCACGTTCCAAGAGAACATGATCACCATGGTCACGGACAGCAGAATGAACATGATCGAGGTCCACCACAATTGGGTAGCAATCATGATTCCTATGGTGAGTAGCGCCGTTCCCGCGGCAATGAGGTAGCCGGTCTTGGCTTCGGTCCGGGTGACCCAGACACCAACCTCGAGGTCGCTCAACGGTGTTCTTGGAGCCCCCGCGCTGGGGTGGCCCGTGGCCAGAACTATTGGCTCGGGGCGAATCAATGCGGCACCGAGGAAACCGAGCGCCGTGCCAATTCCCATGGCAAGGAAGATGGTGGAATCAACGCTCATGTCGCCGCCGCTTCCAGCGCGGGCTGCGGACAGGGTGCTCCAGACAATGCCGCCCACGAGCACTGCCATGAAGATATTGGCGCCCACCATAATCCGGCGGGTCAATAGCTCCTTGCCCAGAGCAAATCCGAGTGCCCACATTGCCGCAATCGTTCCGCCGCCAATCCCAACCATTGTCCAGATCAGAGTCATAGGGGATTCAAACGTGTCCGGCTGGCCATCCATACCCCAGTGGGAGGGTACTAACGCGGGAAGTTGATCCAACCAGGTAAGTGGGAACAGACTAAGCGCGCCCAAGATAAGTAAAGGAATGATCAATCCGCCAATAAGGAACTTGGTGCGGGCCGGTCCCTTAGGGATAGCTCCGTTCTTTTTGGCTTGTGCGGAGGTGGAATTCGAAGTGGTCATTTCATTGCTTCCTTGATGAGTACGATCAAAGTCTCAGCGGAGATATTGGCTTCTTGGGCATCGCGGCACAGGCGGTCGATATCATCCTGGACGGCTTGGGGGATAGCCAAAGCACCGGTGGCAACGGTTGCGCCTCGGCCTCTTCGTAGCTCGACTAGGCCAACGTCTCGCAATTCTTGGTAGGCGTGCAGGACGGTATGGAGGTTAACCTCGAGCGCGGCGGCTAACTCGCGGGCGGACGGGAGGCGTTCTCCCGCGCCAATGTCGCCGTTCAATATGGCCAGGCGCACCTGAGAGACCAATTGCTCAAAGATAGGCTCCGGGGCCGTAGGGTCGATTCGAAAGAGCATGTACTTATAATAGTTGTTCTACTTGAACTCAAACAAGTTTATTCGGGGTGTGTCACAAAAATGACCGTCCTCAGATACTGAGAACGGTCAAGATTGTGGAGCTCATGCAAGGTATGTAGCACCAGCACTAGAACACGCGACTACTAGCATCAGCACACGACTACTGGTAGTGGAACTCGGTGCCGGTGGTCGTGCCGGTGGTCGTGCCGGTGGTCGTGCCGGTGGTCGTGCCGGTGGTTGTGCCGGTGGTCGTGCCGGTGCATGCTAGATATAGATTGCCGGGTCCAACCAAAAATCGGGATCCGTTATTGTCCGGGCAACCGGACGGTTCTTCGCGGGTACCCCGGCGGCAACGTGGTGATCCGGTACATCTTTGACCACGACAGCATTGGCGCCAATCTGCACGTGGTCACCTACCCATACGGGGCCCAAGACCTTTGCGCCAGCGCCAATAACTACGTGATTGCCAATGGTTGGGTGGCGCTTTCCGGCCGTCATGGTCCGCCCACCGAGGGTCACACCGTGAAAGAGTGTCACGTCATCGCCAACCACCGAGGTCTCGCCAATGACCACGCCCATGCCGTGGTCAATGAAGACGCGGCGGCCAATCGTTGCGCCCGGGTGAATCTCCACCCCGGTCAAGGACCTGGTGAACTGGGAGATGAGGCGCGCCAGGAGTTTAAAACCCCGACGGCGCCACATCGCGTGCGTGAACCTGTGGGCCCACAAGGCGTGCACACCCGGGTAGGCCAGCACGATCTCCAACGTGGAACGTGCCGCCGGGTCCCGGTCCCGGGCAGCCTGAAGATCCTCACGGATAATCTTGGCAACCCGCCCTAATCCTGACATCGTTTAACCTTCTTCACTCAATGAACCTTATTGCTGCAACCAAACTGTCGAGCCATTTAGTCCATGAGCTCTGAGTACAGCACCGAGGTCAGGTACCGCTCGCCAAAGTCTGGCACGATTACCACGATGGTCTTGCCAGCATTTTCTGGACGGGCGGCTACCGTTAGTGCACCGGCAATCGCGGCGCCGGAGGAAATTCCTACCAGAAGGCCCTCCTCCTTGGCCGCGCGGCGAGCGAACTCAACGGCGGTGTCTGCGTTGATGTCAAGCACCTCGTTGTAGATCTTGGTGTTCAGCACCTCTGGGATGAAGTTGGCGCCGAGTCCCTGAATCTTGTGCGGTCCGGGAGCGCCACCGTTCAGAATTGGAGACTCTTCTGGTTCAACGGCAATAATTTGGACTTCGGGCTTGCGTTCCTTGAGGACTTCGCCAATACCGGTGATGGTCCCGCCGGTCCCGATTCCGGCCACCACAATGTCCACCGCGCCATCGGTGTCAGCCCAGATTTCCTCGGCGGTTGTGCGGCGGTGAATCTCAGCGTTTGCCTCATTAGCGAACTGACGGGCCAAGATGGATCCTGGGCGCTCGGCAGCAACCTGATTAGCTGCTTCAACCGCGCCGGACATGCCGCCGGCACCCGGAGTCAAGATGAGCTCGGCACCAAACGCGCGCAAGAGGGCGCGACGTTCCTTGGACATGGTCTCAGGCATTGTCAGAACAACGTTGTAGCCGCGGGCCGCTCCAACCATGGCGAGCGCAATGCCGGTGTTACCAGAGGTTGCCTCAACAATTGTGCCACCCGGCTTAAGCTCACCCGATGCCTCAGCGGCGTTGACGATTGCCACACCAATGCGGTCCTTAACGGAGTTTGCGGGGTTGTAGAACTCAAGCTTTGCCAAGACGGTTGCGCCGTTGCCTTCATTGAGGCGGTTGAGGCGAACCAGGGGAGTGTTACCAACAAGAGCGGTGACGTCACTGTAAATACGGGACATGATGAACCTTCGTTTCAAACAGACAGGAAATTTTCCCACGCCAAGGATTGGGGAAAACAAAAGGGCAAAATGGGCCTGTGCGGTTACATCACAATAAACATTCGCATTTGGTCTGTGGTACTGCCGACCTCAAACGGAAAACCGCAGGCAGGAGGGTACGGAGCGTTGAGGGTCGGGGCAGACCGATACGTCAACGCTCTACAGACAGCAACATGCTGGAACAAAGGCAGAAACTACACCAAGGACGCCGGTGGCAGAGACAGAAGCTGCTGAGTTAAACACCGGGGATCCTTTCACTAGTGGTAGTTGCCTTCCCTCGGAGACTACCTCAAGATTTACATGTAAACCACCGCTGTCTCGCAAAGTGGCCGCTCAATGACGTTTCTAACCGCTCATGGCGCAAAGTTTCGCGCGGTTTTATTCATTCTCGATGCGCGGTGAAACTCTAGGCGTTGAGGCGCCAAGCGTTAAAGCACCAAGCGTTGAGATGCCAGACGTTGAGACCCCAAACGTTGAGACCCCAAACGTTGAGATGCCAGACGTGGAAATACAAAACCGGGGTTGGTTTGGCACTGCCAAACCAACCCCGGTTAATACCTCGCAGGAGCGTCACGCAAGGTACGTGATTAGTCCCTGAGGCATCGGGAAACTATCCCTTGATTTTGCGACGGACGAGCAGACCACCAGCGGCCAGGAGCAGGATCGTTACTGCAATGGTCGAAGTGCCGAGGTCAGCTCCGGTCTTGGCCAAGTTGCCGCTTGGCTTCTTGGTACCGCCGGCCTTGTCGTCGGTGCCTCCGGCACCCGGCTTGTCATCGGTAGGATCCTTGGTCTTGTCATCAGACTTGCTCGTTGCATCGAAGGTGTGGGTCCAAGAAGTAGCGGCGCCTTCTTCCAGAACGTAGCCTTCAATTGCCCGTGCGGTGACGGTGACCTTGCCGGATGCAGCGTGTGAACCTGCAGCAACTACCTTGTCATTGATTAGGTATTCAACACCGTCGGTTGCCGTGATGTCCACGGTGTCCTTGTCGGTGCCGTCCTTGTCAGTGAAGGTTGGGGCCGTGGGAGCGACGGTGATGACGGGGTCACCAACCAAGTAGTCAAAGCCTTCGGTTGCGAAGTCGCGTCCGTCAGCTGCAAGGTCGTACTCCATGACGTAGTACGCAATGTTGGCGTCCTGGGATGCCTTGAGCACACCCTGGATGTCAACCTCACCCAAACCAAGGTTTACAAAGGTGGGGCGCTCGTCAACGGCCATCCCGGTTCCGTCCTTGATGTGGAGTAGTTCAATGCGGTCGGCGTACTTGGTGATCAACGCGGGGACGTCCAAGTTCGCGTGAGTAGCCCAAGCGATGTCAACCTGGAACGTCACCAGTGCTGGGTCAGTCTCAGCGACCAAGATTTCCCAAGCGGACATGAGTTGTCCATTGTGCTCGTACTTGGTGGTGAATTCACCCGCGTGGTTGTGGCCAAAGAACTTGCCAATTCCAGCCTCAACCGAGAGTGCTCCGAGGCGGTTCATGGTCTTAGCCGTTTCAAGGGTGTCAGCGTATGAAGAGATGCCCGGGTCAGCGAATCCACCTGAGCCAACGTAGTGTTGCCCAACCTCACCAACGTAGTCGAGGGTGTCCTGGAATGAGTCCTCGGCAGTGTTGTAGTGCGAGGTAGGTGCGCTAATCCCAACGGAATCAATCAATGCGCGGAAGTCGGCGGCTGCAATGTCCCTGTAGTTGCCACCCCACGGCTCAATGTTTTTGAAGCCAATCTCCGCAAGCTCGGTGATGACGGAATCTTGGCCATCTTCACCAACCCAAGGAATCAGGGAGAACATTTGGATTGAGGCCTGGTCAACCGGAACCAGCATGCGTTCCGTGGTGAATTCGCGTTGCCATGAGGTGCGTGCGCCGTCACTGAGGACGTGGTTCGCTGCGGCTGAAGCGGTTACGGAGACCGTTCCCGAACCAGGGTATGTGCCCGGCTCAAGTACCTTGTCGCCGGATACGTAATTCACTCCCGGAACATCAGGAATAGTGAAGGTGTCATCAGTGGTGCCTTCGCGGTCAGCAAATGTGACCGGCAGCGGTGTAACTTCGGTGCCAACGAGGTACTCAAACCCGGTCGTAGCAAAGTCCTTACCCTGGGGAGCGACGTCGTATTCCAGGATGTAGTAAGCAATGTCGATCTCCTGCGCAACTGCGAGGATCTCTTGCATAGCGACTTCACCCTCACCAATGTTGGTGAACGATGGGCGTGGCCCCTCACCCATGCCGGTTCCGTCCTTGATGTGCAGGAGCTCGACCCGGTCGCCGTAGGTCTTCAGCAGTTCGGGGACATCGACTTTTGCGTGGGTAGCCCAAGCAACGTCTACCTGGAAGACCACGTATTGCGGGTCAGTTTCCTGAACCAAGATTTCCCAAGCGGAGAGCAACTCGCCGTTGTGCTCGTATTTGGTGGTGAACTCGCCCGCGTGGTTGTGGCCAAAGAACTTACCTACGCCAGCCTCAACTGACCTTTTACCAAGGCGGTTCATGATCTTGGCGGTTTCAAGGGTCTTCTCATATGTGTCAACGCCCGGGTCCGCAAACCCGCCAGAGCCAACGTAGTGCTGGCCTACATTCTTGACAAACCCGAGGGTGTCATCAAATGTGTCTTCCTTCACGTTGTAGTGCGAGGAAGGTGCCTTGAGGCCAACCTCATCGATGAGCGCCCGGAATGAGGCCCCGGTGTGGCCAGTGTAGGTACCGCCGTAGGGCTCAATGTTTTGGAAACCGATATCGGCTAGATCTTCAAGTACGGGTTTCAAACCGTCCGCTGTCACCCAGGGGATCAGGGAAAACATCTGGATCGAAACCTGATCCGCGGGAATCAAGATTCGTTCTTCGGGAGCTGCCGGTGCGGCCGATGCCGCGGTTACAGCCAGGGGTGCAGTAAGTGCTCCTGCAAAAAGAACACTCAATGCGCGCGACCACCTGTGGTGGTTGCTTGAACTACGGGTCACAATTCCTCCTTGAGTCGTGCATACCGGACTCCCAGAAATGCTCACGTCGGTGTGAGACAGGGGTGAGGATACTGACAGATAAGTATTGGTCCATGCGTCGAAACCAAACCGTCCAGAATCCTTGTGTTTGAGATCACTGGGAGCCTGCTTGGAACTTTATACGACGATCAGGCAAAAGTCGATGGTTTCTGTTCGAACTTCTGAATTGCCGGGGCCGTTAGTCGTTTGATGTGCTGATTGATCGGCACAAATGGGCGCAAAGTATCCGGACGCTGCTGTCCGATTTTTGGCGGACCGGAATCTTGGTGCTTAACTTCAGGAATGAAGTGGCAGCTTGATGCTGGAGGCATCGCCTGCAAGGGCGCAGTTTGAAAGCGCACGGTCAAAGGGGCCGGAGCCGTGGCATGGCTTGAGACTGTGAGGCACATGGAACGTGGCAAAGGGTGTGCTGTAGTCCAGGGCCGTAGTCTGGGCGGGAAAACAAACAAGCGGCAACCAGATAATTGCTGGTTGCCGCTTGTTTCTATTGGAGCGGGTGACGAGAATCGAACTCGCGTCATTAGTTTGGAAGACTAAGGCTTTACCATTAAGCTACACCCGCAAGGTGCTGTATAAACTCTAGGCGGTTTTTGCTGAGAATCAAAATCGGGGTTCCGATCCTTATTCTCACCTGTGCCACCTTGTTGTCACTGGATGTCCCAACGAAGAAAACTCTAGCACCACCTGCACCTATGAGCGCAACTCAAAAGTTGTGAGCGTGCTCACGCTTGTGTGCTGCGGCTTTTGCTACCTAGTTCTTTGCCCCGACGGCCGCGCCCGAGTAGGTCATGTGGAGCAACGGGAACGGGCGCTCGTCAGCGTCAAGGTCGGAGCGGCCATCAATAACGAACCCGTGGCGCTTGTAGAACTCGACCGCGTGCTCATTTTGTTCGTTAACGCTCAGCGTGAGAGCTGGCTCCCGGGCAAGGGCGTCATTCATGAGAGCGGTGCCAACGCCGGTGCCCCGGTATTGATCTTCAACGAACATCATTTCAAGCTTGCCGTTAGCGATCCCCGCAAAGCCGCAGGCCACCCCGTCCACCTCGGCAACGGTTAAGAAGACTGACGGGAGATAGAACTCGGTCACACGCTTGCGGTAGAAGGCGATGTCGTCCGGTGTCAAGAAGTCGTAGTTGGATGAAACTGCGCTGTGCCAGATGGAGACCAGTTTTGAATACTCGCTGGCGCCTTTGCAAAGCCTGACCGTAATTTGCTCGCTCATGGTTAATCACCCTCTACATCCGATGCGTGCGGGACTTATTTACTAACCTATCCGGTTCTGGCAAAGTGTGGGCTGTAACACACAGCTGAGCTCTGAAATTAGTTCTGCCCAAATCCCGTTTGGGCTTGATCGAAACGATCGTCTGGGCCAAATCAAAAAAGTGGGGCCGGGCCGTTAAATGGTTGAGGAAGGTTCTATGAGTAGCCGACTATAGGTGGCGTGTGCATCTGCCGGGGGAGCGGGTTTCGGTTTCCTGGGCCGATTGGTGGACGAGCGTGCGTCAGTGCGGGCCCGTTAAGCGGTTGGGGCGCGTGATGGAATTACGCTCTCGGCGAGGATTGGCGCTAATTTTTGTGATCTTGTGCGGAATTCTCAGTGAACCCACCGCGTTGGCGTTGCCGGCCATGACTTACCCGGGGTGGATGTCGTACGATTGGGCGGTTAGTTCGGACAATGTTTCAGTTCTAACCACGGCGGGACCGCAGGCAAAACTGCCACAAACCGGACTGGTATAAGTCGCCAGAACGGGCTGGGACCGCGACCCATTTAGAATTCGTGCCGGGATGCCGGCATCTCATCAATTAGTTGGAGACCATCGAAGTGAAGAGCACCGTCGAGAACCTGGACCCGACTAAGGCCAAGCTGACTGTCGAGGTGGAGTACGCCGAGCTCCAGCCGGCCATCGAGCACGCCTACAGTCACATCGCCCAGGACATTTCTATTCCCGGCTTCCGTAAGGGCAAAGTTCCACCACGCATCATCGATCAGCGTGTTGGCCGTGCGGCAGTTCTTGAGCACGCGATCAACGAGGGCCTGCCAGGCTTCTACCGCGACGCAATTGCGCAGGCTGAACTGCGCCCATTGGGTCAGCCAGTAGTTGAGGTTACCGCTGTCCCAGCCGAGGAAGACGAGAGCGGCGTTCTTGTATTCACCGCTGAGGTAGAGGTACGCCCAGAGTTTGAAATCCCAGAGCTGTCCGGTCTGAGCCTTGAGGTTCCAACCACTGAGGTAACCGACGAGGACGTACAGGGCCGTCTTGAGGCACTGCGGGCGCGCTTCGGCACCCTGGTTGGCGTAGACCGCCCAGCTGCTGACGGCGACTTTGTTGTTCTTGACCTCACCGCCAAGATTGACGACAACGAGGTAGACAACGTTTCCGGAATCTCATACGAGATCGGAACCGGCAACATGCTCCAGGGCATGGACGAGGCTCTTACCGGCCTTTCCGCTGGCGAAACCACCACCTTTGTTGCACCACTTGCTGGCGGCGAGCACGCTGGCCAGGACGCAAACATCACCGTTACCGCAACCTCGGTTAAGCAGCGCGAGCTGCCAGAAGCTGACGACGAGTTCGCTCAGTTGGCTTCCGAGTTCGACACCATCGACGAGCTCAAGGCTGACCTGCGCGAGCAGGCTGCTTCAAACTCGGTGTCAAACCAGGCTGTTGCGGCCCGTGACCTGTTGCTCGAGGAACTCAACAAGATTGAGATCCCACTGCCAACCGGTGTCATCGAAGCAGAGGTTAACCGCCACCTCGAGGGCGAGGGTCGCCTTGAGGACGAGGTTCACCGCGCAGAGGTAACCGAAGAGACCTCAGTAGCCCTGAAGAACCAGATTCTTCTTGACTCGCTCGCAGAGAAGCTTGAAGTTCAGGTTTCCCAGCAGGAACTCCTGGACTACCTGATCTCCGCATCACGCCAGTACGGCATGGAGCCACAGCAGTTCATCTCCACCCTTGACCAGCAGGGCCAGATCCCAGCCATGGTTGGCGAGGTTGCTCGTTCCAAGTCGCTGGCAGTGGCACTGCGCCAGATCGAGGTCAAGGACGTTGACGGTAACGTAATCGATCTGTCCGAGTTCATTGGTTCAGACGCAGACGACGCAGCCGTTGAAGAGGTTGTTGCGGCAGCCGCAGCAGCTTCAGAAGACGCCTGATTTTCTGAAATCTAGCAGTTAGCATGACGCGGATGGTCCCGGTGCCGGTTACGGCTCCGGGACCATCCGCTTTTTGCGTGCGTGAGCGCAGGAGAAATTCGACTAATTTTCCGATGCCAAAGTGCGGCCGTTCACGTGCGGCAGGAGCCAGCGTGGAAGTGTGCGCCCAAAGCGAAACGATTGAAATTAAGGACTTCTTTGCCGCGAAATCACGTTAAGGTCAGTGCAGTACCAGATGATTTGGAATCGATGGGAGAAGGCGTGAACGAGCAGATGCCTAAGGCGGCACAGTCAGATTTGGCTGGCCTAGGACTGAACGACAGCATCTATAACCGGTTGCTTAAGGAACGCATTATTTGGCTGGGCTCGGAGGTCCGTGACGAGAACGCTAACGCGATCTGTGCACAGATGCTTCTGCTGGCCGCTGAGGACCCCGACAAGGATATTTTCCTCTACATTAACTCCCCGGGTGGATCAATCACCGCGGGTATGGCTATTTACGACACCATGCAGTACATCAAGCCTGACGTGGCGACCGTAGCTATGGGTATGGCCGCATCAATGGGACAGTTCCTCTTGTCCTCGGGCACCAAGGGCAAGCGCTACGCTACCCCGCACGCCCGCGTCATGATGCACCAGCCATCCGGTGGCATTGGTGGAACCGCAACTGACATTCGTATCAATGCCCAGTTGATTCTGCACATGAAGAAGGTCCTGGCTGAGCTGATCGCTGAGCAGACCGGAAACACTCCTGAGCAGATCAACAAGGATTCAGACCGCGACCGTTGGTTTACCGCGGATGAGGCTCTTGAGTACGGCTTTATCGATCACGTGGTCGCCCACGCTGACTCGATTACTGGCTCTTCCAAAGCCTGAGCGCTTGACGTCCCTTACTAACTTGCACAGGAGAAATTCATGAGCATGGAATCTCAATTTATGGCGACGGCAAAGCGTTTGGCCGGACCGGGCTTTGGCGCCGGCGGACGAGCTTTTGAGACCGCTGGACCATCGTCACGTTATATCTTGCCGCAGTTTGAAGAGCGTACCCCGTACGGCTTCAAGCGTCAGGACCCTTACACCAAGCTATTTGAAGACCGCATTATTTTCCTCGGTGTTCAGGTAGATGACGCATCAGCGGATGACGTTATGGCCCAGTTGCTGGTGCTCGAAAGCCAGGAGCCTAACCGCGACATCATCTTGTACATCAACTCACCGGGTGGCTCGTTCACCGCGATGACCGCGATCTACGACACCATGCAGTACATTACGTCGGATGTGCAAACGGTCTGCTTGGGTCAAGCCGCTTCCTCAGCAGCGGTTCTGCTGGCAGCAGGTGCACCGGGTAAGCGTTTGGCTCTGCCAAACTCGCGAATCCTCATCCACCAGCCGTCACTTTCAGGTGGTGGCTACGCGCAGGCATCGGACATTGAGATCCACGCCAACGAGATCATTCGGATGCGCGAATGGCTTGAAGAGACCTTGGCGTACCACACCGGCAAGGACATCGACGATATCCGCAACGACATCGAGCGCGACAAAATCTTGTCCGCAGCCGACGCCGTGACCTACGGTCTGGTTGACCAGGTCCTTGAGAGCCGTAAGGCCAAAGCGATTGCTGCTAAGGAACGAGAGTAAGTTTTCCCCCGTGGAAGACTGATTCATTAGTTGCACATCTTCGGTGCGTATGTAGGCTAAATACCACCGAAGATGTGCAATTGTTGTTAGACCACCCCAACCTTGGGCTCTGGTGCAAAACCATTGACGCGGTCCGCAGGGCAGCGCACTAAGGAGGATTTCTGTGACACGTTTAGGCGATGGCGCTGATCTACTCAAGTGTTCCTTCTGCGGGAAGTCCCAGAAGCAAGTCAAGAAGCTCATTGCGGGTTCAGGCGTTTACATTTGTGATGAGTGTATTGAACTCTGTAATGAGATCGTTGCCGAGGAACTGACTGAGTCTGTCGAGCAGGGCCTAGGAGAGTTACCTAAGCCCCTTGAAATCTTTGATTTCCTCGAGGAATTTGTAATTGGTCAACAGGACGCAAAGCGGTCGCTCGCGGTTGCGGTGTACAACCACTACAAGAGAATTACCGCCAATGATGGCCCGCGTTCCGTGGGCAAGGACGGCGCAGACGTTGATTTAGCCAAGTCCAACATCTTGATGATTGGGCCAACCGGCTGCGGTAAAACCTACCTTGCGCAGACGCTAGCCAAGATGCTCAACGTACCGTTTGCAATAGCGGACGCGACCGCTCTGACAGAGGCCGGCTACGTGGGTGAGGATGTTGAAAACATTCTGCTCAAGCTGATTCAGGCAGCCGACTTTGATATTAAGAAGGCTGAAAAGGGGATCATCTACATCGACGAGATCGACAAGATCTCTCGAAAGTCTGAGAATCCCTCGATTACCCGTGATGTCTCCGGTGAAGGCGTGCAGCAGGCGCTGCTCAAGATCATTGAGGGCACCACCGCATCCGTGCCGCCTCAGGGCGGCCGCAAACACCCGCACCAAGAGTTCTTGACCATCGACACCTCGAACGTGTTGTTCATTGTGGCCGGGGCATTTGCCGGGCTAGAGGACATCATTAGCTCGCGTGCCGGCAAGACCGGGATTGGCTTTGGTGCCCAACTCTCCTCGATTGAGGAGGGTGAGGACCTCATGGCTAAGGTCATGCCAGAGGATCTGCAAAAGTTTGGACTTATCCCAGAATTTATTGGCCGCGTCCCGGTCCTAACTACGGTTACGCCGCTGGATATTGACGCGCTCAAGAGTATTTTGACCAAGCCGCGCAACGCCCTGCTCAAGCAGTACCAAAAGATGTTTGAGCTCGACGGCGTCGAGCTGGAATTTACCGAAGACGCCATAACCCGTGTTGCCGAGCTCGCCTTGGAGCGGGGCACCGGTGCGCGTGGCCTGCGGTCTATCCTTGAGGACGTGCTCCAAGAGCCAATGTTTGAGGTGCCTAGCCGCGCTGACGTAGCCAAGGTCATCATTACTGATGAGGTAGTGAACAAGGCGTCTAAGCATATGATTGAACTGAAAAAGAAACTACCCCGTGAAAAGAGTGCCTAACTCGAATGACCGCTGAAATTAGCCCCGAGGCGCCGAGCGACCCGACCGCCAACCCTGAGATCCGCCAAGAGATCTTGCGGTTGCGTGGGTCGATTGACAACATTGACAGCGCCCTGATCTATTTGCTGTCTGAGCGGTTTAAGTGCACCCACCGCGTGGGTGAACTCAAGGCGCAAGGGGGAGTTACTGCTGCGGACCCTGTCCGTGAGCAAGAGCAGATTACCAGGTTGACTGCAATTGCAGAGTCGAGCGGGCTTGACCCCGAGTTCGCTGGACAGTTCCGTGAGTTTATTGTCAGCGAAGTAATCCGTCACCACAAGCGCATAGCCGCCGAGTACGGGGAAACTCGCCCACTCGATACTTACAATTGAATCTAGGCGTGAGCGCCTGAGAACCAGAAAGGAAGGGCTGCATTAGTTGAAACTAGTGCAGCCCTTTCCATGTAACAATGCTTTCGACCCCGAGTTTGGATCACGCGAATTAGGCCCCCGCGAGTTTGGGCCCCGCGAGTTTGCCGGATCGTCCCCGAGATTACCGGAATGAACTGGGTATCTCGGCCTTGAAATACCAAACTCGGCGGGGCAGTCAATTGCCAGGTGGCGGGATTTTCCAATGTCTTGGGGCAACCTGTCGGTAGTGCCACACGACTCCTACTACTGCCAGGTCAGGGTGTCTGTACTGCTCGAGCTGCACGGTCGGCCAGAATCGCCGAAATTCCTGCAAGTACTAGGAACGCCAAAAGGGCAATCTGGCCTACAGTGTCGCTGGTATTCTTGCCGATAAATACAATGCCGACGATGCTGGCTACCGTGCAACTAGGGATGAGCAGCCAAGACGCCACAAGGTGAGCTTTGCGCCATTGGGACTCTCCACGCTGCGTGGCCGGCGTGCGGATTCCCAGGAGACCGTTGGGTGCAATTTTCCCATTGGCCGCCAGGAGAGTCGTTGTGACAACGAAGATCGACAAAATTATGAGAATCCATCCAAAAATCATTGTGGCCTCCATGCCCAGTAATTAGTCCGTTAGGTCAGTGCCGTTAGGAGTGAACAAACCTTCAATCGTAGTCTGAAGGGTTGCGGCAAGTCTGAACGCCAAGGGCAGACTTGGGTCGTAGCGTTCCCGTTCTATTGAAATGATCGTTTGACGTGAGACTCCTAATCGGTCAGCAAGATCAAGCTGTGTCATGCCAAGTTCGGTCCGCCGCAGACGGACCGTGTTTTTCATGGCTTGCCCACCAGCTGTTTCCACTCGGTAAAGGCACGTGCGGCGAAGACAAAAACTACGCCGAGCGCAACAGCAACCGGTGTCCAGCGCAGCAGCAAGCCATCTGGAAGAAATGCTGCAAGTAGGGCAGCACCAAGAACAATACTGAAAATATCGGGAAGCGCCCGTTCGCCAGCTCGCCGAAAGACATCGCGTTCAACTGAATCTGCGGCTAGTTCCTTAGTTTGCGACTCGGGGACTCGACCAAAAAGTGTTCGGAAAATAAGGTGCATGTATGCGACAAGTGCGGTTGCGCAGCCAACGCCGGCACCGATGAGACCAGCATTAAGTTGTGATTGATCGCTAGATATTGCAGCAAGTACTCCTAAACCGGAACCCATAAAGATGAGCACAATCAATGTGATGATTCTGGGCCGAATTGTTTTCTGCAACATGCCACAAATGTAAAGCACCATTAACAATAAGTTAATGGTGCTTTACATTTGGGTAGTCGTTAGGTGGATTGATTACAAACGCTAGAGTGCCGGAATTAGCAGAGGTTTTAGAGTTAAGTTGCTAGTTCTCGTTGCTAACGTGTGTTGGGTCCAGCACGCGCTTGAGGAACTGCTTGGTGCGCTCTTCGGTGGGGGAGTTAATCACCTGGGCTGCGGGACCCTGTTCAAGGACCTTGCCGTCATCCATGAAAATCACGCGGTCAGCAACGTCGCGGGCAAAAGCCATCTCGTGGGTTACCACCATCATGGTCATGCCGTCATTAGCGAGGTCACGCATGACCTGGAGCACTTCACCAACAAGTTCTGGGTCGAGTGCCGAGGTTGGCTCATCGAACAGCATGAGCGCAGGGTTCATGCTGAGCGCGCGGGCAATTGCGACGCGCTGCTGCTGGCCACCGGAGAGTTGACTGGGGTGAGCGTGGGCACGGTCGCCCAGTCCAACGTGGGTGAGGTTTTTAAGAGCGATCTCCTGAGCTTGCGCCTTGGAACGTCCCAGCACCTTGCGTTGCGCGATGGTGCAGTTCTCCAACACGTTCATGTGCGAGAACAGGTTAAAAGACTGGAAGACCATCCCCACGTTTGAGCGTACGGTGTCGATGTCAACGTCAGGATCGGTCACGGTGTCACCCAGGACAACGATAGTTCCCGAGGTAGCCTCTTCCAACTGGTTCACGCAGCGTAGGAGAGTGGACTTACCTGATCCCGACGGGCCAATGACGCAGAGTACCTCACCTTGGGAGATAGTCAGGTCAATTCCCTTGAGGACCTCACGGTCACCGTAGGACTTGTGGAGATCAGTAATGGTGACAACGCTCATCGTCGCGCTCCTTCGCCAGTTTTCTTCTCAAGGTAACGGGCCAAGAAACCCAGTGGAATTGTGATGCACAGGTAGGCGCCACCAACGACAAACAGACCGGTCAGCCCGCCGGCGCCGGAGTTCAACGCGTCACGGCCAATCTTGGTCAGGTCATAGTTTGCCGCGCTCAGACCAAGCAGGTAAATGAGTGAGGAGTCTTTGGTAAGCAAGATAAGCTCGTTGGTCATTGGCGGCAGGATGATACGGAAGGCCTGTGGCAAGATGACCGTGATGGTCGTGCGCGTGCTGGACATTCCAAGCGACCGGGCGGCCTCGATCTGCCCCTTGGGCACGGCTTGGATGCCGGCTCGTAGTACCTCCGCAATGTACGCGGATGAGACAATACCCAGCGCGATTGCCGCCTTGAGTGTGATGGAGTCAATGCGCACTCCGAAGGCCACCGGAATGGCAAAGCCAACGGTGAATACCACGAGCAGGGCGGGAATCCCGCGGAAGAACTCCACGTAGATGGTGGCAATCCACCGGTATAAGACAACCGATGACAGGCGCATGAGTGCTAGAAGCACACCAACACTGAGGCCAATCGCAAACGCTGCTGCAGTGTACTTGATCGTGTTCAGACCGGCAGCAGGTAGTTGCGGCAGTAGATCTTTGGCAACGTCAACGTTGAACAGGTTGGTCTTGATACGTTCCCAGTCGGCCACCAAAATGATGACGATGACTGCAACGGCTAGGACCGCATATTGGATGGCTTGCGAGATCCGGGCTCGTTTGCGTGGACTCATGCTCCGCTTTGAAGTGTGCAGGGAATTCCTGTTCTCTTCAACGGTTGCATCATCTGCAGACATGATTACCTATTCTGTGCGGGACGGTGGAGAAGTAGAAATTTGGGGGGGCTGAACTGAAGCTAATGGGTCTGATGCACTAATAGAAGTGTAAGTGCAAGAGTGCCAAATGGGGCACAGGATTAGCACAAGAGTACCGACTAGGGCACAGCACAAGCGTGGGAGTGCGGGACCGGCCCCCACTCCCACGCCTACACGCTGTGACTAGTTCGCTGTGGTGTGAGCGGTGATGATGTTGTCGTAGGTGTCATCGCTCTGAACACGCTTGAGGGTGGCGTTGATTGCCTGCGCAAGCTTGTCGTTGCCCTTCTTGACACCGAAGCCGTACTTCTCGTTGGTCTCGTGGGTGAAGGCTACGGAGAGGGTGTCTGACTCGTACACGCGCAGCAGTCCGATGTCCGCGAGGGCTACATCAGCCTGACCCGTCTCAACGCTTTGCGCTACAAGGCCCATGTCTTCGAAGATAACGGAGTCAAAGCCCTGTTCCTCAGCCAGGGTTGCTCCGGTTGTAGCAACCTGCACGGCAACCTTGAGATCCGCAAGGTCGCTCAGCTCGGAAACTTCGGTTCCGGTCTTTACAAGGACACCCTGGTTAGCGTCATAGTACGGGTCGGAGAAGGTGAACTTCTCTTGGCGTTCCGGGGTGATGGTCATGCCCGTTGCAATAACGTCGCACTGTGAGGACTCAAGTGCAGCTCCGGATTCCATGGCGTCAAAGGCTGCTTCAACGATCTTGAGCTCGAGGTTCAGGTCCTTGGCTACCTCGGCCATGAGGTCAATGTCGATGCCCACGATGTCGTCGCCGTCCTTGTACTCAAATGGCTCAAACGGTGGGTTGGTGCAGATGCTGAGGCTGCCCTGGGAGATCAGCGCAATGCCGTCTTCATTTTCCTGGGTGTCGGTTGATGAGCATCCGGCAAGCACGAGTGCGCCTGCGGCTATAACGGCGGCAAAGGTAGCTGACTTTGACTTAAACATGTTGGGGTCTCCCGCGAGTTGGTGTAAAACTTCCTGCAAATATCATACATATGCAGGCTGATGTATTAATAGTCAGAACCGCTCATAGTGGTTGATTCCACATGGCGGACAGCGCTGTATTCAGAACAATTCTGCCGCCTGTCGTTGGTGACCCGTTGTTTGCCGCCTGTCGCCTGCCGTTGGCCTCCTACCGCTAGCCGTTGGCCGCCTGTCGCCTGCCGTTGGCCTCCTACCGCTAGCCGTTGGCCACTTGAAGCCTGCGGCCGGAAGTCTATGCTTGCCACCCACAGCCAGCCGTTGGCTGCCTACCGCCCGCATTTGGTGCTTGAGCAGCGCCTTAGAAAGTGCCGCGACTTGGCTTGCACAGCGCTCCCGTAAGTACTGTGCACCTGACAGTGCTGTGCCTCGGTCCGAGCAATCGCTAGGACCGAGGCACAGTTAATATTACTGATCAGTTTCTCTTATCCGGTTGCTACTGATCTTTGGCTACGGGCCCGCCGTAGAGGTGGTCAATGGTGGGGGCGAAGTCCTTGAGAACCAAGGCGCGCTTCACCTTTAGGGAAGGGGTCAGGTAACCATTTGATTCGCTGAAGTCCGTGGTCAAGACCTCGAACTTACGGATTGATTCGGCACGGGAGACCGACTCATTCGCACGGTTTACGGCGCGGTCAAGGGCGGTCAACACCTCTTGATTGGCGGCAGCAGTGGCCACATCCATGGGTGGTAGACCGCGGGCCTTGAGCCAGCCGGGCAGCATCTCCTCGTCGAGGGTGATGAGCGCTCCAATGAATGGGCGCTGGTCGCCAACCACTACGACCTGAGAAACTATGGGGTGGCCACGCAGGCGGTCCTCCAGTTCAGCAGGTGCCACGTTCTTGCCACCGGCGGTGACAATGATTTCCTTCTTGCGGCCCGTGATCTTCAGGTAACCGTCGGCGTCCATGGTGCCTAGGTCGCCGGTGTGGAACCAACCATCCTGGATCGCCTCGGCGGTAGCCTGCGGGTTGTTGTGGTAGCCGCGGAAGATGTGGCCACCGGCAACTAAAATCTCACCGTCGGTGTCAATGCGCATCGAGGTGCCGGCAAACGCGGGGCCCACGGTGCCAATCTTAATGAGCCCGGGACGGTTAACGGCGGTTGGGGCGCAGGCCTCGGTCAAGCCGTAGCCTTCGAGGATGGTCAGGCCAATGCCGCGGTAGAAGTGACCCAAGCGGGCACCCAGTGGCGCACCACCAGAGATCGCAAACTCTGCTGCGCCACCAAGGGCTGCCCGGAGCTTGTTGTAGATCAACACGGAAGCGATCTTGTGGGAAACCTTGAGACTGAACGGCGTTGGCTTACCCGATTCCCATGACCGTGAGGTCTCAATGGACACCTTAGCGGCCCAGCGGAATAGCTTGAGTTTGAATCCGGATCCGGCCTTTTGCTCCGAGGAGTTGTAAACCTTCTCAAAGACGCGCGGCACGGCAAGCAAGAAGGTGGGTTTGAACGAGTCAAGGTCGGGCAGGAGGTTGCGGGTGTCGGGTGTGTGTCCCATGACTGCGCCGGAGGTGACACACAGGACCTGAACGAACCGCGCAAATACGTGCGCCAGCGGCATGAATAGCAGCGTGCGCTTGCCCTCGCCGCAGACCTCGGGCAGATCATTGAAGCCGTTACGGGTCAGGAACACAAAGTTCCAGTGCGTTAGCTCCGCACCCTTGGGGCGGCCCGTGGTTCCGGAGGTGTAAATGATAGTTGCAAGATCCGGCCCGGTCACAGCCTCGGAACGGTCCAGGACTAGCTGCAGGTCAACGTCTTTGCCGCGTGCTCGCAGGTTGTCGAGGGCGTCCTCATCGATGATAAGCGTCTCACGCAGCGTAGGGATGTTCGCGCCGGCCTCTTGGACAACCGCGGCGTGGCCTGCGGTTTCTACAAATGCCATGACCGTTGCGGAGTCGGACAGTATCCACTGGACTTGGTCGGAGGAACTGGTTTCATAAACGGGTACCGGAACACCACCAATGGCCCAGATGGCAAAGTCCAGCAGGGTCCACTCGTACCGGGTGCGGCTCATGATGGCTACGCGGTCGCCAACCTCAATGCCGCTGGCAATGAGTCCCTTGGCCAGGTCGTGCACCTGGTCCTGGAATGACTGGGCGGTGATTGGAACCCAGTGGTTACCAAGTCCCGTCTGGCGCTCAAATAGCGGTGCGGAGCCTTTGGTTTGCACTCGCGTTGCGAGCAGGTCATTAATAGATGTGGTCTCGGGGACGTCGATTAGCGACGGGGCCGTAAATTCCTTCATGTCACCCTCCGGGGTGGAGTCAACCTAGAGGAGCAAAACGACTGGTTTTGCTCTTTGCTTCACGATGCCACAGTGGCGCGGCGCTTACTTCTAGCGCCGCGCCACTGGTGACTCATACATTTGCTACGTGGTCTTATTTGTTACGTGGTGCTTTGACCGGTGGCTCGCCAAGTTCGTGGCTGAGCACGGTCAATCCGCCGTGTGAGTCATCTTCGGTTGTAGCAACCGGGACCAGCGTAATGTCACCGGTCACGCGGCCCGCGGCCTTGATGTCTTGGAGCGCCTCGGTCACGGCAGAAACGCTGGTCTCGAGCAACTGAACCTCGGCCGCCAGAATTGGTGTCTTCATGGAAACCTTGGCCTCTGACTTCAACTTGCGCAGCACCGCTAACGCGTGGCCGGCATCGGAAAGCCCACTCAACTGGGCGCCCTTGGCGCCCTCGCGCAACGCTTGCGAGGTAGGCCATGGGGCGTTGTGGATTGATTCCTCGTGCCACCAGGACCAAACCTCTTCCGTCGCAAACGGCAGAACCGGTGCGAACAGGCGCAGGAGTGAATCGAGGGCAAGGAGCAGAGCCACCCGTGCTGAAACTGCCTCGGAGCCAACCTCGGTTGCACCGTCGGCGTATGCGCGGTCCTTAACCAACTCGAGGTAGTCGTCACAGAACGCCCAGAAGAACGTCTCGGTGACCTCGAGGGCGCGGGTGTGGTCGTATCGCTCAAATTCTTTGGTTGCGGTGTCAATGACATCGGCCAGACCGGCAAGCATGGCGCGGTCAATCGGCTCGGTTACTAGGGCTGGGTCAAGGGTGATGTCGCTTCCCTCAGCAAAGGACAGCGCAAACTTGGAGGCGTTGAGCACCTTGATGGCCAAGCGGCGGCCAATCTTCATCTGGCCAACCTCAAATGCGGCGTCTGTTCCCAGGCGGGCCGATGCCGCCCAATACCGGACTGCGTCCGAGCCGTGGTCCTCAAGCAGACCCATTGGGGTCACCGTGTTGCCCTTGGACTTGGACATCTTCTTGCGGTCTGGGTCAAGGATCCAACCGGAGATGGCCGAGTGCTTCCACGGCAGTTGATTGTGCTCGAGGTGGGAACGAACCACGGTTGAGAACAGCCAGGTGCGGATAATGTCCTGGCCCTGTGGGCGCAGGTCCATTGGGAACACCTTGGAGAACAGTTCAGGGTCGCTGAGCCAACCACCGGCGATCTGCGGGCTCAGTGACGAGGTTGCCCAGGTGTCCATGATGTCTGGGTCACCGATGAAGCCGCCGGCCTGACCGCGCTGGTCTTCGGTGTATCCCGCGGGGGTATCGGTTGATGGGTCCAGCGGCAGCAGGGATTCATCCGGAACCAGTGGGGAGTCCCACTGCGTCTCACCATCAGCATCGATTGGGTACCAAATTGGGAATGGCACACCAAAGAAGCGCTGGCGGGAGACCAGCCAGTCGCCGTTGAGTCCGGAGACCCAGTTGGCGTAGCGCACCTTCATGAAGTCGGGGTTGAAGTCGAGCTCGTCACCGCGGGCAAGGAGTTCCTTGCGTAGTTCACGCTGGTCCCAGTCACGGCCACCATTGCGGATGTACCACTGACGTGACGTCACAATCTCGAGTGGGCGGTCGCCCTTTTCAAAGAAGTTGGTCTTACGGTTAACCGCTTCTGGCTCGCCGTCAAGATCGCCGGACTCGCGCAATGCGTCAACGATTGCGGCGCGGGCACTGAACGTGGTCTTGGTTGCGATCTGTTCGAACAGCTCGCGGCCGGACTCGGTTGTGAGCCATTCAGGGGTCTCTGAGATAATGCGGCCGTCACGGCGGATGATTGACCGGGTTGGCAGTTGCAGCTCGCGCCACCACTGGACGTCGGTCAGGTCACCAAAGGTACAGCACATGGCAATGCCCGCACCCTTGTCTGGCTCGGCCAGGTGGTGTGCGAGAACAGGTACCTCAACCCCAAAGAGCGGGGAAGTTACCGTGGTGCCAAAGAGGTGCTGGTAGCGCTCGTCATCCGGGTGGGCAATCAGTGCCACACACGCGGCTAGTAGCTCTGGACGCGTGGTCTCGATCTGGATGGCGGTGCCATCGGGTGCGTGGAAGTTGACCTTGTGGAAGTGCCCCGGGTAGTCACGGGCCTCAAGTTCTGCCTGGGCAACGGCGGTCTGGAACGTCACGTCCCACAGGCCTGGTGCCTCCGCCTGGTAGGCCTCGCCGCGGGCCAAGTTGCGCAGGAATGCGGTCTGGGCAACGGCCTGGGCGTTCTTGCCAATGGTTTGGTAGGTGTGGGACCAGTCCACGGACAGGCCAAGGTGACGCCACAGCTTTTCAAACTGCTTCTCATCCTCGTGGGTCAGGCGCTCGCACAGCTCAACAAAGTTTTTGCGCGAGATTGGGATCTGGTCCGCGGCGCGAACCGACTTGCCCTCGGCGCCCTCAAATGGTGGAACAAAGTCTGCAACGTACGGCAACGAGGTGTCGCAGCGCACGCCGTAATAGTTTTGTACCCGGCGTTCGGTTGGCAGGCCGTTGTCATCCCAACCCATTGGGTAGAAGACGTCCATGCCGGTCATGCGCTTGTAACGAGCCACCACATCGGTGTGGGTGTAGGAAAATACGTGCCCTACGTGCAGGGAACCGGAGACCGTTGGCGGTGGGGTGTCAATTGAATAGACCTGGTCGCGGGTGGTGTTTGCATCGAAGGCGTAGGTTGACCGCTCGTTCCAGGTCTCGTTCCACTGGTCCTCAAGACCGTCCAGGGATACCCGGTCTGGCAAGGTGTTGACCTGAATCGCTTGGGGGGTAGGGGACGGGTTTGAGGAGGTGTTTTCTTCAAAGGCACTCATGGGCACCAATTCTTCCACATATTTCGCTCGGGGCTGGCCGTGTTTCACCGTTGAGGCAGTGCTATTGGTCATGGCGGACGATAGGGTTGGGCTATGTCATTGACCATTGGATACGCAGCAATGTTGGAGCAGTTCCACCCCACGGACGCGGTGGAATACAGTGAACTGGCTGAAAAGCACGGTTTTAGCGGGGTTATGGCGGCTGATCACTTTCAGCCTTGGACCCCGCAACAGGGGCAGAGCCCCTTTGTCTGGAACGTACTCTCGGCCCTCGGTGAGCGCACAAAGGGTGATATTGGGCCGGGCGTAACTGCCCCGACGTTCCGGTGGCACCCAGCGATGGTGGCCCAGGCATCGGCAACCCTTGCCGCGATGTATCCGGGCCGGCACTGGCTGGGTCTCGGTTCAGGTGAGGCGCTCAATGAGCACATCACCGGTCAATACTGGCCAGAAGCTCCCGAGCGAATCAACCGCATGTTCGAGGCGATCGACATGATCAAGAAATTGTTCGCCGCCTCGATTGCGGGACGCGATGTCAAGCATGAGGGCAAGTTCTACAAGATGGAATCCACTCGGCTGTGGACCATGCCCGAGGTAGCTCCTGAAATCCTTGTGGCAACCGCTGGACCGGTGACCGCTAAGCGGGCGGGCCGCAACGTCGACGGGCTGATCACGGTTGGCGCACCTCAGGAGAAAATTGAGATGCTGTTTGGCAAGTTTGCTGACGGCGCACGCGAGGCAGGTAAGGACCCGGACACCATGCCAAAGGTGCTTCAGTTGCACATGTCCTGGGCGCCAACCGATGAAGAGGCGTTGACCAACGCAATGGTTGAGTGGCCTAACGGGGGAATGAAGTTCCCCAAGGCGGATATTCGCTCGCCGTTTGAGTTTGAGCAGATAGCAAAGCTGGTACGCCCCGAGGACTTCAACGGCCGCATGGTTATTTCCTCGGACCCGGATAAGCACCGTGCCGAGATCCAAAAGTACGTGGACCTTGGTTTTGATCGCATCTACCTGCACAACGTGGGCCGCAATCAGAAGGAATGGATTGAGGTCTTTGGCCGGGACGTGCTGCCCAAGCTCTCTCGCTAGAAAACTGCGCACTAACAAATGATTACTATGTGGGCCCCGGATGGGGTACCTGAGGTTCAGGCCGGTGACAACCTGCCTCGGCTCATCTTGGAGGCGTTCCCAGCGCTTGCAAGCGGGGACATTGTCTCGGTTACGTCCAAGATTGTTTCTAAGGCGCAGGGCCGTATTGTGCGTGCCCAAGACCGCGAGCAGGCCATCACGGATGAGACGGTGCGGGTGGTTGCCACCCGGACTCGTCCCGATGGCCCGCCGCTGCGCATTGTCGAGAATAGGCTTGGATTAGTCATGGCCGCGGCCGGAGTCGATGCCTCAAATACTCGCGATGGAACGGTCCTGTTACTGCCTAAGGATCCCGATGCCACAGCTGCGGCAATCCGCCAGGAGATTTTCCAGCACACCGGGCTAAACGTCGCGGTCATCATCACCGATACGTCTGGCCGCCCTTGGCGTGCAGGCCTAACCGACATTGCCATTGGGTGTGCCGGGATAGAACCGCTTGATGACCTGCGCGGACAGACTGACACCGCGGGCAAGGAACTCAACGTCACGGTCACGGCTGTAGCCGATGAACTTGCTGCAGCAACCGAGCTGCTCAAGGGCAAAACCGCGGGCAAGCCGCTCGCCGCCGTGCGCGGCATGGACCACCTGGTCTTACCCCCAAATAGTCACGGCGCCGGTGCGAAGGCGCTTGTGCGACTTGGTGAGACGGACATGTTTTCCCAAGGCACCGCCGAGGCCTATGCCAGGGGTTACGCCGACGCGGGCCAGTAGTTCCCTTCCTTGCATGCAACAGCAGATGCGCATTTCAGCGGTCATCTGACACCGGTCCGCAGTTTCATAGCTGTCAGGCGACCGCTGGCGCGTATTCGAAGGACTGTAACGACGCAGATAGGGTCTAACTTCTAAGGCAGCAGTCAACTAAGGTGTGAAGGAATACTTAAGATCAAGACACAAGGAAGTGTTGAAATGGTTTCTGCGAGTTATGACTATATTTTTCTAGCGGTAGTTATAGTGCTCGGCATCATTGTTTTGGGTATTGCAGCCCTCGTCGTTGCCGCGTTGATCAAGTACCTCCGTGGAAACTCTCGGGAACAACGGGCTTCGGGCTCTGACGTCGAGTGATAGCCACAATCTCCACAGCGTTTAAGTGTTTAAGCGCGTTCCAGCGCGTTCCAGCGCGTTCCAGAGCGTTTAAGTGCGTTCAAAAGGCCTCGGGGCGGTTAGGGCTTCTGGGGTGTTCTTCCTCTGTTTAAGGTGACTGTAATCGTTGTTCCTATCCTGATAAGACAAGGTTGAGCGCTTTGTAATACTAAATACCCTCCTCGAGGAACTTACAGGCGCAACAATACGCATGTGGTACCGCAATGGAGAGGTAATGACATGGGACTGTTTGGAAGTATCAAGCGTGCATTTGGCGGAGGCGGAGGAGTTGGGGCGAAACTCGAATTACCCAAGAGCTTTACTTGGGAAGATGCCCAACTGGCTATCACGGTTTCACTGACGGGACATAAAGAGGAACCCCGTACGGTTGAATCGATCTCGTTCCGAATGCAGGATGTTCCCGAGCAAGAAGACAATAACAGCAATACTACGAGTCAACATGGCGCTAGGTTGGACTATACGTGGGACTCTGTTGAGGTCATCGAATTGGCTCCCGGTGAGACACGCACGTTAGAGGTCTTGATGCCGCTGCCGTATGACACCGCCGAGAAATCTGCGTTAGTTGAACCTGAAGCAGTGGGTGGTGGTTTCCTTGGCAAGATTCTCGGGGCCGTGACCACCGGGCCACCCACAGATATTCGTTACTACACGGTTCAGGCAAAGGTGCATATGACGGATGTGAAGGGGACAGCAAACGCTTCCAAGCAGATCCGGTATGGCGGAGCGTTCCGATCCGAAACTAGGATTGGTGGCTTTCGGATTAACTAGACGTGGGCAGCGCATACATGTTCTTGGCTGAGAACCGTTTGCAACTCCACTTTTTGCCAAACTGAGTTCCTTGCTGAAGTCCTCGGTCCTGAGTTGTGTTACGCGCTGTCAGCACCAGTTCTTGCCTAACTGCGGTTGCTGCCGTCGGCGAGGGTAGCTGGACCGATATCTGACTAGAAAGTTGTCCTGGCCCTGAAAGCAATCGGACAGCGGTCTATTGCCGTAGTTGTGTGACTCCCCGTGCTAGCTTGCTGCCGCTGTGAGTCTAATCGCGCCGCCTTGCCCTTTGCCGTCAGCGCCAGCTCTTGCCTAACTGCGGTTGCTGCCGTCGTGGGTCTATTCGCGCGGCTTTGCCAAGCTGGAGCACCTGACCGCGCGGATTTGGTGTCGTCATGAATCGAACAGGGTGGCGGGTTCTCGCTTAGCAGCTTTCCCGCTGGCACCAGCGCCAATATCACGCCGGCGCGTACTGGATGGGTGGAAGTTGTCGCGTTGCCCAGAGGGATGCGGCTGATTCTGATTCCTTGGATATTTACTTCTGAGTCTTGATGAATTCCCCGGAATCAAATCAGATGGAACTTGATCTGCTGGACCCAAATTTTGCGTGACCGCAAGTGGCGCGCCCGGGTCCGCGTCTTCCGAACCTTGAATTGCCGTTGGAGACGCGCACGGGTCAGAGCCCTGTGAACTCTGCGTGACCAAACGTTGCGTGGCTGGACTTGTAACTTGAGGTGGATCGGGGAATGCGGAAAGCGCTCGCGGCTGGCTCCGGACAGATGCTGAGGTGGACCCAGTAACAACGATGCTGGGCAATCCAAATCCGTCCTTGATGACTTCGAGGGTGCCCTCGTGGATCTCGGTGTGGTGCCGTTTGCAAACAAGTACGCCATTTTCTAAAGAAGTCTCACCGTTGTCCCGTTCCCACCAATCGATGTGATGGATTTCGGCGCGGCTCGGCAGACTGGTGCAGCCTTGGAATCTGCACGTTCGATCCCTAGCAATGATCGCGTGACGGTGTTCCTTCGTGTAGAGCCGAGTTGTGCGGCCAAGATTCATGATGAGTCCCTCAGCATTGAGCACCGCTCGGGTAATCTCGCAGTCGCAAAGAATCCGTTCAAGCTCCGTCAGCGGAACAGGATTCCCATCTAGATACTCTGCGGGCTCCATGGGAATTGGTTCCAACAGCGCTGGATCAAAGGGCTGTTCTGGACGATTTATTGCTGAGCCGAATGTTGATGATCCCAGCGCGGTATTGCTATTCGCTGGGGTGCCTGTGGTGCCTGAGGAGCTGTTGGGGCTGGACCCGGAACTACTCGTCTGTCTGGCAGGAGAGTTGGCATCTGAGGCGGCAGCAGTACCGTTTTTGGGCCCGGAAGGAGAGACAGCGTCTGAGTCGGAAGCAGTGCCGATATTGGCCCCGGAAGAAGACGGAGCGTCTGAGCCGGCGGCAGTGCCAGGATTGAAGTCGGAAGTGGAAGAGGATTTCGTTGCGGTGGCATCGGGTTGGTGATGAGAGAAATTCCGCATCTGTGTTTGGATAAGAGCCAACTTCTTACGGCGTGCCAGTTCTTTGGATGCCTGAATGAAGGTGCTCTCAGTCATCACAAGGCTTACGTGGGGACGTACGTTAGCGCCAGTCTTGAGACTTCCACCATCGAGCACTGTCTCCGCTAATTTAACTAAAGCGTCAGCGCTGCGCTGCGTCAAAGTGCGTTGGTCATCCGCGTCTGGTCTGTCGCTTGCTGCATCTAGAGCAGTGCGTAGGGACTGGGCTGAGACGGCGTCAATGAACCCTTTGAAATGTGCGCCCTGAGGAGTGTACGAGATGTTGAAAAACCTTCTGCGCCGGGCTTCAACTAAACCAGCATCAGCCGCTAAGGGATTTCTTCCAGCGAGAAACTGCGTCAAGACAGCGTTGTAGTCCGACTCGGTGCGACCTTCTGCTAATCCGGTTACATAGGCTTGCTCATCAGGTGAGAGTTCTTTGGATCCGTTGCGTTTGTCGGTGGCTAAGGCTCGTGCTAGAACCTCAACATGTCCGGTCGAAATGGTTCCTTGGTCTAGAGAGTCTTGTGCAGCAGGAACGGCCGCTAAGGCCCGGGCGGTGCTGAGCTCACGTGTTGCCTTTCCAAAACTCTTGCCAGAATCCCTGCTGCGCTCTTCTGCAAACGACTTGATTCCAGGTTTGGGCAACAGCGAGAACAATGCTTCGCCTTTGCGGAGTAACTTAGCCTTGCGGGATTCCACTGCGTTGACGAGTTGATCCAGCATTGCCGTGAGTCTTCGGTCAGCAGCCTGTTCTTGTTTCAGGCTTTCCCTCTCCGCTTCGGTGAGGGCTTTTGCCTCAATCCCTCTTAGAAAGTTAAAAGACAACTCATTTGGTAAATCTGGATATTGTGCATTTTTCTGAAGTGTTTGGAGAAGCTCATCCGCAACTTGGTTTATCAAAGTGGCCACGCGTTCTTGACTGCCCGCGGATGACACACTCGCGGTAGGTTCTGAACTGGTTGACATGACTTCACCTCGAAACAAAGAGTATTTACGGGCGTCGCTGGTAACGAACACTGATGAGATCCGGACAAGACTGCAATGTCTCGGTCGTAGCAAATCAGGATGATAGTGATGCTCTTCTTATAACTATTTTATAGTACATTCGTTCGAACTGCAAGAGATTCTGGCAAACTAGCCTGGGCTTGCTGGGCTTGCTGGGCTTGCTGGGCTTGCTGGGCTTGCTGGGCTTGCTGGGCTTGCTGGGCTTGCTGGGCTTGCGGGGCTTGCTGGGCTTTCTGGGGGTGCCAGAGGCTTAAGGTGCCGGAACCTCGTAAACCAATAGCGGCAGAAATGGGCACTACAAATAATCTATCTTGCCCCTGTGACAGTCAGTTTTGCGGCCTTGCCGCTCCGGCATGAGTCCTACCCAAATGCAGGCAGCGGCCGCCCGGTGATGGGATTGGTCAGCACCACGGCCTTGACCCCAAAGACCGCTTCAATGGTGCTGGGGGTGAGTACTCGCTCGGTTGGTCCTGATGCCACTACCTCACCGTGACTCAGGAGAACCAACTGGTCGCAGTGGGCGGCGGCCAAGGTCAGATCATGCAGAGCGGTGACCACAGTAGTGCCGTTTGCGGCCAGTTTCTCAAGTAGGCCAAGAATCTGGAGTTGGGCGGCAATGTCTAGGTGATTGGTGGGCTCATCAACGAGCAAGATCTCTGGTTGTTGCGTCAGCGCTCGGGCAATGTGCGCGCGCTGACGCTCGCCACCTGACAGTGAACTCAACTCGCGGCCGGCAAAATCGGAAATCCCTACTTGGTCAAGAGCATCGTGGGTAATCTCAAGGTCGCGCCTGCTAGGCCCAGCGAACAGCGAGCGGTGCGGGATGCGCCCCAACAGTGCAGAATCCAGCACCGTGATGCTGCGGTCGGCGGCACTGTCCTGCTCAACCAAACCAATCAGGCGGGCCCGCTGCCTGCGGTCAATCTGACCCAAATCCTTGCCCGCATGCGTTACCCGGCCACCTGAGGCTGTCATGACCTGCGCCATGATCTTGAGCAGGGAAGACTTACCGCTCCCGTTGGGACCCAACAGGCCAGTAACGGAACCGGTAGGGAACTCTTGGGTGATGGAATCTAGGATTTGCTTACCGGCAATATCCCAGGAGACATCCGTGGCGCTCAGGCCAGAGGCAAGATGTCTACCGGCATCGTCGGTCTTCTCAGATTCGGTGGTCTGTCCGACCCTGTTAGTCCGCTCGGCCACGGTCGCCGGGGAAGTATGCGTAGCTGGGGCGTGCAAAATGGTGTGCGGGGTGGTTGAAGCACCCGCACTTGGAACAGACACAGCTGGACCTTCCGCGCTTGGAGCACGCGCAGCTAGACCTTCCGCACTCGGAATACCCGCAGTTGACGAGTGCGCCGTTGGAGCACTGGCAGTTGATTGGTTACTCATGACAGGTTGCGCCGTCCCTTCCACAGAACAAAGGCGAACAGGGGTGCCCCAATAGCCGCGGTGATGACACCGACTGGCAGCTCACGGGGAGAGAAGATGGTGCGAGCCAGAGTATCCGCCCAGATGAGGAAGATTGCGCCAAGCGCCACAGATAGTGGTAGCAGCCGGCGGTGGCCAGAACCTACTAAGGCCCGGACCGCGTGAGGAATGATCAACCCAATAAAACCGATGGACCCGCTAACGGAGACCAGCGCGCCGGTCAGAAGCGCCACGGCGCCGAGTAGTCCCCACCGCCACCGGCTCACGTTCAGGCCAAGGGTATGTGCGGAGGTTTCCCCAAAGGTAAATGCGTCGAGCACGTTGGCGCTCAAGAGCAACGGAATTCCGACCACCAAGAACGCGACGGCAACGATTGCTACCGAGTTCCAAGTTGCCCCGCTGACCGAGCCAAGCAGCCAGGCCAGGATCTCCCGGTAGGAGTCTCCGGTTGCGGACCAGAAGATCACAAAGGACGTGATGGCCGCGCAGAATTGGCTGACCGCCAGGCCAGCCAGGACCGTGCGGGTGGGGGATAGGGAGCCCAGGGCTCCCGCTAGGGCCAGTGACGCTACGAGCGCCAGCAGCGCGCCACCAAAGGCGGCAAACGGCAATGCCACGGCAACACCAAGGATAAGAACCGCAACGGCGCCTAACGATGCCCCAGAGGATAATCCCAACAGGTACGGGTCTGCTAGGGGGTTGCGTGTCAAAGATTGCATGATGACCCCGCACAGCGCGAGCCCGCCGCCAACGATCGCCGCAACGAGGACGCGCGGCAGCCGCAGCTCCCACACCATAGCGCTGCGTAGCTGCTCCGGTTCGGTCAGCCCCAACAATCCGTCGATCTTTAGGTGGGCCGCGATTGAGCCCCACACTTCGCTCATGGTGAGGCTTGCCGGGCCAATAGACACCGCAAGTCCAACGCTGAGAATAAGGGCGCCAAGCGCTAGCACAAGAAGCCCGGCAAAGCGGCTCTTCGGTGCGATAGCCCGTTCAGGTGAGGTCAACGTTTGGGTGGTCATGCTTAGTTGCTCTGCTTGGGTGCGGCTGCTTGGCCAAGGGAGTCCAGATCCAGCTCTGCCAGCTCTCGGGCAAGTTCGGTTGCGGCGGACACGGAACGAACCCCGGCCTCGGTAGCCGGGAAAGGCACCACGAGGTAACGCTCGTTGACTACCGCGGACAGTTGGGCAGTCACGGGGTTGTCCTTGAGCACGCCAATCTTTTTCTCGGTGCTGCCCCAAGCAGAATCCACCAGAACAATGACGTCGGGGTCCGACTCAATGACTTTCTCCCAAGACATCGAGCCCCAAGAATCTTCAATGCCCGCGGCAATGTTGGTGAGCCCTACTGAATCCATCGCAAGTTGGGCCGAGCCAATTCCGCCGCCCACAAATGGGGTCTTAGAGCCCGATGACCACCACAGGGCAGTCAGTCCCCGGTTATCCGGGGCGACGGTCTCAAGTTCTCCGCGCTGGGACGCAATCAATGCCGCGGCGCGATCTTGGGCATCGAAAATCTGGCCCAACTGTGTGATGTCGTCAAACACGTGATCGTACGTCAGCGGGTCCGGCTGGTACCCGGGCTCCTTGCACGCGCTTGGAGCCACGTAGGTATTGACGCCAAGCTGCGTG